>NZ_JCAWFG010000118.1:0-109060 GCF_059740505.1 Camelimonas sp. FR25 | reverse complement strand
AGACGCGCGGTGAGGCGCTGATCCCGGATGCGCTGTGCATTGCCTGCAAGGCGAATGACTGTCATGGCGCGCTGGCTTGCACGTAAAACAGGTTGCCTAACCGTGATTTTGCGCGTGAAAGCTGCACAGGCGGCGCTGTGTGGACTTGCAAGCAACAGGCGCCAATGGGATCGTGCGCTCACGCAGGACAGGCGCGCGGCGCCGCAAATTCTGCGTGGCGCGCCGCTGGTTGCATTGGGGCGGCGTGATCCGGAATGCGAGACCGTCAGCGGCGCAGGCGCGCTGGCAGGGCAGGGAGTGAGCGAGATGAGCGGCACGCCGTTGGATATTGACGCCCGTCGTGATGGCGTGACGCGGTTCTGGGCCGCCCAGGCGCCCTATATCGTCATGTTGCTGATGGTGTTCGCCGGCATGGTGCTGACCAGCCTGTCGCCATCCTGGTCGGCCATCTACTGGCAAATCACCGCTTTGGCCTTCGCCGGCATCTGCATCGTCAGCGAATGGGGCGCCCAGATCGACAAGGGCGGCAAATTCGGCATGGCGGCGCGTCAGGCCCTGCACTGGGTGGTGATCATCATCGCCATGCGCACGCTGTTCTACCATGACGTGGTCTCGGCCATGACGCCCATGGCGCTGGGCCTTGCGGTGCTGGGCCTGCTGGCCATCGGCACCTTGCTGGCGGGCATCCATCTGGTGTCCTGGCAGATCGGCCTCGTCGGCGTGCTGCTGGCGCTGTCGCTGCCTGGCGTGTTGTGGCTGGAGCGGATTTCCCTGCTGCTCACCGCCGGCGCCGTGACCATCGCCGCGCTCGCCGCTGTGTATTTCTGGCAGAAGAAGAAGCTCAGCCCGACCGGCGGCTTCTGAACCCGGACCAGAGCGGCGTCCGGCTGGAGCGTGGCTGCAGCAGCGGCGGACGATTGCGGCGAACCGGCCGTGTTTTGGTCCAATGTGTTGCGGGCAGGTCGCGCAACTACATGATTCTAATCAATTAAACTGCGGGCGTGGCAGGTGGTTTAACCGCGCCACACTGTGTTGATCTGCGCAAATCCGGCTTATTTTCGCCCTTTGCGGCGGCGTATGCTGTTCAACACAGCCAACGGGTTTACCTTTCGGGTGAACCTGTGCATGGACAACGGCGTCAGGCGGAATCAATCCTGTCTGACCCAGGGGGGGCGTCCGCAATGGCTGGCGCCAGAGGACGCAACTGGAGGTTTAATGATGACAGCACTCCGTACCTTGCTGTTTTCGGCATGTGCGTCGGTGACGCTGGCCGGCGCAGCCATGGCGATGCCGGCGGCTCCGGCGCCGCTCGATCGCGGCCTCGACAATGTCGAACAGGTCGCCCAGGGCTGCGGCCCGGGTTGGGCGCGCGATCGTTGGGGCAATTGCCGGCCGATGGGCTATCGCCCGCCGCCGCCGCCGCCGCCGCGTTATGGCTACCCGCCGCCGCCTCGCTACGGCTATCCGCCGCCGCCGCGCTATGGCTATCGCCCGCCGCCGCCGCGTTACGGCTACCCGCCGCCGCCGCCGCGTTACGGTTATCCGCCGCGCCCGCGGTATTGAGCCCGGCCTGCGCCGCTTTGTGTGGCGCGCTTGCTGGCGTCCTGTCGCCAGCCTGAGATGTGTGAGCGGCCGGTCCCTGGACCGGCCGTTTGCTTTTTGGACGCAGGTCTGCAGCATGGCGCCAGGGTTGGCCGCCCGAGGCGGCGGCGCTGGCGAGGGCCACAATCATGCCGACGTTCAATTTCCCGCTTTCTGAATTGCCGATCATTCAGGCCCCGATGGCGGGCGTCGCCACGCCGCAGCTGGCGGCGGCGGTGTGCAACGCCGGTGGGCTCGGCTCGCTCGGCGTCGGCGCCGCCAGCCTCGATGAGGCGGAGCGGATGATCGCCGCGACGGCGGCGCTGACCGCACGGCCATTCAATGTCAATCTGTTCTGCCATCGACCGGCCTCGCCAGATGCGCGGCGCGACGCCGCCTGGCTGGACTTTCTGGCGCCGCTATTTGCGCGCTTCGACACCGCGCCGCCGCAGCAGCTTGAGCCGATCTACCCGAGCTTCACCGGCAATGACGCGGCGACAGCCATGCTGCTGCGCCTCAAGCCGCGCGTGGTGAGCTTTCACTTCGGCCTGCCCGACGCCGCCCAGATCTCAGCGTTGAAGCAGGCGGGGGCCTGGCTGATCGCCTCGGCCACCAGTCGCGATGAGGCGCAGCAAGCGCTCAAGGCCGGGGTCGACGCCATCGTCGCCCAGGGCTATGAGGCCGGCGGACATCGCGGGGTGTTTGAGCCAGATGGGGCGGACGACAGGCTGCTGTTAGCTGACTTGCTGCAGACGCTGCGTGGCCAGGTTGACGCGCCCATCATCGCCGCCGGTGGGCTGATGAGCGGTCATGACATCCGCGCCGCCATGCAGATGGGCGCGGTGGCCGGGCAATTGGGCACGGCCTTCGTCGCCTGCCCGGAATCGGCGGCGGCCCCGGCCTATCGCGCGGCGCTGCAGCAATGCCCGCGCGACGGCACGGTGATGACCCGCGCCATATCTGGCCGCCCCGCCCGTGGCCTCGTCAATGCGCTGACCCGGCACGGCGCGGCGCCTGGCGCGCCGCCCGTCGCCGCTTACCCCAACGCCTATGACGCGGCCAAGCGGCTCAACGCCGCCGCGCTCGCGAACGGCGACGCCGACTATGGCGCGTGGTGGGCGGGCGAGAACGCTGGCCGCTGCCGCCCGATGCCCGCCGCCATGCTGACGCGGCTGCTGGCCGACGAACTGGCGGGCTGACGCCAGAACCCGATGAGCGTGACGCATCGGGTTCTGGCCAGGCCCGTGCGGCGCCTGAGCATGTCCGGATGCGGATGCGTCAGCATCGTCGCATCCTGGTATGACAGGCGCCGGCCCTGCGACGGATCGGGCGGCGCGCTCCGCTCAGCTGTCGTCGCGCGCGCCCTCGGCCAGCAGATCGAGCACGCCGCGCAAGGGGATGTGCAGATAGTCGAGCCGGCTTTCCAGCTCGTGATTGATCTCGAGCAGCGCCCGGTTGAGCATGAACAGCCGCAGCAGCCGCTGCTGCGCGGGACCTGCGGGCATGTGCACTGGCCCGCCCTGCACGGAGGCGTCGTAGCTGTCGCGGAAGGCGGCCATGGCCATGGCGCCCCAGCGCCGCGCCGCCGTGATCAGGTCGGCGTCGACATGGGCGATGCGCTGGCTGACGTGGTGAATCACCGTCTCCGTCACATAAGCCATTGAGCGCAGCACGTCCGAGACGTCGCGCAGCGGACTGGTCTTGCGCCGCCGCTCCGCCACCGGCTGGCCAGCGACGCCTTCGAAGTCGACGATGGTCACATCGCCATGGTTGATCAGCACGTTCTTCAGGTTGAGATCGCCATGGACGCGGATGGCGAGGCCAGTGGGCGGCGCCCCGGCCAGAGCGTCGATCAGCGCGCGGCAGTCGCCCTCCTGTTCCAGCACGGCGGTGGCGAGGCGCAGGGTGTCGGCAGGGAAGGCGCGGCGGCCTGGCGTCGCGGCGAGCAGGCTGCGCAGGCTGTCGAAGGCGCGTGAGGCCTCCGCATGGGCGGCGCGCGCCACCACATCGACGTCCTCCGCCCGCAGGGGGGCTGGCGCGAACGCCGGGTCGTCGGAGGGACGGGCGAGCGCCAGGTGCATTTCGCCGACGCGCTGGCCGATGATGCGGGCGTAATGACCGAAGGAGGCGAACACCTCCTCTGCGGACGGCCTGTCGGCTGGCGGCAGCAGGGCCATGTGCTCGATCTCGCGCAACATTACGTCGCTGGCCACCCGCCAGGCGTCGCCCTGATTGCGCACATATTCCTGCAGCAGCGCCAGCATGGTGCAGGCGCCGTCCGGCCCGACGCGGCGGGCGCTGCCCAGATAGCGCGGCGTGTGGGTGAAGCCGGCGACCTCGGTGAGGTAGCGGCACATCTCCTCTTCCGGATGCACGCCGGTCTGCAACCGCCGGTAAAGTTTCAGCACCATGCGACCGCCGAGCGCCAGCGAGGTGTTGCTCTGGTCGAGGCCCATGCGGCTCATCTCGTCGGGACCGACCGGGCGAACCTCGCCCAGACCCGCGCCGCCATGGAACTCGATGACGCCGCCGGCGCGGGTCGGGCTGCTGGCGCCGGCGCGCATCGCCTTGATCAGGCCAATGATGAAATCCGGCGAGGCTTCGGCGCCATGCAACAGGCCCATGCGAGCGCCGCGGCGCAGCCGGGCGAGGGCGTAGGGCAGCAGCGCCTCGTTCTCGCCGTCCTCATCGACCGCCAGCGGCACAAAATATTGTTGCATCGCCCCGTCGCGCAGTGTGACGTCGATAAGCGACAGCATGAAGCGGCCATCATCGCCAGCGCCAGGCAACAGCGCGGCGTCGGCGACGGCGGTGGCGGCGATGCGTCGCCGCCGGCCCGGGAACCAGCGCCGGGTGGCGAGATAGCGCGGCAGCGATTCCTGGGTAAGGGCGGCGCCCTCGCGGCCGTCGAGCAGGTCGCGTGGATGGCCGGTCAGCACCAGGGTGAACAGCTCCTGCACCGGGCGGGGGCCATAGCGGTCTTCCTCGACCGCCGCCTCCTCCATGCGGAACCAGTAAAAGCCGAAGGCCGGCAGGGTGATCTGGTAGGGCAGTTCGCCCACGGGCGGGAACACCGCGCCGCCTGTCATCTCCACCAGCCGCCAGCCGGCGAAGTCGGCCAGGTCGATCTCCGCCGCCTGGGGGGCGCGCGACAGATTGGCGATACACAAAATGGTTTCGCCCTCAAACAGCCGCAGATAAGCGAGGATGCGGCGGTTGTCGGGGTAAATGAAGCGCATGGCGCCCCGGCCAAAGGCGCGGGTGTTGCGGCGCACCGCCACCATGCGTTTGGTCCAGTTGAGCAGGCTGGCGGCGCTGCGGCGCTGGCTCTCGACGTTGACCGCCTCATAGCCATAGACCGGGTCCTGCACCGAGGGCAGCACCAGCCTCGCCGGGTCGGCGCGGCTGAAGCCGCCATTGCGATCCGGCGACCATTGCATTGGGGTGCGCACGCCGTCGCGGTCGCCGAGATAGATATTGTCGCCCATGCCGATCTCGTCGCCGTAATACATCACCGGCGTGCCGGGCATCGACAGCAGCAGCGAGGTCAACAGTTCGATCTTGCGCCGGTCATTCTCCAGCAAGGGCGCGAGGCGCCGGCGAATGCCGAGGTTGAGCCGGGCGCGGGCGTCGGCGGCATAAGTGTTCCAGAGGTAGTCGCGCTCCTTCTCGGTCACCATTTCCAGCGTCAGCTCGTCGTGGTTGCGCAGGAAGATCGCCCATTGGCAATCATCAGGCAGCTCTGGCGTCTGGCGCAGGATGTCGGTGATCGGATGGCGCTCTTCGCTGGCCACCGCCATATACATGCGCGGCATCAGCGGAAAGTGAAACGCCATCTGGCACTCATCGCCATTGCCAAAATAGCTGGCGATGCCCTCAGGCCACAGATTGGCCTCAGCCAGCAGCATGCGATCGGGGAATTTGCTGTCGATGAATGACCGGATCTGGCGGATCACCGCATGGGTGCCGGGCAGATTATCGCAGCTGGTGCCCTCGGCCTCGACCAGATAGGAAATGGCGTCGAGCCGCAGGCCGTCGACGCCCATCTCGAACCAGTATTCCATGATCGACAGCACCGCTTCGAGCACGGCGGGGTTTTCGAAATTGAGGTCGGGCTGGTGGGCGTAAAAACGGTGCCAGTAATAGGCCCCGGCGACGGAATCCCATGTCCAGTTGGATTTCTCGATGTCGCAGAAGATGATCCGCGCATCCTTGTAGCGGTCTTCCGTATCAGACCAGACGTAATAGTCGCGCTCGGGCGAGCCGGCGGGCGCGTTGCGGGCGCGCTGGAACCATGGGTGCTGGTCTGAGGTGTGGTTGATCACCAGCTCGGTGATCACCCGCAGGCCGCGCGCATGCGCCTCGGTGATGAAACGCCGGAAGTCGCGCATCTGGCCATAGGCTGGGTTGATGTTGTGATAGTCGGCGATGTCATAGCCGTCATCACGCAGCGGCGAGGGATAAAACGGCATGACCCAGATGGCGGTGACGCCGAGTTCGCGAATGTAATCCAGCTGCTCGGTCAGGCCGGCGAAATCGCCGACGCCGTCATTGTTGGAATCGAAGAAGGCTTTGACATGCACCTGGTAGATGATGGCGTCGCGGTACCAGTGGATGTCATTGCGATCGATCATGTCATCCTCTTCGTCAGACAAATGCTGCGCCCCGGCGCAGCGTCAGATGGACGCCCGCGCGTCAGATCACGCGGCGTCCTGGGGCGGGCTGCGCCGTCGGTGCGCCGACGGGCCATGTGCTGCGGCGATGCACGCCGGCGAAGACTTGCGCGCCCGGGTTACTTTGCGCGCCTGGGCTACTTTGCGCGCCCGGGTTACTTTAAGTCGCGCCAAAGCTGACCTGGGTTATTGGCGCGCATGCCCTTTGGCGTAACGCAGCGGATCGACGCGATGATCCGTCTGGCGTGGGGCTGGGAGACTGCCGCCAAAAGGGGGAGCCTTATGGCGGCGTCATCTGGCTGGCCATTGAAGCGCAATTCATGCGCCGCGTCTTCCGCAACGCCATCCGCTTGGGCCACAATTGCGCCAGTACTGTGATGCATAACGCGACGGACAGCGTGTCTGTGTCCGGTTTTATGGCGCCGGGTGGCGCGCTGCCTCGCAAAACGTCGCAGCTAACGTCGCGCGCCGCCGTGCATTCCGGAACAAATGCGCAGAGCCGCCGTTGGTGTTGCGTGAGGCTGTGACGCGGTCAGAGCACGGAGTTGCGCTCCGCCCGCCTCGCGGACGTCACGTCGGCGTCGCGGCGACGCGACAGCTGACAGCCGGGTGGTTTAAGCCGGGCGGTCTGACGAAAAGGGCGCCAGGACTTGAAAACCGTGTAACGTTTGGGCCACCGTTCCCGAACCTGAGGCGCCGCCCAGCCCCTTCTGCGGAGGGCTTTTCTCACGGCGGTAGTGCGGACATGCGAGGCCAGGGCCAGACGCCGCCCTGACCGTCGCCGATCTGGATGGGGCTGGCGGCTGCGCCGGGTTCGTCCAGCAAGACAGGAGGTGGGAGCCCACCCGCAGGCCGCCGGACGGCGCGGGCGTGCTCCGGACAGTTGCATGGAGTATTCCAGCCCTTTGACGCTCGACAGCCACCGCGACGCCCTGTTTCTGGATATCGACGGCACGCTGCTCGACATCGCCGCCCGCCCGGGCGACGTCAGTGTTCCCGCAAAACTCAAGAGCAATCTGCAGCAGCTGTCGGGCAGGCTTGGCGGCGCCCTGGCTTTGGTCAGCGGTCGCTCGGTACGCGACATCGACCGGCTGTTCGGCGATATGCGGCCCAGGGCCTCCGGTTGTCATGGCGGCGAGCTGCGCCTGCTGGCGGGCGGCGAGACCTTCATGGCCTCGGCGGGACGCCTGCCGCCGATCATCATGGAACAGCTCAAGCGCCTCGGCTCGGCCCACAAGGGGCTGTTGATCGAGGACAAGGGTTTGTGCGTCGCCGTGCATTATCGCGCCGCGCCGACCGTGGGCGCCGCGTTGCGCCATGAGTTGGATCGGATGATCGCCCGCAGCGGCGAACTGGACCTCACCATCCTGCCCGGCCGGCTGGTCTATGAGATCAAGCGCGCCCATGTCGACAAGGGCACGGCTGTCGAGGCCTTCATGCGCCAGAAGGCGTTCGCCGGGCGCAGGCCGCTGTTCATCGGCGATGACATCACCGACATCGCCGGCTTCCGGGCGGCGCTGAAGCTGGATGGCCAGGCTTGGTCAGTGGGGCGGCGGCTCGATCCGGCGCAACGCCGCTTCGCCGACGCGTCCGAGGTGCGCGACTGGCTGAACCGGCTGGCCGCCATGCATGGCGGCGCGCGACCCGCATCGCTTGCCTCTGGCGTCGCCAAGCCGATCACTCCGACAGATGACCATGGCGCCAGCCCTGCGGATTCCGCCACCAGCATGTTCACGGATCTGGAATTTGCCGAGGCGCCGACGGCCATGGCGCAGCACGGGTCACGAAAGCGCGCGTAATCAATGAGCGCTGGCAGTCGGCGCCCATGCTTGCCATCATGTCTGCTTCCGCCAGTGACGCGCCCTGTTGCAGCGCGCCTGCCATCACCCATGCGCCGGCGGCAGCGGCCGCCGGGCTTTATCACGCCACGTCGCGGTTTGCGGGCCATGTCGCGGCCAGCGCTGCATGCTGAGGCTGGAACCGCCAGGCTTGCGCCAACGTTGCCTCCTTGGTGGTCACCCCTTGGCCACCGCTGAAGCGGCCACCGGGCGCTGCGTGTGGCGACGGCGCCCTGAGGCCGCCGCCTGCCCGCCGGAACCTCCGGCGACGCCAGAAGCGCCTGCGCCGCTGGAAGCAGGGCCAAAGTGGAGGGACGTCCTTGTCACGCCTGATTGTCGTTTCAAACCGGGTGGCCGTGCCGACTGGCGGCAAGCCGCAGGCCGGAGGGCTTGCGGTGGCGGTTCATGCTGCGCTGAAAACCCGACCGGGCATCTGGTATGGCTGGAGCGGGCAGGTGAGCGACCAGCCCGATCCCCGACCGACGCGCATGCACCGCAAGGGCGTCGACTACGCGGTGACCGATCTGTCAGCGGCCGATTACCAGGAATATTACAGTGGCTTCGCCAATCGGGTGCTGTGGCCGATCCTGCATTATCGCGTCGATCTGGCTGAATTTTCGCGCCTCGACCTGTCCGGCTATATGCGGGTCAATGAATGGTTCGCCGCCCAGGTGTCTGACATGCTGGAGCCAGACGACATCGTCTGGGTGCATGATTACCACATGATGCCGCTGGCCCGGTTTTTACGCCAGCGCGGTCATCAAAACCGGATGGGGTTCTTTCTGCATATTCCGTTGCCGCCGCCCGAAATCCTCCATGCGCTGCCACATCACGCCGATGTGGTCGGCGCGCTGACCGATTTCGATCTGGTCGGCTTCCAGACCCCCAATGACCGGGACAATTTCGCCCGCTATCTGGTGGAGGCCGGGGCGGTCGGCCGCATGGGCAATTCGGTGTTCGACATCAACCGTCGGCGGGTGTCGCTGGGCGCCTTCCCGGTCGGCATCGACGCCCAGAACATGATCAAGGCGGCGCGGCGCTCCACCCGGTCGCGCTTCGCCAATGAGTTGAAGGGTAGCCTCGGCGACGCGGCGATGATCATCGGCGTCGACCGGCTGGATTACTCCAAGGGCATCGCCGGGCGGCTCGACGCCTATGAGCAGTTCCTCGCGGACAACGCCGACTGGCGCGGGCGGGTGAGCTATGTGCAGATCACGCCGAAGAGCCGTTCCGACATCCCCGAATATATGGATATGGACCGCCAGGTCAGCGAAAAGGTCGGCCACATCAACGGCGCCTGGGGCGACGTATCGTGGACGCCGATCCGCTACATCAACCAGAGCTATACCCGCACCGCGCTCGCCTCGATCTACCGCTGCGCCCGGGTTGGGCTGGTGACGCCGCTGCGCGACGGCATGAATCTGGTGGCCAAGGAATATGTCGCCGCCCAGGACCCGGAAGACCCCGGCGTATTGGTGCTGTCGCGCTTCGCCGGCGCCATGCGCGAGTTGCGCGAAGGGGCGATTGTCGTCAATCCGCACGAAACCGAAGGCGTGGCGGCGGCGTTGCGCCAGGCGCTCGAGATGCCGCTGGAGGAGCGCAAGGCGCGACACACGCGAATGATGCAGGTCATCACCAGCCAGGACATCGCTGGCTGGGCCAATGAATTCCTCGACACGCTGGAAATGAGCCCGGCCCGGCGCACCCTGGCGGCCAATATCCGGGCGATGTTTATGTGAGCAGGCGGCACGGCGGCTTTGGGCGCTGGGGGGGCGGGGGGCGAAGGCGGGGGGCGAATCCAGCGCAGCCCAACACCGCGCCCCGCCGCCGCTCAAGCGACGCCTCTACAGCCCCAACGCCGTCATCCCCGTGCTTGTCACGGGGATCCACGTCTTCCTTCGCCAGCCGGTTACCAGCGCAAGGCCGCTGACAGATTTGATCGCAGGGCCGTCGCCACGCCAAGCGCTCGTAAGACGTGGATGCCCGTGACGAGCACGGGCATGACGGCAGGTGGGTGGGCCGCCACGCCACGCCATGCCTCGCGGTTCCTGCCTATTCTCCGTCATCCCCGTGCTCGTCACGGGGATCCACGTCTTCATGGGCTAGCCGGTTACCAGCGCAAGGCCGCTGACAGATTTGATCGCAGGGCCGTCGCCACGCCAGGCGCTCGTAAGACGTGGATGCCCGTGACAGGCACGGGCATGACGGCAGGTGGGTGGGTCGCCACGCCACGCCGTGCCTCGCGGTTCCTGCCTATTCTCCGTCATCCCCGTGCTCGTCACGGGGATCCACGTCTTCATGGGCTAGCCGGTTACCAGCGCAAGGCCGCTGACAGAGTTGATCGCAGGGCCGTCGCCACGCCAGGCGCTCGTAAGACGTGGATGCCCGTGACAAGCACGGGCATGACGGCAGGCGGGTGGGCCGCCACGCCACGCCATGCCTCGCGGTTCCTGCCTAATCTCCGTCATCCCCGTGCTCGTCACGCGGATCCACGTCTTCATGGGCTAGCCGGTTACCAGCGCAAGGCCGCTGACAGAGTTGATCGCAGGGCCGTCGCCACGCCAGGCGCTCGTAGACGTGGATGCCCGTGACGAGCACGGGCATGACGGCAGGTGGGTGGGCCGCCACGCCACGCCATGCCTTGCGGTTCCTGCCTATTCCCCGTCATCCCCGTGCTCGTCACGGGGATCCACGTCTTCATCTGCTAGCCGGTTACCAGCGCAAGGCCGCTAACAGAGTTGATCGCAAGGCCGTGGCCAAGCCTGGCGCTCGTAAGACGTGGATGCCCGTGACAAGCACGGGCATGACGGCAGGTGGGTGGGTCGCTACGCCACGCCACACATTGGCTGGCCCTTCCAGGTCACGTCCTACGCGCCACGCCCAACGCCAACGCACCACGTCCAACGCGCCTTGCCCGACGCACCACGCAAAAACGCCATCCGTTCAGTCTGAACGGATGGCGTTTCATTACATTAGCTTGTCCGGCCTGCCCGGGTCAGCCCCAAAGGTCTGCCAGCAAGGGCGCGTGTCAGGCGTTGCGGCCGCCGCGGGGTTCGCGGCTAAGGAAGCCGACATTGGCCAGGCTGTCGCCACGACCGCCGTCCTGGCGCGGGTGGGCGCGGCCACCGTTGCCAGCGCCGCGCGGCGATTTGCCAGGGACATGTGACTTCCCAGCGGCGTGCGACTGGCCTGCGCCGTGCGGCTTGCGGGCTTCGCCCTGCGCCTGGCGCGGCGCCGAGGCGGCCTCGCCCTGGCGCTGGCCGCCGTTGCGACGTGGCGCGTTGCGGTTGTCGCCACGCTGCTCGGGGCGACCGCCGTCGCGGCCGCCGCCAGGGCGGCGCTGCTGCTGCTGCCGTGGCGGGCGCGGCGGCTCCGGCGCGATTTCCGCGTCAGCGGTGCCGCGCGGCTCCACCGGGATGGCCTGACGGGTCAGGCGCTCGATCTGCTTGAGCAGACCGCGCTCCTCGCGATCACAGAAGGCGATGGCCGAACCGCTGGCGCCGGCGCGGGCCGTGCGGCCAATGCGGTGCACATAGGTCTCCGGCACCTGCGGCAGGTCGAAATTGATCACATGGGTGACGCCGTCGACGTCGATGCCGCGCGCCGCGATATCGGTGGCCACCAGGATGCGGGTCGAGCCGTCCTTGAAGCCATCGAGGGCGCGCTGGCGCTGGCCCTGGCTCTTGTTGCCATGGATGGCGGCGGCGGAGATGCCGACGCTGTCGAGGTGCTTCACCACCCGGTCAGCGCCATGCTTGGTGCGGGTAAACACCAGCGTGCGGCCATCGCAGGTGTTGGACAGCACATGCGCCAGCTCGACGCGCTTCTGCGCCGTGTCGACGAAGATCACCTTCTGCGTCACGCGCTCGGCGGTTGAAGACACGGGCGCCACGGCGACGCGCTCGGGATTGTCGAGCATGTCGGCGGCCAGCGCCGCGATCTCCTTCGGCATGGTGGCCGAGAAGAACAGCGTCTGGCGCTGCTTCGGCAGGGCCTTCAGCAGCTTGCGGATCGAGTGGATGAAGCCCATGTCCAGCATCTGGTCGGCTTCGTCGAGCACGAACACCTTGACGCCGTCGAGGCGCAGCGAGCCAGTCGACATATGATCGAGCAGGCGGCCTGGGGTGGCCACCAGCACGTCGACGCCGCGCTGCAGCATCTGGGCCTGGGCCCCATGCGAGACGCCGCCGAACACCACGCCGACGCTGATGCGCATGTGGCGCGAATAGGCGCGGACGCTGTCAGCGATCTGGCTGGCCAGTTCGCGGGTCGGCGACAGGATCAGTACGCGGCAGTGACGCGGCGCGGTGCGGCCCTTGTCATTGGCGAGGCCGTGCAGGATCGGGAGCGTGAAGGCGGCGGTTTTGCCAGTGCCGGTCTGGGCGATGCCCATCAGGTCGCGGCCAGCCATCACATGGGGAATAGCCTGGGACTGGATCGGCGTGGGCGAGGCATAGCCTTCGTCAGACAGCGCCGAGAGAATCGGCGTTGCGAGGCCGAGTTCCTTGAAAGATGACAATGTAAGAACTTTCCGGGATCCGTGTCGGTAGCGACGGGAGCCGTTGCGGAGCGCCCTGCGTGTGGAGCGTCCAGGATCTTGGGCGTCGGCGGGGCGAAGAGATGCTTCGCGCACGCGGCACGCACGCCGCAGGCCGCAACAGGCGCGGCTACAGCGGCGCATGTGCGCTTTACCGGCCAAAATGTCAAGGATGACGCGACTATAGCCAGGCTGACGTCTCATCGCCCGGACCGCGCTGCAGAGGCCAGGCAAGGGCTTGAGCCTTTGGTCGGCAAGGATTCTGGCCTTGGCGACGCCGGGTGACCGGGGCGTTCGCCGAACTGCTCGCCGCCTGATCCAGGCAGGTCACACCCGGGCAGACATCGATGCATCACGCCGCTGCGGCCTATGCGACGGCGCGCTGGCTTACAGGCAGCGCACCGGGGCGAGGCGCGTTCGCCAATGCGCCACAGCCGCGCCAGTTGTCTGGACGTTGGCGGCGCGGGCTGAAGGGTCGGGAGCAGACGCTGGCGCCAGCGGGGCGCGGGCCTCCTGCAGCATGCGTGTCAAATCGGCCACGCTGGCGACAGGATGGCTGGCGGCGAGGCTGACGCCATTGATGGCCGCGGCTGGCGCCAGCGCCGAGGCGACGCCCGCAAGCGCGCCGGTAGCGTCGAGCACCAGTGCGCCAGCCCCGCCTGCGGGCAGCGCCGCCGTCACCGCCGCGCCTGAAGCGCCTGAAGCGCCAGCAGCGCCTGAAGCGTCACGTCCCCAGTCGCCGCCGAGCGCCGTGAGCGCGGGCACGCCATCGGGACCGATGACGAAAGTGGCGAGCGTCAACCGCATCTGTCCCGCCGCGCCGGCCTCGCCGCGGGTGGCGCTGGCCTCGCCGCGGGTGGCGCTGGCTGGTGTAAGGGCCGGGCTTGCAGCGGCGAGGGCGATGGGCGCGGCATCGGCGAGCGTCAGGCCGTCGACATTGAGCAGGCTGAGGCCGCTCTGGCGGTCGCTGGCGCTGACCGTCGCCCTGAAGGCGCCGACGCGGATGTCGCGGCAGCCGCGTACGGCGGCGGTGGCGGTGATCGCCCGGCCCGGCGCCGCCAGCAGCGCCACGCCAGCCAGCGTCGCGGGCGTCGCCGCAACCGGGCCACCCTGCGCGGTTGCGCCGAAGGCAGCTTGCGCCTGGCCCGCTGCGGCGGCGCCAGGCGTGGCCTGGGCCGTCGTCGTCGCCGCGCCAGGAGCGGCTGGCGACCCTGGGGTCATGGCGAAGGGCACGAAGCTGTTGGCGATGGCGATGGTGATGCGATCCATGCGCGCCGCGGCGCTGGCCGGATAGACGAAGGTGAAGCCGCGCAGGCCCTCGGGGCCAGCGGCGACGCGGCTGAAGAAGCGGCGCGGGCCTTCCTCGCCAGAGACCACGGCGAAGTCGGGCCGCAGCACCTTGTAGGTGATCTTGCGCCCAGGCTCGGCGGCGGTGGCGCGGGCGAACCAGGATGGCAGATCGCCATCCTCGGGGCCGCCAGAGAACAGCGTCAGCGCGCCAGGCCCGCGCGACGACGACAGGCGGGTGCGACCGGGGGCAGTCTCCTTGCGGTCGAATAATTTGCCGGGCGAGCCAATCCGCGTGCCCGTCGCCGGATCGTCGATCAGCACGAAGCCGACCTCCGCCTTCTGGCGGTTGGCCGCGGCGCGCAGCACGGCGAGGCCAGGCCCCGCGATCACCGCCCCCGGCTGCAACAGCTCGCGCTGTTCAAAGGCGGCGATGGCGTCGGCGGTGCGCTGGCCAAAAGTCCCGTCGACCACGCCATTATACAGGCCGAGCCAGACCAGCGAATCCTGGATGGCGCGGCGGTCGGCCTCGGAGACGGTGTCCCAGCGTTCGCGCTGCTGTTGCAACAGGGCCTGGCGTTCGGTGGCGCTGGCCCCGGATGCGCGCGACTGGGCTTCGGCGACCGGCGCATGAATCGCCACGCCCGCCAGCACAAGGGCAGAGGCCAAAAACCACCGCGCCATGCGACGCTGGCTCGCCGCGCTCACATCGCGCGCCCCGTTTGTGACGCCGCGCAGGTCTCGCCCGCCTGTCGCAACTGGCGCTGAACTGGCGCCGCCATGCGCGCCCTGCTGCGGATATGCGTGCGTCATGTCCCCGTCCCCTCGCTGTCCCCGCAGCATGCCCGCGCCATGGGCGCCGGGCAACCGGCCCATCGCCGTCTTGCAATGGCCTGACGCGCCTGAAAAGCGCAGCCGGAGCGGTGCGGCGATCACAAATTGGCATATGACCGCCATTCTCCCTGACATCGGCGCCGGCAAACGGCGCCAGACTCATGGTCAGCGGCCCCAGGCGGCGCTAATCTGCGCGGCGATGACGCCCGCGTCGCCGCCTGAGCCCGGCCCGCGTAGCGTTAGCGACGCCGCGCCAATGACTGGGGGCTCCAGCAGGCGCGCGTCGTCAGGTGAGGGCGGGGAGAACAGCGATGATCAGGCAGCAGTGCAGCGGCGAGGGTCGCGAGGCGGGCATCGCGCCGGCGTCAGCTGGTCCCCAGACGACCCAGAGCAACCCACGGGATTGCGCCGCCAGTCAGCGCCCGCGCCAGGCGTGGCGCGCGATGTTCGCGCGCCCGAAAGCGCAGGCCGCCGGGATGTCTGGTTCCACGGGGTGGGCCCCCAAAGTTGTTGGCCTTGGTCTGCTTGGCCTCGCCGCATTGGCCGGCGGGGCGAGCACAACGCTGTTTTCCGGCGCATCGTCTGTCGCTGGACTGATCGCCCCGGCGGCCATGGCGCAAGGCGCAGCGGCGCAAGCGGGCTCATCTCAGGCCATCGCCGCCCAGGGCAAGGCCGCCAGCTTCGTGCGCGACGATCTCGCCAGCAACGCCGTGCGTCTCGCCGCGCGCCTGCGCAATGAGGCGGGGGCCGGGGCGCAGCGGCCCATCGCCCAGTCGCGGGCCCTGGCCGAGGCGGCGCTGGCCCGCCAGCAATGGAGCCAGGCGCTGGAAGCGGCGCGTGACGCCGTCGCCGCCGACAATCGCGACGCCGCCGCTTGGGGGCTCTATGCCCGCGCCGCCAGCGCCGCCGCTGCGGCGCCGCGGGCCCAGCAGCGCTGGACCTTGCGCAATGACGCCATCGCCGCCGCTTACGCCGCCTATCAGGCGAGCCCGGACCAGGCGCGGAAAGCAGGCTATCTGGCGCAATTGGGCGAGGCGTTCGCCGTCAATCAGGACTGGCGACCGGCCCTCAACGCCTGGGCGGCCTCGCTGGCGCTCAATGACAATGCCGCCGTCCGCGCCCAATGGCGCAAGGTGCGCGAGGAGCACGGCTTCCGCATCACCGATTACAAGGTGGATTCGGACGCCGCCGCGCCGCGCGTCTGCTTCACGTTCTCCGAGCCGCTGGCGCGCGGGCGGGTGGATTTCGCCCCCTTCGTCGCTTTGTCTGGCGCTGCCAACGCCGCCGTGTCTGCGGAGGGCGCGCAATTGTGCGTCGATGGCCTGAAGCATGGCCAGAGCTATGGCGTGGTGCTGCGCCAGGGCCTGCCGTCTTCGGTCGGCGAGAGCCTGCTGGCCAACGCCGATTACCAGATCTATGTCCGCGACCGCTCGGCCATGGCGCGCTTCACCGGGCGCAATTACGTGCTGCCGCGCACCGGCCAGGAGGGCATCCCGGTCGTCACCGTCAACACCGCCGCCGTGCGCATCGAGCTGGCGCGGATTGGCGATCGCTCACTGTTGCCGACCGTGCGCTCAAGCAATTTCATGGCGCAGTTGTCACGGGACGGCATTGACGAAGTGCTGACCCGCACCGGCCAGAAAATCTGGTCTGGCGACCTGGTGGTCAAACAGGCGGGGCTGAATGCCGACGTCATCACCGCCTTTCCGGTGCAGGAAGCCACCGGCGGCAAGCTGGAGCCTGGCGTCTATGTGATGACCGCCCAGCCCGTCGGGGCCGTGCCGCTCGATCGCGACGACGATTACAAGGACCGCGCCACCCAATGGTTCGTGGTGTCCGACCTCGGTCTCACCGCCGTCTCCACCGACAATGGCGTGCGCGCGGTTGTGCGTTCGCTGGCCAATGCGAAACCAGTAGCCGCCGCCGAGGTGCGGCTGATCGCCCGCAATAATGACGTGCTGGCCACCCAGAAGACCGACGCCAGCGGGGCCGTGAGTTTCGATCCGGGCCTTGCGCGCGGCAAGGGCGGCCAGGCCCCTGGCATGCTGGTGGTGACTGACGCCAATGGCGATTACGGCTTCCTCGATCTGGAGCAGAGCGCCTTTGATCTCACCGATCGCGGCGTGAAGGGCCGGGCGGCGCCTGGGCCGATGGACGCTTTCGTGTTCACCGAGCGCGGCGTCTATCGCTCGGGCGAGACGGTGTTTGTCACAGCATTGCTGCGCGACAATCTGAGTAAGGCCGCCGCTGGCGCGCCGCTGACCCTGGTGGTGCGCCGCCCGGATGGCGTCGAGTTCCGCCGCGCGCTGGTGGAGGATCAGGGCCTCGGCGGCCGGGCCTTCGCCATCCCGCTGCTGTCGGGCGCCCAGAGCGGGACCTGGCGGGTGCAGGCCTATGTCGATCCCAAGGCGGCGATGGTCGGCGAAACCACCTTCCTCGTCGAAGACTATGTGCCGGAGCGGCTGGAGGTGACGCTGAAGCCTACGGCGGCGGCGTTGCAGCCTGGCCAGCCGGCGCAGCTGGCGGTCGACGCCCGCTACCTCTATGGCGCGCCTGGCTCGGGCCTCAAGGTGAGCGGCGAGGTCAGCGTCGCCAAGGCAGCCGCCAGCGCCGTGAAGGGGCTGGAGGGCTACGCCGTCGGCCTCGATGAGGAAGAGGTTGAGGCGACCAGCATCGAACTTGACGATCTGGGCCGCACCGACGGGGCGGGCCGCGCCAGCGTCATGGCGTCCGTACCCGATGTGGCGGCGGCGCGGCCGTTGCAGGCGGCCATCACACTACGGGCGGGCGAGGAGGGCGGTCGCGCCGTGTCGCGCTCGGTGACCCTGCCGATCCTGCCCACGGGCCCGGTGATCGGCGTCAGGAAGCTGTTCAGCGATTTGTCAGCCGGGGCCAACGCCACCTTCGACGTGGTGATGGCCCGGCCAGACGGCGCCCGGCTGCAGCGCGATCTCAATTGGAGCCTGTATCGGGTTGAGCGCCGCTATCAATGGTTCAACAGCGATGGCGGCTGGAATTTTGAGCCGGTGAAGACCACCCGGCGCGTCGCCAACGGCGTGGCCCAGGTGACGCAAGGCGCGCCGGCGCGCATCGCCGCCCCCGTCGACTGGGGCTCCTGGCGGCTGGAGGTGACGGCGGATGGCGAACAAGGCGCGGTGACCACCGTCTCCTTCGACGTGGGCTTTGGCGTCGAAGGCGGGGCAGACACCCCGGACGCGCTGGAGGTGTCGCTCGACAAAAGCGCCTATCAGGCTGGCGACACGCTGGAGGCGCGCGTCAACGCCCGCTTCGCCGGCGTCGCCACGTTGATGATCATCACCGATCGCGTCGTGCATGAGCAGGCGGTGTCGCTGGCCGAAGGCGGCGCCACGGTGCGCGTGCCGGTGAAGGACGATTGGGGGGCAGGCGCCTATGCGGTGGCGTTCGCTCACCGACCGCTCGACGAGAAGGCGCGGCGCATGCCGGGCCGCGCCGTTGGTCTTGCGTGGTTCAGCATCGATCGCGCCGGGCGCGAGATCGGCGTCAGGCTCGATGCGCCGGCGCAGATGCGGCCGCGCGGCGAGCTGGCCGTGCCGGTGACGCTGAGCGGGCTGCAGCCAGGCGAGGAGGCGTTCATCACCGTCGCCGCCGTCGACGTCGGCATCCTCAACCTCACCCGTTATGAGCCGCCGAAGCCGCAGGATTATTTCCTCGGCCAGCGCCAGCTCGGGGCGGAATTGCGCGACCTCTATGGCTATCTCATCGATGGCATGCAGGGTGCGCGCGGCGCCTTGCGCACTGGCGGCGATGCCGCCGCCTTGATGCAGGGCGAGCCGCCGACCCAGGAGCCGCTTGCCCGCTATTCCGGCGTGGTCAAGGTCGGTCCCGACGGCAAGGCCGTGGTCAATTTTGATATTCCGGCCTTCAATGGCACGGTGAAGTTGATGGCGACGGCGTGGAGCCAGGGCCGGGTCGGCAGCGCCAGCGCCGACGTCATCGTGCGCGATCCGGTGGTGATCACCACCACCACGCCGCGCTTCATGGCGATCGGCGACCAGTCGCGCCTGCATGTGCAGGTAGACAATGTCGACGGCGCAGCGGGCGATTACAGCCTCAACGTCGATCTGCGCGGTCCTGGCATGGCCCCGGCGGACGCTTTGGCCCGCACCCTGACGCTGGCGAAGGGCGGCAAGGCGGCGGTCGACATCCCGCTCACCGCCACTGGCAAGGGGGTGATCGCGCTTGACCTGCAGTTGAGCGGCGGCAACGCCAGCCAAAGCGGCGTCATCGCCGCGCAGCGGGTTACGCTGCGCGCCCAGCCTGGCTTGCCGGCGCTGTCGCGCCGCACCGTGCGGCCGCTGGCGCCTGGCGCGTCAGTTGAGCTGGGCGGCGATCTGCTCGCCTCCATGGTGCCTGGCACTGGCCTCGCCGCCATTGCGGTGACCCGCACCACGGCGCTCGACGCGCCGGCGCTGCTGCGCGCGCTGGACCTTTACCCTTATGGCTGCACCGAGCAGGTGGTGAGCCGCGCCCTGCCGTTGCTGTACAGCAACCAGCTGGCGGCGCTGCACGCCCTGCCGGCTGACGCCGACGCAGACCGGCGCATCAATGACGCCATCGTTCGGGTGCTGTCGCGCCAGGACAGCAATGGCTCGTTCGGGCTGTGGTCGGTGGGCGGCGACGATGTCTGGCTTGACGCTTATGTGGTGGATTTCCTCACCCGCGCCCGCGAGCGCAATTTCGCCGTGCCGCAGCGTCCGTTTGAGCTGGCGCTGGAGCGGCTGCGCAACACTGTCGCCAATGCCGGCAATTTCGAGCCGGAGAAGAGCGACGGGCTGGCCTACGCCATCTATGTGCTGGCCCGCAATGGCCGACCGGTGATGGGCGATCTGCGCTATCTCGCCGACACGAGACTTAGCGAATTCACCACGCCGCTGGGCCGCGCCCAGGTGGCGGCGGCGCTGGCGCTGCTCGGCGACCGGCCACGCGCCGAGACCGCGTTTGGCGCGGCGCTGGCGGCGCTGCAGCAGCCGTCCGACGGCGGCTGGCGACCGGACTATGGCTCGCGCCTGCGCGATGGCGCGGCGCTGGTCACCCTGGCGTCGGAAGCTGGCGTGGCGGGCCCGATCCAGCCCAGCCTCGCCGTGGTCGAAGAGACCCGCGCCGCAGTGGCCCACGCCAGCACCCAGGAGAATGTCTGGCTGCTGCTGGCCTCGGTGGCCATGGAAAAGCAGACGCAGAAGCTGCGGGTGTCGTTCAACGGCCAGGACACGGCGGGGGCGCTGTTCCGCACGCTGGATGCGGCGGCGCTGAGCCAGCCGGTGCGCATCGTCAATACGGGCGACGAGCCGGCGCAACTGGTGGTCTCGGTCTCCGGCAATCCGCTGACGCCCGAGCCGCAGCAGGCGCGCGGCTATCAGGTCGAGCGCAGTTACTACCGGCTCGACGGCACGAAGATCGATCCGGCCACCTTGCGCCAGAACGACCGGCTGGTGGTGATGCTGCGCGTCACCGAGACCGAGGCGGCCAACGCCCGGCTGCTGTTGGTCGATCATCTGCCGGCGGGCGTCGAGATCGAGAACCCCAGGCTGGTCGATGGGGCGTCGCTCAGCGCCTTCGCCTGGGCGAGCAAGGATGAGGTGGCGCCCGCCGCCACCGAATTCCGCGATGACCGCTTCGTCGCGGCCTATGAACGGCGCAGCGACCAGCCGGCCTTCATCAATGTCGGCTACATCGTCCGCGTGGTGTCGCCGGGCCGCTTCGTGCACCCGCCGGCCACCGCCGAGGACATGTACCGGCCCGACCGCTTCGGTCGCTCGGCCTCGGGCATCGTGCAGGTGGAGGCGGCGCCAAAGCCGTGACCGACATGGGCGCACCGCCCCCTCTTGCAGCGCCGGCTTCAACCAGGCCGACGTCGCCAGCTCCGCCCGAGGGCGCCCCGACGCGAGCGAAGGCGCCTGCGGCGCGCCGCTGGCTGCGCCTTATGGCGGCGGCGGGGCTCGGCATCGGGGTCCTGGCGGGCGGCGGCTATCTGTTGCTGCAGCAGCAGCTGGCGGCGCTGGGGCCGCTGGATCTGGGCGTGCTGGCCCGGACCTCGCCGCTGGCGCTGGACCGCGACGGGCGGCTGTTGCGGGCTTTTGCGGCGGCGGATGGCCGCTGGCGGTTGCCGGTGCGCCTTAGCGACGTTGATCCGCACTTTATCGCCTTGCTCAAGGCCTATGAGGACCGGCGGTTTGACAGCCATGGCGGCGTCGATCCGCTCAGCCTGGGGCGCGCGGCCTGGCAATGGCTGAGCCATGGCCGCATCGTCTCTGGCGCCTCGACCCTGAGCATGCAGGCGGCGCGGCTGCTGGAGCCGCGTGACGCCCGCAGCCTCAGCGCCAAGCTGCGGCAGATGCTGCGCGCCATGCAACTGGAACGGCAATTGGGCAAGCAGGGGGTGCTGGAGGTCTATCTGACGCTCGCCCCTTATGGCGGCAATATCGAAGGGGTGCGGGCCGCCTCGCTGATCTATTTCGGCAAAGAGCCGGCGCGGTTGACCACGGCGGAAGCGGCGCTGCTGGTGGCGCTGCCGCAATCGCCGGAGGCGCGCCGGCCAGATCGCCAGCACGCCGCCGCGGAACGGGCCCGGGCGCGGGTGCTGCAGCGTGCTCTGGCGAGCGGCGCCCTGGCCGGGCCGGAAGTCGAACGGGCGCTGGCCGCTTCAACCCCAAGCGCACGCCGGGCGTTGCCCATGCTGGCGCCGCATCTGGCCGAGCAGCTGATCGCCCCCCGTGCGGCGGCGGTAGCGGCGGACACGGCGGATGGGCAGGCGGGCGGGACGTCACAGCCAGGCCAGCAAGCCTCTGATCAGCAAGCCCCAGAGCAGCAAGCCTCTGGCCAAAAATCCCAGGAGAATCCCGTCGGCGACCCGCATGGTCCGCAGGGCGCCGCGGCGCCGGCCAGCCTACGTCTGACCATCGATGGGCGGCTGCAGGCGGCGGTGCAGAGCCTCGCCCAGGAGCGGGCCAGCGCCCTTGGCGGCAAGATGTCGGCGGCGATTGTCGTGGTCGATAACGCCAGCGGCGAGGTGCGGGCCCATGTCGGCTCGGCGGATTATTTCGACGTCGCCCGGGCTGGGGCCGTCGACGCCAGCCGGGCGATCCGCTCGCCTGGCTCGGCGCTGAAGCCCTTCATCTATGCGCTGGCCTTCGAGCAGGGCCTCGCCCATCCCGAGACCATTCTCGATGACCGGCCGTCACGTTACGGCGCCTGGGCCCCGGAGAATTTCGAAATGGGTTTCCTCGGCACGGTCAGCGCCCGCAAGGCCCTGCAATTGTCGTTGAACCTGCCAGCGGTTGAGTTGCTGGCGGAGCTGGGGGCGCCGCAATTGCTCACGCGGTTGCGCGGGGCCGGGGCGCGACTGGTGACGCCTGATGACGCCTCGCCGGGCCTCGCTGTTGGCCTCGGCGGCCTCGGCGTGTCGCTGGTCGACCTGACGGCGCTCTACGTCGGGCTGGCGCGGGGCGGCGATGTGGTACCGCTGCGCTTTCGTGCTGATGACCCGGTGGGCCAGAGCCGCCGGCTCACCGACCCGGTGGCGGCCTGGTATGTGGCCGACGCCTTGCGCGAGGCGCCGCCGCCGGCCAGCGCCGTCAGCGGTCGCATCGCCTTCAAGACCGGCACCTCCTGGGGATATCGCGACGCCTGGGCCATTGGCTATGACCGGCGCTACACGGTCGGCGTCTGGCTCGGTCGCCCCGATGGCGCGCCGACCCCGGGGCTGATCGGCCGCAACGCCGCCGCGCCGGTGGTGTTTGACGTGTTCGCCCGCATCGGCGGCGAGCCGCAGCCGCTGACCCAGCCGCCAGGGGTGCTCAAGGCCACCGCTGCGACCCTGCCGCCGCCGCTGCGGCATTTGCGCAAGGAGGCGCCCAAGAATCTGTCGGCGACCTTGGTGGCGCCGCTGCGCATCGCCTTTCCACCCGATGGCGCACGGGTTGATCTGGGCGCCAGCCATGCGGCGTCGCGGGCGGCGTCCCAAGAGGGGGGAGGGCTCGATGGGGCAGGGCTCGAGGGGGCAAGGCTAGACGGGGCAAGGCTAGAGGGGACAGGCGACGACGGGGTGGAGCAGCTCGCCCTGCGCGCCAATGGCGGCGCGCCGCCGCTGCGCTGGTTCGTCAATGGCGCCCCGGTTGGCGCGGCGCAGATGCGGCGGCAGAGTTTCTGGAAACCAGATGGCGCTGGCTTCGCCCGCGTCTCGGTGATGGACGCCCGCGGCGCCAGCGACAGCGTCCAGGTTCGGATCGACTGAACGCGCTGGCGAGGAGCTGGCCGGGATGTCGACGGCGACCACACGCCGACGCATGCCTCGCAATGCGTAATTAACAGTATTGTAATGTTGATTATGGCGGCAAAACCGCGCGTTGTCCTTAAAATGCTCGATTGTTCGACCATATTGAGCCGGTGATGGCCCCGCGTGGCGAGGTTTCTGTGCGCTGGTTCGACGTGGCGCGCCCTGGTCGCGCCTTTGGCGCTTTTGTTGGCGGCGGCGCCGGGCGCCCCGTGAGCGACAGGCGCGTGCGGCGACAGGGCATTTACGGTCGCGGACGCGTCAGCATCTTCGCGGCCTCGCGCCCGTGCTGCTGGCGTGGGACGCCCTGGGGTTAATGGTAATGAGGCGGCTGGATGGGCGAGGCCGTGGTTGCGGCCATGGATCGCCCGCCGTCGCAGATATGGAAGGGTAGTTTGATGACGACCACACGAGGCGCCGTTTCGCGCATCGCCCTTGTGACGCTGATGCTGGCCAGCGCGACGCTACCCATGGCGGCGCAGGCGGCTGAGCAGCCCGCCGCCGCCAGCGCTGTGACCGCCACCGGCAAGGACGCCACCCGGGCGCCGACGGCGATGGGCGCCGTCGCTGCGCCAGCCCAGGCTGCAGCGCCGGCGACGTTTTACGCCGGCCAGTCCCCGGCGCAATGGATGGCCTCGAAGCTGATCGGCGCGACCGTGGTTGGCGTTGACGACAAGGCGGTGGGCGCCGTCACCGATCTGGTGCTGGGCGCCAGCGGCGCGGCGGAAGGCGCCGTCATCGGCGTCGGCGGCTTCCTCGGCGTCGGCGAGAAAAAGGTCGCCGTGCCCTTCGCCAATCTCGACGTGGTGCGCGGTGAGGATGGTAAGGTCGACAAGATCCGCCTCGCCCTGTCGCGTGACGACCTGGAAAAGGCCCCGAGCTTCGCCACCATCTCCGAGCAGAAGGCCAAGGAAAAGGCCGCCGCGCCCGCCAAGCCCGGCAATTAAGCCTGCGCCGCCGCGTGGCGGGTGATGGATGCGCTGATGTTCGACGGCTGCGGAGCGATCTGCAGCCGTTTTTGCGTGCCGGTGCGCTTGTTATTGTTTCCGGCGACGATGGTTTTGTCGCTGCGCTGGCGACAGTCGTTGGCGTGAGGCGGCATGAAGACGTGGATGCCCGTGACAAGCACGGGCATGACGGAGCTGGAGGGGCAAGGGGGGCCATAGAGCGGAGGCGTCTCCGACGCCGATCGGCGACGGTCGTTGGCGTGAGGCGGCATGAAGACGTGGATGCCCGTGACGAGCACGGGCATGACGGAGCTGGAGGGGCGAGGGGGGCAGGGTGCGGAGGCGTCTCCGACGCCGATCGGCGACGGTCGTGGGCGTCAGGCGGCATGAAGACGTGGAAGCACGGGCATGACGGAACTGGAGGGGCAAAGGCGGGCCATGGTGCGGAAGCAGTTCCACCGCATTTGGCGTTGCGCCGACGCGCCTGTCTCGCCCGCCCGCTCGCCCGCCCGCTCGCCCTGCCATCCACGCCAAAGCCGTCATGCGCGTGCTTGTCACGGGCATCCACGCTCTATCGCGCCCATAGCCGCCGCCACCGTAAGGCCTTGCTGCGCGGCAGCGGCGACCACAGGGACGCGGCGCCTGCCCCGAGGCGTCAGGCGCTAGTGATAGGGATCCGCCGCATCGCGCAGGCCGTCGCCCATGAAGTTGAAGGCCAGCACCACGATCACCACCGGGGCGATGGGGGCGAGGAGCCAGGGGTAGAGGTTCACGGCGGCGAGGTTCTGCGCCTCGTTGAGCAGCACGCCCCAGCTGGTGATCGGCGGCCTGAGGCCGAGGCCGAGGAAGGACAGCGCGGTCTCGCCGAGGATCATCGCCGGGATCGACAGGGTGGCCGAGGCGATCAGATGGCTCATGAAATTCGGAATCAGGTGGCGCCCGATGACGCGGGAGCGCGAGGCGCCCATCAATTCCGCCGCCTTGACGAAATCCTCCTCGCGCAGCGCCAGTAGCTTGGAGCGCACGGCGCGGGCAAGGCCCGGCCAGTCGAGCAGACCCAGGATGATGGTGATGCCAAAGAACACCAGCAGCGGGCTCCAATTCGCCGGCAACGCCGCCGACAGCGCCAGCCACAGCGGCAGTTCCGGCAGCGAGCGCAATATCTCGATCAGCCGCTGGATGACATTGTCGACCCAGCCGCCGAGATAGCCGGCGAGGCCGCCGAAAAACAGCCCGAGCGCAAACGACACCATAATGCCGACGAGGCCGACGGTGAGCGAAATCCGCGCGCCATAAATGATGCGGGACAGCACGTCGCGTCCCAGCCGGTCGGTGCCGAGCAGGAACATGGTCCCGTCCTTGGGCGGGCAGATCAGATGGAACCGCGATTCCACCAGCCCCCAGAACAGATATTTCTCACCCGAGCAGAAGAAGCGCAGCGGCTGCGGCCGCGTCGTGTCCACCTTGTATTCGCGGGTGAACGTCTCCTCATTGAAGGTGAAGGAATAAGGATAGACAAACGGCCCGACGAAGGAGCCGTCATGGATCAGATGCACCCGCTGCGGCGGGGCATAGAGGAAGTCGCCATTGCGCTTGCTGAGATCGTAAGGCGCGATCACCTCGACGAAGGGCAGGGCGGCGTACATGGCCAGCAGAATGGCGGCGGAGATCACCGCCAGACGGTGGCGGCGGAATTTCCACCAGATCAGCGTCAGCGCCGAGGCGCGCAGATAGCGCTCGCTGTCATTGGCGGTGGGCTCGGTGGCGCCAGGATTGAACGGGGCGTCATCGACGAAATGCGGCGTGGCGCTGGGGGGACGGGCGCGGCCATTGGCGGCGACAGCGGCGGTGTCCATGGTGGCGTCGGTCATCGGTTCACCTCGCGCCCATGCGAATGCGCGGATCGAGCCAGGCCAGCAACAGATCCGAAACCAGCATGCCGACCACGGTGAGCACCGCGACGAACATCAGGATGAAAGCGGCGAGGAACTGGTCCTGGCTGCGCAGGGCGCCGAGCAGGATCGGCCCCACCGTCGGCAGGCTCATCACCAGCGACACCAGGATCGAGCCAGAGACCAGCCCGGGCAGGATATTGCCGATGTCGGCGACAAACGGGTTCAGCGCCATGCGGAAGGGGTATTTCAGCAGCGCCCGCGTCGGAGGCACGCCCTTGGCCTTGGCGGTGGTGTAATATTGCTTGCCCAGTTCATCGAGCAGATTGGCGCGCATGCGGCGGATCATGGCGGCGGTGCCGGAGAGGCCAATGACCAATGTCGGCACGATCATGTGCTGCAGCAGCGATTTGACCTTGTCCCACGACCAGGGCGCGTTGGCGTATTGCGGATCGAACAGGCCGCCGATCGAAATGCCGAACCAGTGGTTCATGTAATACAGCAGCACCAGCGCCAGCAGGAAATTGGGCACGGCGAGGCCAAGATAGCCAATGAAGGTGGCGAGGTAATCGCCCCAGGAATACTGGCGCACCGCCGAATAGATGGCGATCGGGATTGACACCACATGCACGAACAGCACCACGGCGATGTTGATCACCAGCGTCAGCCACAGGCTGTCGCCCACCACCTCGTTCACCGGCCGGTCATATTCAAACGACCAGCCCCAATTGCCCTGCAGCAGGCCCGAGAAGCCGGCCGGGCCAGGCCAGACGCCGAGCCAGACCAGATATTGCTCCCACACCGGCCGGTCGAGGCCATATTGCTTGATCAGGAACGCGGCCTTGGCGGCGGCGGCCTCGCCGCCCTGCGAGCGCAGCTCGGCGATCTGATTGGTGAGGAAGTCGCCAGGCGGCAGCTTGATGATGATGAACACCAGCGCGCTGATCAGCAGCAGCGTGACGGCCATGGTCGCGGTGCGACGCAGCAAAAAGCCGATCATGCGGCGTCTCCGCCACGCCGGTCGGCGCGATCCCAGAACAGTTCGTCCATGCGATAGATTCCGAGCAGGGCCGTCGGCGCCCAGCTGTACAGGGCGGTCTTGGGGAAATTGATCAGGCCGTCGCGGATGGCCACGGGCTGCAGCGCCCCGGCGACGGTGCCGATGGTCCACTGATTGTCGGCGTGGAGTTGCAGCATCTCATGCCAGGCGCGGGCCTGCAGCGTCTCGTCGGTGGTGTTGGTCCAGGCGACGATGGCGGCCAGCAGCTTCTGCACCACCGGGTCATCGCAGGCTTCGCCGGCCGCCCCCTTGGTCTCCAGATGCTGCCCCCATTTCGGCCAGGCGAAATTGTCCTGACGCACCGGGGCCAGCTCCGCCGGGATCATCGACGGCGTCGGAATGGCGTTGTCGAGCCCGGCCGAAGCCACCATCACCGTGCGGCCCTCATAGGCGCGGTTGCGCAAAATGGTGCGATCCTGCGGCTTGATGAACAGCTTGATGCCGACCTCGCGCCAGAACTCGGTGATCAGCTCCAGCGTATCCACCGCCATGCCGGTGTCGCTATCGACCTCGACCACCACTTCCAGCGGGCGACCATCTGACAATTGCCGCAGGCCGCTGCGGTCGGCTTTGAGGCCAATGTCATCGAGCAGGCGCGCCGCCTGTTCCGGGTCCCATTGCGCCCATTTCGAGCGATACTCCGGCCGGAACAGCGCCGAGCCCTCCATCACCGTGTTGTTGCCCTCCTTGCCGAGGCCAAACAGCAGCGCGTTGTTGATGGTGTGACGGTCGATGGCCAGCGACAAGGCGCGGCGCCAGCGCACGTCGCGATTGAGCGTGCGCCACACCGGGTCCGAGCAGGTGAGATTGGGATAGAGCGCCAGCTCCGAGCCGCGCGCCATGCGCCACAGCAGGGCGCGATAGCCATGCTTCTTCTCGCCCTGCTTCAGCACCGGGATGTCGCCCATGACGAGGCCGCGGGCCAGCAGGTCGACCTCGCCGGCGTTGGTCTTGGCGGCGAACAGGCTGGCGGAGGCGATGTCGGCGATCACCCGGTCGACATAAGGCAATTGCACGCCCTTATTGTCGATGCGGTGGAAATACGGGTTGCGCTCAAACACCATGCGCGTCGCCCCGGCCTCCACCGGCCGCCACGGATACAGCGTCGGCAGCTCGGGGCTGGCGTTCTCCAGCATGGCGTCGACGCGGTTATGCAATGGCGCCCACGACTTGACCTTGGCCTTCCTGACCCGCTCCTCAAGCTTCGCCTGATCAGCGTACTTCTTGTGGAAGTTCCGCAAATAATGCGCCGGGCGGTAGATATAGGGGTCCTGCGGGGCGGCCAGCGCCGGCAGGAACACCGGATTGGGCCGGCGCCAGCTGTAGCGCACGGTGTGTTCGTCCAGCACCTCGAAGGTCGGCTTTTCGCCCTCGGCCAGCAGGAACAGCGGCGGCCCCATAGGGGACAGCGCTTCATTGTTGATGATGTCGTCCCAGTAATAGCGGAAGTCTTCCGCCGTGAACGGGTGGCCGTCTGACCATTTATGGCCGCGCCGCAGCCGCAGGGTGAAGATGCGGCCATCCTCGACATCGAGCCCGGCGAGGATGTCCGGCTTCAGCTCCAGCTTTTCATTGTAGCCGATCAGTCGGGTATAGGCGTTGGCCGACAGATAACGGATGTCGCGGGCGCGGGCGATCAGCGTCGCCATGTCGCCGCCCTGCAGGCCATTGCGGCGGCCATTGGCCGGCAGGTCGACCACCAGCGGTTCGAGTGGCAGGCGCTGTTGCAGCGGCGGCAATTTGCCGGCGGCGACGCGGTCTTGCAGCAGCGGACTGTCGCTGGCCGGCGCCTGTGCAGCGCCAGCGGACTGGGCCAGGGCAGACTGGGCGTCTGCCAGACCCGCCGCCATCGGCAGGGCGGCGATCGCGGCGCTCGCCTGCAGGAAGGCGCGGCGGCTCAGCGGGCGGGCGCCAGACTGTGCGTGGCGCATGGGGTCTGCCTCACTCATGCCGCCGCCCTCCGGTCGGCGTCGCCATAACGCACATAATGTTGCGGAGCGATCTCATGCATGGCGCCGGTCACGCCTTCTGCGAGGCGGAACGGCTCCGGCCACAGATTGGGCTCGGAAAAGCGGCCAGAACGCAATTTGTCGAAATCCAGCGGATGGTCGAGGTCGGGATCGGGCACGGCGGCGAGCAGCGCCTGGGTGTAAGGGTGGGCCGGATTGCGAAACAGCGCGGCGCGCGGCGCCTGTTCGACAATATGGCCGCGACACATCACGGCGATCACATCGGCGATGTAATCCACCACCGCCAGATTGTGCGAGACGAAGATATAGGACAGGCCCATGGCCGCCTGCAGGTCCTTCAGCAGATTGAGCACCTGGGCCTGCACCGAGACGTCGAGAGCTGAGACCGGCTCGTCGCACAGCAGCACGCTGGGCGACAGCGTCAGGGCGCGGGCGATGCCGAGGCGCTGGCGCTGGCCGCCGGAGAAAGAGTGCGGGTAGCGCCGCAGATGCTGGGCGTCGAGGCCGACCAGCTCCAGCAGCGTGCGCGCCTTGTCGAAGCGCTGCTGCTCATTGCCGACGCCATGGATGCGCATCGGCTCGGTCAGCAGCTGATACACGGTCATACGCGGATTGAGCGAGGAATAGGGGTCCTGGAAGATGAACTGCACGGCGCGGCGATAGCGCATCAGATCATCACCGCTGAGGCCGGAAATGTCGCGCAGGCCAGAGCCGTCGTCGTAGCGGATGGAGCCGCTGTCGGGCGGCAGCGCCCGCATGATCATCTTCGACACCGTTGTCTTGCCGCAGCCGGATTCACCGACGAGGCCAAGGGTCTGGCCCGGCATCAACGTCAGGCTGACGTCAGACACCGCCTGCACCGTGCGCGTCTTGCCGGAGAACCAGCCGGAGCGCAGCGTGAAGCTCTTGGCCAGATCGCGTACCTCCAGCACCGGCCCTTGCGGGCGCGGCGGCCGGGCGATGGCGCTCGCCTCAGCGATGGTGCGGGCGCTGGACACCTCGCGGAGCGGCGTCAGCCGTTCTGATGGATCCATGTCGAAGCGCGGCACCGCCTTCATCAAAGCGCGCAGATAGGGGTGGCGCGGGTCGCGGAAGATCGCCTCGCGGTCGCCGGATTCAACGATGCGGCCGCGATACATCACCACCACATCATCAGCGACATTGGCGACGACGCCGAGATCATGGGTGATCAGCAGCACCGCCATGCCGGTCTCGGCCTGCAGTTCATTGATCAGCTCGAGAATCTGCGCCTGGGTGGTGACGTCGAGGGCGGTGGTCGGCTCGTCGGCGATCAGCAGCGCCGGCTTGCAGATCAGCGCCATGGCGATCATGGCGCGCTGGCGCATGCCGCCGGACAATTCGAATGGGTAAGTGTCAAAAATCCGCGCCGGATCCGGAAGGCCGACGCGGGCGAACACCGCCTCCGCCTGCTTGCGGGCCTCGGCCTTGCTCGCCTTGTTGTACAGCAAATAAGCTTCCGTGACCTGGTCGCCGACCGTGTGCAGCGGCGACAGCGAGCTCATCGGCTCCTGGAAGATCATCGCCATCTGGTCGCCGCGCAGGTTGCGCATGGCGGGGCCGGTGGGGTCGAGCCGGGCCAGATCGACGGGCGCGGCGTCCGGCGTGGGGCGGAACAGGATGGCGCCGCCGGTGATGGCGGCGTTCTTCGGCAGAATGCCCATCATCGCCTGGGCGGTGACCGATTTGCCGGAGCCGGATTCGCCGACAAGCGCAACGGTGCGGCCGCGCGGAATGTCAAAAGAGACGCCGTGCAGGGCCTGGGTCACCACCCCCGCGCTGTCAAAGGAGACCGCAAGGTCGCGGATGCTGAAAAGCGGCGTGTCGCTCAAACTGCGGCTCCCGTCGGCGCGGGGACCCGTGCGGGCAGGTCGCGCCCCGTCATTCTTGTTGTCGCGCGCCGGCGCCTGACGCAACGCAGTGCGTCGCCCAGACGTCGTTTCCTCACCGGTATTGGCTGGTTCAGCCCCCGCTGCGCCGCCCACTCCAGCAAATCCCCGCCAGCTAGCGTTGATCTGCGCTCAAATCATTAAACCAGATTGCGCGCGCAACGCCAGAGCGCGCCCAGGGCAAATCCGGGCCGTGGCCCGGGTTGTCAGCAGTCTTGCGGCTTCATCTGCGTTTTCATCTGCGCCCTTAACCGCGCCCCAGCGCCGCGCGGACATCGACAAGGCGTGCGCCAGGGTGGCTGGCGATGAGGTCGAGGAGGGTCTCAAGCCAGCCGTCAATGGCGGCGTCGTGCACCAGATGATGGCTGAGCAGGCCAATGGGGCCGAGTTGCGCCTGGGCCGCGTCGCTGTTGCGGCGCGCGATGGCGTCGACCAGCTGTGCGGCCAGCGCCGCGGGGCTGACGAGGCTGCGGTCGCCGCGCCAGTTGACCGGGTCGATATGGGTGTTGAGCTGGATAAGGCCTGGCGCGGCCTCCACCACCGCGCGCTCCTTGAAGGTTGAGACGCCGACAAAGCCATGGGCGGGCAGCAGGGCCAGCGCCTCTTGGTGGATGCGGTTCCACGGCGGCGTCAGCACCGCCTGTAACCGCGTGGGCGCGAGGCGCCGCAACAGCGCCAGGCCTTCGGCGGCGCGGGCGGCGATAGCCTCAGGCGCGCCATGGCTCAACTCGCCGCTCTTGGCGCCGGTGGGCGCAAGATTGGCGTGGCTGAGCCCATGGGGCAGCAGCGTCGCCTGCGGCTCATCATCAAGGCGGCGTGCCAGTTCAACCGTCGCCGCAGCCGGGATCGCCGCTAGGGCCAGCGGCGCGCCATGCGCCCGCGCCATGGCCAGCAGCCGTTCGAGTTGCGGCGTTGGGGCGACCACATCATCATCGCGCCACCAGAAGGCGATGGCCTGGCCATGGTCAGCCGCCCGGTCGAGCGCCTCAGCCGCCGCGTCCAGGCTGGCGCGCCAGGCGTTGTGGCGCGCTGGGGCGGGCACAGCTGAATCGGCTCTGGGGGCGCTGTCGGCGCGGCGGGCGGCGACCAGTTGCTCGACGATCTCCGCGGTGCGCCGGGCCCCATCGACGGCGATGGCGGAGCCTGGCGTCAGGGCGCCGTGGGGCCGCGTCGCCGCCCGATTGACTGCCGCAAGCAAGGCCGCGGGCGTCAGCTGCGGCTCGGGCAGCGCCTCCACAAGGCCGCGCGCTGCAAACAGGGCGGCGCGCTCGCTTTGCTCGGTCTCGCCGCCCGCCGCGAAGGGAACCACCACCGCTGGCGCGCCCGTGGCCAGCAGGTCGAGGGCGGTGTTGTAGCCGAACTGGCTCACCGAGACGGCGCAGGCGCTGAGCAGGGCGCGAAAATCCGGACGCGCCCGCTCGATTGTGGCGTTGGCGGGCGCCTGTCGCGCCAGCGCCTTGAACTGCGCCTCCGGCACGGAATGGCCTACCAGCAGCCGCCATGGCCGTTCCGGATCAAGCGCCGCCGCCGCCAGCGAACACGCAAGCAGGGGCAGGCTGGCCGCCGAGCCGCCGCCAGAGACCAGAACGCCAGCCAGACCCGCTGCAGGCGCGACGGGCGTCGCCGCCGCCTCATCGACATAGCCGGTGTAGTGCAGCATGCCGTGCAAATCCTCAGCCAGCGGCCACGACGCCTCCAGCGGCGCCGCCAGCGGATCGCCATGGGCCAGCACGACGTCATAGTGTTGGCGCAGGATGTCATGGGTGGCGTCGATCTTCGCCGGCTTCGACGGTCGGGCGAGGATGTCGCGCACCGAGGCGAGGATCAGCGGCCGCTCAGGCAGGCGCCTCGCGGCGGCGAGGATCGCGCCGAATTCATCAGCCAGCGCCCGGCGGCCGAAGGGATAAAGCTCGGTGATCAGCGCGTCGGGCTGCATGGCGCACAGGGCGTCGATGGCCTGCGCACGCCGGGCCTGGGCGATGGCGGGGCTGAGCGGCGCGCCGTCGTGCTGACGCAGGTCGGAAAACGCCGTGCCCCGCACATGAACGGGCGGCAATTGCACCAGCGTGACGCCGCCCGCCTGACAGGCCGCCGCCAGCAGCGGGACCGGCTGGCCGCCAGATAGCAGCGTCACCTGGTGGCCACGCGCCGCCATGGCCCGACCTAGCGCCGTCGCCCGGGCCAGATGGCCGACGCCGAGCAGATGGGTGACGACAATCATCAAGCGCAGGCGTTGGGGCATCAGCGGCTCCGAAGGGCGGCAACGACCGGCTCAGCCGGCAGGCACAAGGCGGTTTAGAGCGCTTTGCGATCAAACGGAATCGTTCGATCGACGCTAATGCGCTCCCTGCATGGACATCAGGCGCATGAAACGATCTGGAATGATCGGAGCAAGCCCTAACGCGCGCTGACCAGCGGCGCGAGCGCCCCGCGTAGAATCGCGGCGGCGTGGGCAAGGCTATGGCGGGCGGCGATTGTCCGGGGTCCCGCCGCGCTGGCCTCCGTGAGGACGGCATGCGGGCTCGCCCCTGACCGCAGCAGCTTCGCCAGCGCCCCGGCGAAGCGCACGCTGAAGTCATCTGCGGGCGCCTCCGCCACCAGCCAGCCGCTGACGCCATCGCGCACCACGCCGCTGACGCCGCCGACGTCGCCGGCCAGCACCGGGCAGCCATTGGCCTGGGCCTCGAGCAGCGCCATGCCGAAAGCCTCATTGCAGGCGGGCCAGACCAGCAGATCATGGCTGGCGTACACCGCATCGAGCGCCTGCGGATCGAGTATGGCCCCAGCCATGCTCACCTGGTCCCCGAAGGGAGCGAACAGGGCGGCGACCTCGGCGCGGGCCGGGCCGTCGCCGACAATGGTCAGCCGCCAGTCGGCGCCGCCCAGGGCCGTCAGCGCCTCAGCCAGCAGCTGGAGTGAGCGCAATTTGTCGCCATGGCGCAGCATGGCCACCACCAGCAGCTGCGTCGTGGCGCCGTCATGAGCTGTCTGGCGCTGCCGCAGGCCCGGGGCCGGAAGTCGGGTGAGAAATGGCGGCAGGTCGATGCATTTGCCGGCCATGTCGATGTCGCGCAGCTCCGGGGCGGTGACGAGACAGGGCCGGTCATTGGCGTTGAGCACGAAGATCGCCGCAGCGGCGCGCAGGGCGGCGACGACGCCAGCGTGGCCCTCACGCCACGGGCCCATGGCGCGGCTCGGCGCCAGCGAGGCCTCCGCCGCCGCATAAGGTATCGCCAGCGCCTCAGCGACGCGCGGGCCGATCCAGTCCGGCGCCCGGTCATAAAGGTGATAGGTGAACCACAGGGCGGGCCGTTCGGACGGCGGGGCGGCTCGCCAGGCGGCGATCAGCTGGTCGGCCTCCGCCTCGGCGGCGCGGCGGATCTCCGCCTGAACGGCGGCGTCGCCGCTCCTGTCATGGCTGCGCAGCCGCGCCGCGATCTGGGGAGCGAAACCGGCCTCGCTGAGCGCCGCCAGCAGCGCCCGCGCCATGGTGCGATCGCCAGATGGCTGCAGATGATCCGGCGGCTTCATCGGCGCATAAAACGCCAGCGGAACGGGCGCGGCCCCGGCCATGGCGGCTAGCCCGCGCCTGGGGCGTTGATCGCCAGCGCCGCCCGCAGCCGCGCCTCGATCAGGTCGACGCCGCCTTCCATGGAGAAATCATTGCGCAGCCGCAGCCAGGCGGCGTCGCCGAGCCGCTGGCGGCGCTGCGGCTCGCGGATCATCAGATTGAGCGCATTGGCGAGACTGACCGGATCGGCGGCGGGCGTCAGCACCCCCTCCACATCATCACGGATGAATTCGGGGATGCCGGCGAAATTGCTGGCGATGATCGCCAGTTTCTGGCTCGCCGCCTCCATGATCACATTGGGCAACCCGTCCTGATCGCCGGAGCGGGTCGGGCGCGAGGGCAGCACGAAAACATCGGCGGCGCCGAGCAGCGCCATCACATCGGGCTGCGCCAGCGCCCCCATAAACACGACGCGGCTGGAGAGGCCGAGCTGCTCTGTCTCGGCGCGCAGCCGGTTGAGCAATTCGCCGCCGCCGACATGGACGAATTGCCAGTTGAGGTCGCCGGGCAACAGGGCCAGCGCCTGCAGCAGGTCGGTGAAGCCCTTCTTGGCCACAGCCCGGCCGACCGTGACGATGCGCACCGGCGCCGCCGCCTCGCTGCCGTCGCTGGCGGCGCGGGCGGCAGGCGGGGCGGGCAGGCGCGACAGGTCGAGGCCATGATAGGCCAGCGCCACCCGCGACGGCTCCGGGGCCAGCGCCTGCAGCGCCGCCAGATTCTGGCTGGTGCAGGTGACGCCGAACAGGCATTCGGCGATCTTCTCGCGCTTCTCCCAGTCGGAGGTCGTCCAGATGTCCTTGGCGTGGGCCGAGAAACTCCACGTCGCGCCGGGAAGCAACGTCCGGCCGCCGCCGCGCAGTAACGCTGCGTAGCGCACCACAGAGGCGGGCGTGTGCAGATAATGCACATGCACATGGCCGGTTTCCGGCGGCAACTCGCGGCCAAACACCATGGCCTGACCGAGGCGGCGGACCCGGTTGCGGGTGAAGTCACGCCTGAGGTCGCGGAAAAACGCCGCCATGGCGCGGCCAAGGCCTGGCTGGGTCAGCGCCCAGCCGAGCCCCTTCAGCACCCGCAGCGGCGCCTCATGCAAATACTCCGGCAGATAGTGCACCGGCGCCTTGATCTGTCGGTGCATGGGGTGCACGGCGCCGTCGGTGGGCTCGCGCAGCGACCAGATCCTCAGCCGCAGGCCGCGCCGCTCCAGCGCCAGGATCTCCTGGGCGATGAAGGTCTCGGACAGGCGCGGATAGCCCTTGACCACAATGGCGATTTCCCGCTCCGGCGAAGGGGCTGCAGCGGCGCCATCGGCGGCGAAAGAGGCTGCAGCGGCGGAGGAGGCTGGTGCGGCCGCAACGGGCGGTTGGGGCATCAAGGGACCTTGCGTCTGTCGCGGGCGTGGCCAGTCGACGGGGAACATGCTGCACGACGGGCGAGACCGCGCCCGGCGCTGGTCCCCTTCTGCGTCGGAAGCCGCGCCAGATCAATCGTCACATCACACGAGGCGTGGCGCGCCAGATCGCCTGATCACGGTAGGCGCGCGCCCGCCAGTGCATCTTTCGGGCGAACACAGTGGGCCAGTCGCGGATGGCGTATGGCGAGGCGCTATAGCGCATCAGGCGCGCTGGCTACGCGCCATGGGCATTCTGCGTCAGATCACCTCCGCGAGGCGCTTGTCCGAAGCCGGTTGCTCGCGTTCTGTCAGCCAGCGCTGGAAGTCGGCGCGAATGACGTCGGCGCCGCCAAGCAGATCGCTGTCGAAGCGGGCCGCCTCCGCCGGCGGCTTTTGTTGCATCAGGCGGTGCAGCGCCGCCGCCATGCGGACCGGGTCGCGCACGCCGTTTTCCTCAACGATATAGCTGGCGAGCCCCAGCCGCTCGGCTGCCACGGCGCGGATATATTGCTCACGCCGGGGCCGGGTGCGTGGCACGATCAGCGCCGGACGATTGAACGACAGCAATTCGCAGAAGGTATTGTAGCCGCCCATGGCGACCACGGCGCTGGCGCGGTTCATCAGCGCCTCCAGCTTGCTGTCGAAGGACAGGCCGGCGAGGCGGGGGTGGCGGTTGATCCGCTCCATGAAGCCGTTGCGGCGATCGGGCGAAACGAACGGTCCGAATACGATCAACGCAGGCGTGTCGAGGGTTGGATCGGCCTCATAGGCGCTGATCACCCAGTCGACCATGTCGTCGCCATCAGCGCCGCCGCCGCTGGTGACGAGGATAAATGGGCCCTGGGTGATGCGCGGATAGCGGGTCAGCGCCGGCGCCTGCGGCAGGCTGCGGCGCAGATAGCCCGTGTACAACGTGCGCTGGTTCATCCGCGCCGACAGGTTGAAGGCGGCCAGCGGTTCGTAAATCTCGCGCAGGCCATAGACCCAGATGTCGTCGTAAAGCGTCTCCAGCGCCTGCAGCGCGCCCTTGCGCTCCCATTCCGGCGCCAGCAGCTCCGGATCATCCATGACGTCACGGACGCCGAGCACGATGCGGGCGCCGCGCGCGCGCGCCAGTTGCAGTGCGGGCACCACCTCGCCACGAAAGCCGGTCGGCTCCTTGTCGACGATCACCAGGTCTGGCCGGAAGCTCTCGGTCGTCTGCCGGATAATCTGCGCCCGCAGCTGCGCGGTTTCATCGATGCCCATGTTGAGGTTGAGCGTGCGATAGCCGCCGTTGGCCATCTTCACGACCCCGGGCACACGAACATAATCGACGCCCGGTCGAAACTCGAAATTACCGATGACTGGCGAGCCAGAAACGATGATGACCGACACCCCAGGCGCCTGCGCCGCCAGCGCATTGGCGATGGTGCGGGAACGGCGCAAATGGCCGAGGCCGAAAGTGTCGTGACTGTACATCAGCACGCGTGCGCCAGGCGTCGTCAGCGCGCCCCCGGCGCTGTCACTCCCGCCCGCTTCGTCCAGCGTCATAGAGACCTCATCGTGGCGGCGCGGCGCCAGTTCTGTTCCTTGCCGCACTTGTCGTCTGGCCGACGCTGGTCTCGCGCCACGCGCGACCGCCATGAGCTGTCGCCCGTGGCATGACCCTTGCCGGGTTGTCGTGCTGTCTGGCGACGCCGTCCAGCCCCCCGGCGGCAACCTAGCATGCCTGAGCGAAGGCGCACCCCCTTTGCAACTGATTGATTTGGGATTACTCACGGCAAGCCAGTCTGCGACACTGCTGACGGCCATGAGTCTCCGTTCTTCATGACGGCGTGCAGGGTTTTACGCCTGCGGCCCGTCGCCATTGGATCAGTTGCAGCGGGATTGCATCTTACGCTGGCGCCAACAAAGCGGCGACGCGGTTCTGGAGTGCGCCCGGCCGAATTTGGCCGGCATCTCGCGACATGCTGGAGGGTAGACGTTGGAGCGAAGCCTGTTCCGGTACGTCTGGCAGCACTCCAGGCGCGAGCAGCTGATTATTTTCGCTGTCGTGCTGGCGTCACTGCCATTCTATTACTGGTCCCTGGACCTGCCCAAACGCATCGTTAATGACGCGATCCAGGGCGGCGCCTTCAAGACCGGCCTGCCGACCACCAATTTTCTGCATCTGTCAGTGAGCCTGCCGGAGTTTCTGGGCGGCGGGACATTTTCGATCCACGATGGCTTTGAAGTGGGGCAGCTCGGGCTGTTGTTTGGCCTGTCGAGCCTGTTCCTGTTCTTCGTGCTAATTAATGGCGCGTTCAAATATTGGATCAATGTCGCCAAGGGGGCGCTCGGCGAACGCATGTTGCGGCGCCTGCGCTTTGATCTGTTCGCTATCACCCTGCGTTTTACGCCCGAGACGCAAAAGACGGTGAAGTCGTCTGAAACCGCCACCATGATCAAGGACGAGGTGGAGCCGATCGGCGGCTTCATCGGCGACGCCTTCTCGCAGCCACTGATGCTGGGCTCGCAGGCGATCACCGCCATGACCTTCATCATGCTGCAGAATGTCTGGCTCGGCCTGATCGCCGGCGCCATCGTGGCGATCCAGTTCACCATCATTCCGCGCATGCGCCGGGTGCAATTGCGCCTTGGCAAGCAGCGGCAGATCCTGTCCCGCCGCCTCGCCGGCAAGGTCAGCGAGGTTGTCGATGATCTCGAGGCCATTCACGACAATGACGCGACCGCCTATGAGCGCGCCGACGTCGGCGAGCGGCTGTACACGCTCTTTGACCTGCGTTTCCGCATCTACAAGTGGAAATTCATGGTCAAATTCCTCAACAATCTTTTGGCCCAGATTACGCCGTTCTTTTTCTATGCCGTCGGCGGCTATTTCGCGCTGAAGGGCACGCTGGACATCGGCCAGCTGGTGGCGGTGATCGCCGCTTATCGCGATTTGCCGCCGCCGCTGAAGGAACTGATCGACTGGGACCAGCAGCGCCTCGATGTGCAGATCAAATATGAGCAGGTGGTGCAGCAATTCTCGCCAGAAAAACTGCTGCCGGAAGAGCAGTTCGCGCCGCTGCCGCCGGGCGTCGAGCCGCAGCATCTGGCCAGTCCGCTGGCGCTGAGTGATTTGCATGTCACCGACAGCCATGGCGTGACGCTGGTCGAGCACATGTCGTTTGAGCGGGCGCTGCCGTTCAATATCGCCCTCGTCGCCCAGGGCAGCGCCGCGCCTGGCGCGGTGGCCAAGGTGCTTGGGCGCAGAATTACCGAGTATCGCGGCCAGGTGAGCTTCGGCGGCGTCGACTTCGCCCGCATGCCTGAGGCCCTGACCGGGCGGCGCATCGCCTACGCTGGTCCAGAGCCGGTGCTGTTCGCCGGTTCGCTGCGCGAGAACCTCGTCTATGGCTTGCGGCATCGCGAGAAATCCGCCGGCAATCTGTCCGGCGTGCGGCGTATGGAGGCGATGCGCACCGGCAATCCGCTGGAGCCGACGGGCGAGGGCTGGCTCGATCTGTCGCTGGCCGGTTGCCGCGACGCCGATGAACTCGACGCCGAACTGCTCGACGTGCTCGAGGTGATGGGCGTGCGCGATTCATTGCTGCGACTGGGCCTGTGGGGCCTCGTCGATGTGGCGCGTTATCCGGATCTGGTCAGCCGTGTGGTCGAGGCGCGCAAGGTGATGCGCGAGCGCATGGCGGAGCTCGGCCTGTCGCATCTGATCGAGCCATTCGACTACAACCTTTATAATAATCAGGCCACCATCGCCGAGAACCTGCTGTTTGGCGTGCCGGTGCACGCCGATTTTCGCGGCGAGGCGCTGGCCAGCAACAAAGTGGTGCTGAAGACCCTGACGGGCGCCGGGGTGCTGGCGCGGCTCACCGATATGGGCGCCCATATCGCTGCGGCCATGGGTGAGATGTTCCGTGGCCTGCCGCCGGGACATCCGCTGTTTGAGCAGTTTTCGTTCGTCGACGCGGACGAGCTGGATGACTTTGACGACATGGTGGCGCGCTGGCGCTCGCGCGGCGCCGCCGGGCTGTCGCGCGACGAGCGCCGCCGCATGCTGGCCCTGACGCTGGACTATATCGAGCCACGCCATCGTCTCGGCCTGCTGGACGAGCCGCTGCGCAACGCCATTGTCGCGGCGCGACGTGATCTGCGTGAGGCGATTGTCCGGCTGGGCTGGGAGAGCGCTGTCGAATTCTACGATCCGGAGCGCTTTGCCCTCCACGCGCCGTTGCGTAACAATTTGGCCTTCGGTCGCATGAGCCATAATGTGGCTGACGCCGCCCAGCGCATCGCTGACCTCACCACGGGCATGCTGGAGGAGCTCGGCCTGCGGCTCGATGTCGAGCGGGTGGGGCTGGATTACCAGATTGGCCCGGCCGGGCGGCTGCTGTCGGCGCAGCACCGGGTAGCGGTGTATATCGCCCGTGGGCTGATGAAGCATCCCGACATGCTGGTGCTGGACGGCGTGTTCTCGGCCTTTGGCGATGAGCAGGCGCGGTCGATGATCCGGGCGATCGCCGCGCGCATGCAGGGCCGGTCGATTGTTGCGGTTTTGCACAGCCAGGAGCAGGCGGATCCGGCGGTTTTCGATATGCTGGTGACCTTCGACGGGCTGAAGCCGCAGGTGCGCCACGACTATGGCGCGCAAGAAGATGCGGCGGCGGCGGCGGCGCGCTGAAACAGGCGGCGCCGCAGCGACGTTTACATGCAGCCGGCTTTCAGGTTCAGTCTGGGTCTGGCTTTTCGCGTGCGGGCGGCGCTGGCTGGGCCCGGGCCGTATGATTTCTTGGCCGTCACCTTCGGGCGGCGCGATATTGTTGGGCGTGGCCACGGCCATGCCCGCCTGGGGAGATGCGCTATGACGCTGGAGAATGAAGTTCAGTCGCTGCGGCAGGTTCCGATGTTCCGCGACATTGATCCGGCCCGGCTGAAACTGCTGGCGTTCACCAGTGAGCGGGTGAACTTCTCCGCTGGACAGCGCTTCTTCACCCAGGGCGATGTTGGCGACGCCGCTTATGTCATTCTTGAGGGCGCAGCGGACGTGCTGCTGGAGACGCCGCATGGGCAGCTCAAGGTGGCGGAATTCGGGGCCAATGACCTGATCGGTGAGATGGCGGTGCTGGCCGAGACGCCGCGCAGCGCCACCATCGCCGCCGTTGGCGACGTCATCGCCTTGCGTATCGACAAGCGGGTGTTCATCGAATTGCTGGCGCAGTTCCCGCAAATGGCCATCGCCGTGATGCGCGAGATCGCCGCCCGCCTCGAACGCACCAACGCGCGCCTGGCGAGCAAGGCCGGATGACATCAGCCCGAAAAGTGGGAAGCACTTTTCGGATCAGCTGATGTCCAGAGGAGGCCCACATCAGCCCGAAAAGTGGGAGCCACTTTTCGTATCAGCAGATGCCCGGAGGCATGCCCGCATCCGCCTGAGCAGTGAGCCCCTTTTTCGGGCAGCCAGAGGGTCTGGCGCGGGCTCATTCAGGGTGCGGCGCGGCGATCGCCAGGACGGTTAAGCGTAAGCCGCGGCTCAGCGATCGTCGGCGCGTTCCATCCATTTGATCAGCGGCATGATCGGCAGCACCCATGCCAGACCGGCGATCAGGAAGAAGAAGAACTGCGCGGTTTTGCCGGCTTCCTGAATTCGGCCCTGGGCGATGACCATCACCGCCAGCGCATATACGATGACGAACGCGATCATCCCGAACGAACCGATGAATTTGCGGGTGCGGCGGGTCATGACGTCTCCGGGCGGATCACGGCGATAGGGGCGCGCGCCAGTCAGACGTAACGTCTGGTGGAGCGAATATGCGCGCCCGCCCCGGATTGCGGGGCGTGATCGCATCAACAAGCAACGGCTGATGCTCTAGTGCATTTCCGCCCCGGTGTGAATGCGCCTCCCGGCGGCGAACGCGACTGGCGATGTCGCCCCCCCACACAGCACCAATGCCTCGGCGCGCATGCCGCGCCGCAACAGGCCGGCCGGCGCCGCCAATCGGCCGCCGCCGCCCGGTTGCTCGCTGCAGGCGCGGCGCCTCGCGGGGTGCGGCGGTTGCCCGCCTTGGCGGCGGCGCAGGCGCGGCTTATGGGTGCGCGAGGCGATGCGACCGCCTGGCGCTGGCTGGGAAACGGAAGGTTGCGTCGCGTCCGGCAAAGGCAGCCCGCTCCGGCGTACGGATCGGGCCCCGGTGGAGCAGATGATGACGGCAACAGGTTATGACAGCGCGACGGCCTTGCAGGCCCCGGCGCCGGGACTGCGCGCGGTGCGCAACTGGCTGATTTTCGTCACCGGCCTGATCTTCATCATGGTGGTGGTGGGCGGCGCGACCCGGCTGACGGGCTCTGGGCTGTCGATCACCGAGTGGAAGCCGATCACCGGCGCCATTCCGCCGCTGTCCCATGCGGCATGGCTGGCGGAGTTCGATCTGTATCGCGCCACGCCCCAGTACAAATTGCTCAACGCCGGCATGTCGCTGGCCGATTTCCAGTTCATCTATCTGTGGGAGTGGGGGCACCGGCAGCTTGGCCGCTTCATTGGCCTCGCCTATGTGCTGCCGTTGCTGTGGTTCGCCGCCCGCCGCGTGGTCACCGGCAAATTGCTGGCGCTGCTGGCGCTGATCGGCGTGCTCGGCGGCCTGCAGGGCGCCATTGGCTGGATCATGGTGCATTCGGGCCTGCAGCCTGGCATGGTGGCGGTGGCCCCGGTCAAGCTGATGCTGCATCTGCTCGCCGCCTGTTTGCTGTTCGCCTGCGTCGTGGCGCTGATCGTCCGGCTGTCGCCGCGCCCCGAGCCGGTGTCGGCGGCGCGCGTGCGGGCCGTGGCCATCGCGCTGGTCGGCGCGACCTTCGTGCAGATCGCGCTGGGCGCGCTGGTCGCAGGCCTGCAGGCGGGCCTCACCTACAACACCTGGCCGCTGATGGACGGGCGACTGATCCCGGAGGCGGCGGCGCTGACCCCGCTCAGCCCGTGGTGGATGAATGTGCTGGCCACTGTGCCGATGGTGCAGTTCAACCATCGCCTGGGCGCCTATGTGCTGCTGGCGCTGGCGCTGTGGCACGCTTTTGACGTGCGCCGTCTCGCGGCCGCAGGGCTGGCCTCGGGAAGGGCGAAGCACCGGGCGATGGCGCTGGCCTTCGCCGTCGCCGCTCAGGGCGTGGTCGGCGTCGTCACGCTGTTGCTGGCCGTGCCGATCTGGGCGGGACTTCTGCACCAGGCCTGCGCGCTGGTGGTGCTGGCGGTGGCGGTGATCCATTGGCGGCGCCTGGCGCTGGCCAAAGGCTGAGCGGCTGAGCGAGGGGGGCTGCGTGCGCGGGCCATGCGCGCCGGATATCTCTGCATGCGCATGGCGGTCCGCCGCCCGGGCGCCGCCCAGGCGATGGCCGTCAGGACCAGCAGCGCGCAAAGACGTGTTGACGCAAATGTGAACGGGCTCAGCCTGGCCTCTGCGCGTCTGGGCGCCGTCGTCTGTCACTGCGGCGCAGGAGGCAGACGAACAGGCGGGGTTTGTTGCGCCGCCGTGCGTGTCTCGCCCGTTGCGGCGCAGCGCCCCTGGCGACCCCGCAAGTAATCGCCGCTGACTGTTGCGGAAATCTTCAGTAAATCTGATGGATGTGCTGTGCGTTGACGGGGTTATTTTCTTGGCTATCGTCTTCGCGATATGGTTGACGCAGATTTATTATTGATCAATAAATAGTTTATCATGAGTTATTGAAGGTCATATCTGGTCTTCGCGTGTATTGATACGCTGTCTTGTCGTGACATTTACGGCGGTAACAAATCGTAAACCAGTTTTCGTCTTAAACTCGATCCGTATTGGCGGGGAGACGCGTTATGGTGACGATAGTGATGCCTGCCCGATGGCAATGTGAGGTGACAGCCACCAGCGTGGTGGTTGTGACGGTGATGGGGAGCAGACGGGCCCGCGCCTTGTGCGTCGGCGCGCCACGCAAGCCAGCCCGCCGCTGGCGCAGCGCCCGGTTGCGCGCCTCCTGAGACGTCCCGGACGTGCGTGGTCGGCGGCGGGTCGACCGCCGGGCATGTCCGGTTAGCTATACGTACATGCCGCGACGTGTGGCGCTTCACACGTCGCTACGCCTCTGAGCCGCGCGGCGTCGGCTGGCAGGGTCCATGGCAAGGCGCGCTCCTGGCCACATGCATTGTTGCTGATCCGCCGCGTTCGGCGGATCTGGCGAGCGATGGGTGGCGCGCAGTTATGGCGCTGTTCAGGCTCTGCGACATGGTGACGAAAAAAGGCTGGCGCGAGGCCAGCCTTTGGTTTTCGTGGGCGATGCATGTGGAGAGCGCCAATAACGGCGCACCGCACCGCGCCGCCAGCAGGCGGTGGCGCAGCGCCGGTCGGTGCGTCAGCCCTGCAGGGCGGCGTCGAGGTCGGCGATCAGGTCAGCGGCGTCTTCGAGGCCAATCGACAGGCGCACCACGTCGGGACCAGCGCCCGCCGCCGTCTTCTGCTCATCGGTCAGCTGGCGGTGGGTGGTCGAGGCCGGGTGGATCACCAGCGAGCGGGTGTCGCCGATATTGGCGAGATGCGAGAACAGCTCAAGCCCGGACACCAGATTGACGCCGGCGTCATAGCCGCCCTTCAGGCCGAAGGTGAACACGGCGCCCTGGCCGCGCGGCAGATATTGCTGCGCCAGCGCGTGATAGGGATCGCTGGCGAGGCCTGGATAGCTGACCCATGACACGGCGGGATGGCTGGCCAGATGCTTGGCCACGGTCAGCGCGCTCTCCGACTGGCGCGCCATGCGCAACGGCAGCGTCTCGATGCCGGTGATGATCTGGAAGGCGTTGAACGGCGAGATCGCCGGACCGAGATCGCGCAGCGACAGCACGCGGGCGGCGATGGCGAAGCCGAAATTGCCGAAGGTCTCGGCGATGACGAGGCCGTTATACTCCGGACGCGGCTGCGACAGCATCGGATAGCGGGCGTCGCCGGCCCAGTTGAACGAGCCGCCGTCAACGATGACGCCGCCCATGGAATTACCATGGCCGCCGAGGAATTTGGTGGCCGAGTGCAGCACGATGTCCGCGCCATCCTTGATCGGCTGCCACAGATAAGGGGTGGCCAGGGTGTTGTCGACGATCAGCGGGATATTGTGCTTCTTGGCGATGGCCGAGATCGCCTTGACGTCGACGACCACGCCGCCCGGATTGGCGATCGATTCAATGAAGATCGCCTTGGTGCGCGGGGTGATGGCGCGGTCGAAGGACGACGGGTCCTCGGTGTCGGCCCACACCACGTTCCAGCCGAAGCTCTTGAACGAATTGTTGAACTGGTTGATCGAGCCGCCATACAGCTTGCGGGCGGCGACGAACTCGTCGCCAGGCTGCAGCAACACGTGGAAGGCCAGCAACTGCGCCGCGTGGCCGGAGGCGACGGCGAGGGCCGCCGTGCCGCCCTCGAGCGCCGCCACGCGCTCTTCGAGCACGGCGGTCGTCGGGTTGGTGATGCGGGTGTAGATGTTGCCGAAGGCCTGCAGGCCAAACAGCGAGGCCGCGTGATCGACGTCGTCGAACACGAAGGAGGCGGTCTGGTAAATCGGCGTGACGCGCGCGCCAGTGGTCGGATCCGGGCTGGCGCCGGCGTGGACGGCCAGAGTGTTAAAGCTCGGCGTACGTTCAGACATAACTACCCCCACAGGATGTATATTAGATTTAAACCCGTCAGATCATGTTTAAAAGCGCCTGGCGGCTGGCGTCAAATGACGAATAACGCCTGCCTGCATTTGTCTGCGGGAATTTCATTCTCCGCCGGCTTTGCGCAAAATTCTTCTGTTTTCAGCCCCTGCCGCGAAAGGATGGTCCCGCGCCCATCGGCCCCAGCGTCATGCGCTGCACCTTGCCACCGGCGTTGACCCGGCGCTTCGACGACAGCACCCGGGAATTGACGCCATTCCATGAAATTTCGCCAGACAGGCGACCGTATTCAATCTTCGGGCAGCGGTCCATGATCACCGTGCAGCCGCGCGCCTCGGCGCGGGCGGCGGCGGCGTCATTGCGCACCGTCAGCTGCATCCAGATGACCTTCGGCGGCGTCGCCAGCGCCAGCGCCTCGTCGACAATGCCGCCCGCCGCCGCAGCGTTGCGGAAAATGTCGATCATGTCGACCGGTTCGGGCAGATCGGCGAGCGAGGCCACCACCGGGCAGCCGGCGATCTCCGTGCCGGCCAGCGCCGGGTTGACGGCCCAGACCTTGTAGCCGCGCTTCGCCATGTAATTGGTGACAATCCAGCTCGGCCGCACATTGCTGCTGGAGGCGCCGACGATGGCGAGGGACTTCACCGAGGTGAGGATCGAACGGATCAGCTCATCCGGATAGGCGGCGTGCCGTTCGGCCACGGCGGCGAGGCTCGCGTCGTCCGTGGCGCTGGGGTCGCCGGACACAGGCTGCGACGTCAGGCAGGAGGTCGGGTCAGAGGTCAGATTCATGGCAGCGTGTTTCCCATGGCGGCTTCTTCCCCAAAGTGTCGCCGGCCCGCTGGCCGGGGCCTGTCTTGCCTGCACTGGCGCGCGGCGCCGCCAAAGCGGCAACCAAAAATGAACGCAGTGCGTCATACCATTTATAGTGACGGATGGAACAAGCGAGTTTGGCGGCCCGCCTTGCGCCCGGCGACCCATCCATGGCGGCGCAGGGTCAGGCCCCAAGGGCGCCCAACCGGCTGGCGCGCCAGTGGCTGCGGGCTGTCGCGGATTGTGCGGCGGGTGGGGCATATGGCTATTGGCGAGCGACATTGTGTGTGGATGTGAGCGAGGATGATGGTCGGGGATAATGGTCGGGAATAATGGTCACTGAGACGGCGCCGCGCTGGCGCTCCGGCGCCCGCCGCCAGATCAGGGCGGCGCGAGTGCTGTTTGGCCGGCGCTGGCGCTCCTTCCTGCGCGCCGACGAGCTGTCGCCGCTGCTCCTCGGGGCGCTGATCGGCGTCGCCGCTGGCGTCGGCGTGTTCTGCATCAACGAGCTGGCGCAATGGATGCACGAGGTGATCTTTGCCCTGCCGCGCGGTGAGCGGCTCAGCGCGCAACCGACGCTGGAGCCGTGGCGAGCGCTGCTCGGCCCGATGCTGGGCGGTCTGGTGGTTGGCCTGACCACGCTCGGCATCCGCGCCTGGCGCAAGCGCGAGGCGGTCGACCCGATCGAGGCCAACGCTCTGTATGGCGGCCGCATGTCGCTGACCGATTCCCTGCTGCTGACCGGCGGCACCATCCTGTCCTGCGGCTCCGGCGCCTCTGTCGGGCTGGAGGCTGGCTACACCCAGACCACCTCGGGCGTCGCCTCCTGGCTGGCGGGCGCGCTCAAGCTGCGCCGGGTTGATGTGCGCACGCTGGTGGGCTGCGGCGCCGCCGCCGCCATCGCCGCCGCCTTCAATGCGCCGCTGGCCGGGGCCTTTTATGCCTTCGAGCTGGTGCTGGCCGGCTATAGCGTCGCCACCCTCGCGCCGGTGATGGTGGCGGCGCTGGCCGCCAATATCGTGCATGAATTGCTCACCACCTCGCCGCATGCGCCGCTCGTCGGCTCGCTGGCCTTTGCTGGCGGCGATTACGCCGTGTTCGCGGCCATGGGCGCGGTGGCGGCGGGGCTCGGCATTGGCCTGATGAAGACCGCGACGGCCGTGGAATCCGGCTTTGTGCGCAGCAAGGCCCCGCGCTGGCTGCGCCCGGCGATCGGCGGCCTGCTGGTTGGGGTGCTGGCGCTGGGCTCGCCCGCCGTGCTCGGCGCGGGCCATGGCGGCATGGAGGTGTATTTCGCCTCCACCCATGGAATCGGCCTGTTGCTGCTTTTGCTGTTCGGCAAGATGCTGGCGGCGTCGATCTCGGTGGGGTCTGGCTTCCGTGGCGGCCTGTTCTTCACCTCGCTGTTCGCCGGCGTGCTGTTTGGCGGGCTGGTGGGCGAGAGCTATTTTGCGCTGGCGCCGCATCTGGCCAGCGACCGCATCGTCTATGTGCTGGTGGGCATGGCGGCGCTGGCGGCGGCGGTGATCGGCGCGCCGCTGACCATGACCTTCCTGGTGCTCGGCATGACCGGCGATCTGTCGATGACCACGGGCGTGCTGCTGTCAGTGATCGTGGCGACGGTGCTGGTGCGGCGCACCTTCGGCTATTCGTTCTCGACCTGGCGTCTGCATTTGCGCGGCGAGACCATCCGCAGCGCCGTCGACGTGGGCTGGGCCCGCGACCTCACCGTGGTCAAGCTGATGCGACGCGAGGCGCGCACGGCGGCGGAGACCATGACCATCGCCGCCTTTCGCAAGCGTTTCCCGATAGATTCCACCGGCCGGGTGTTCCTCACCGATGAGGCGGGCGCCTATGCGGGCGTGGTGTTTGTGCCGGAGGCGCACGCCACGGACTATGACGCCATCGCTGGCATCAGCCTGATTCGCGATCTGCGGCAGGCGCCGACGGCGTTCCTCACGCCGCGCCAGGACATCGCCAAGGTGCTGGAGGCGTTCGAGCGCGCCGAGGTCGAGACGCTGCCCGTGGTCGATGATCCCCTGTCGCGCAAGGTGCTGGGCTATGTCACGGAGGCTTACGCCCTGCGCCGTTACAGCCAGGAGCTGGAGCGCCGCCGGCGCGAATATAGTGGCGAGCGGTGAGGCGAGGTCGATGACAGGCGGGGGGCGGATATGGCGTTTGACCGGGAGCTTGAGGCGCTGCTGCGCGAGGCGCTGGACGGCGTGCCCTGGCTTGGCGAGAAACGCATGTTCGGCGGCCTCGCCTTCATGATCGAGGGCAATATGCTGTGCGCCGCCATCACGCCAGGGCTGATGATCCGCGTCGGCAAGGCGGCGGAGGCGGCGTTGCTGGCGCTGCCCGGCGTCGGGCCCATGGGCGCCAAGGGGCGCCGCATGGGCGGCTGGGTGCTGGCCGGCGAGGACGCCTGGCGCGACGACGCCACCCGCCAGCAGCTGCTGGCCACGGCGCTGGCGCATGTGATGGCCCTGCCGCCCAAGGCTGCTGATACGGCGTGAGGTGATGTGGGCCTGGGTGGCCACGCGGAGACGGGCGCGACGCCTGGGCGGTGTGAAGACGTGGATGGTCGGGTCAAGCCCGACCATGACGGGGTACAGGGTGGGGCGTCTCTTGCCGCGACTGGATCGGCCTGCGGGCATCAACGCCAGGACGCTGAAACGGCATGGTGCTGACGCGCCAGGACGCTGCAACACCAGCACACTGATGTCCTGCCTCAACCGGTAACCAATCCACGCCGTCATGCCCGTGCTTGTCACGGGCATCCACGTCTTGCGAGCCGATGAGTGAACGACAGCCGGCGACGGCGACCACATCGCCAATCCAGCCACGCCTCCGGCCAATCCCACCAGCGGCCTGGCCGCTCAGGCGTCGCGCCAGACAGGCTCGCGCTTCTCGACGAAGGCGCCGATGCCTTCTTCAGCGTCCCGGGCCATCAGGTTCTCCACCATGACGCGGGCGGCGTAGTCATAGGCGTCGGCGAGGCCCATTTCGAGTTGCTCATAGAAGGCCTGCTTGCCGGTGCGCAGGGTGAGGCGGGATTTTGCGGCGATGCGGGCGGCGAGGGCGCAGGCGCCTGCCAGCGCCTCGCCCTGGGGCGTCACCTTGTTGACGAGGCCCATGCGTTCGGCCGCCGCAGCATCCATCATCTCGCCAGTCAGCAGCATCTCCATGGCGTGCTTGCGCGAGACATTGCGCGACAGCGCCACCATGGGCGTGGAGCAGAACAGGCCGATATTGACCCCGGGGGTGGCGAAGCGCGCCTGTGCGCCCGCCACGGCGAGGTCGCAACTGGCCACCAGCTGGCAGCCCGCGGCGGTGGCCACGCCCTCGACGGCGGCGATCACCGGTATGGGCAGCGTGACGATGGACTGCATCATCGCCGCGCAGCGCGCCATCAGATCAGCGAAGTAACGCCGGCCGCCGTCGGCGTCGGCGCGATGGCGGGTGACTTCCTTGAGGTCGTGGCCGGCGCAAAAGGCGGGTCCGTGGGCCTCGATCACCAGCGCGCGGATGCTCTGGTCGATGGCGGCGGCGGTCAGCTCGGCCTGCAGCGCCGCAATCATCGCGTCAGACAGCGCATTGCGGCTCCCCGGCTGGTTCAGGGTGAGAATAGCGAAGCCGTCATGGTTGCTGCGCAGGACCGGGCGGTCGTGAATTGTCTGACTGGCGGCCTGCGGCGCATCCATGGCGATCCTCCCTGAAGCCAATTGCATCGCTGCGCCAGCCTGGCGCGGTATCCCTCAGGAGGGCACGGCGGCGCAGCAGCATTCCCTTAAACCATGCGTCCAGGGCCGTGCGAAGTGTTTCAGACCCGGCAGGCCAGCGCTGGCCTGCCGTGAGGCCGCCTGGCGCTGGCCCAGGTTCGCCACTGGCGCCGCCAGTTGCAGCCGCAGTGCGCCTGGGCCACAACGTCATGGCTGAATGGGAGGATAGCCTGAGATGACGGACAAAACCGCGCTTGCAGCCGCAATGACCTGCGCCGACCTGGAAGACACCTTGCGCAAGGAGTTTCCAGAGATGTGGAGCGGCGATGCGCGGCGCCAGATCGAGGCGGTCGGCTATCTGACCGCCAGGGTGCGCTCGGTCTATGATCCGTCGCAATTGCGCCCCGGCGGCACCATTTCTGGCCCAACGATGATGGGCCTCGCCGATCTGACGCTCTATGCCGCCATCATGGCCTCGATCGGCCCGGTGACGCTGGCGGTGACCACCAATCTATCGTTCAACTTCCTGCGCAAGCCCGCGCCCAAAGATCTGATCGCCGACTGCCGCCTGCTCAAGCTGGGCAAGCGCCTCGCCATCGGCGAGGTCTATCTCTACTCAGACGGCGAAGACGACATCGTCTGCCACGCCACCGGCACCTATTCGATTCCGCCACGCTGAAGGAAGGCCTCTGCGGCATGTCCTGTGTTCGCCGCGTTGCGGCCCCCTGACGTCCCACACACGCCGTCATGGTCGGGCTTGTCCCGACCATCCACGTCTTCTCCCAGGGCCACGCGCCGCAAGCGTTTGAAGGCGTGGATGCCCGTGACAAGCACGGGCATGACGGCGGGGAGCTATAGGCGCGACGCTAGAGGCGGCGTTGGCGATGGCCGTTGCGCCTGCTCCCTTCGGATGGCGAAGGCGACATCCTCTGCCACGCCACCGGCGCCTGTTCGCTTCCTCCCCGCTATGGGGATGCCTCTGCGGCATGTCCTGTGTTCGCCGCGTTGCGGCTCCCTGACGTTCCACACACGCCGTCATGGTCGGGCTTGACCCGACCATCCACGTCTTCCTCCGCGCTACACGTCCCAAGCGTTTTAAGACGTGGATGCCCGTGACAAGCACGGGCATGACGGCGGGGGGCTGTAGGGGCAGCCGAAGGGCGACGCCAGTGCCGGCATTGTGGGCAGTGTTTGCGCTTGGCAGGGGCGACGGGGACGCGTTTCGGAGCCGGCTCGGCAAGAAAAGTGCGGTATTATAATACCGTGCCACATAAATATCTGAGAATACGGGATATTTTCAATCAAACCGAATCGCTCCCCGCTTGACGCCTTGCGTGGCTGCGGTTACACGCTCCCTCAACCCGCGCTGGAGGCGAGGGCGGACGGGCAGCCGTTCGCAACCGCCTGCCGGCGCGTTCATCGTCAGGGGCCGCAAGGCTCCGCGAAAGTTGAGAAACGTTCCATGAAAACCTACTCGGCAAAGCCGGCCGACGTTGAAAAGAAGTGGGTGCTGATCGACGCCGAGGGTCTCGTCGTTGGTCGCCTTGCTTCGATCGTCGCCATGCGCCTGCGCGGCAAGCACAAGCCCACCTACACCCCCCACGTTGATTGCGGTGACAATGTCATCATCATCAACGCCGACAAGGTGGTGCTGACCGGTCGCAAGTACGAAAACAAGGTTTACTACCACCACACCGGACATCCGGGCGGCATCAAGTCCCGCACCGCCAAGTTCATCCTCGAAGGCCGCTTCCCGGAGCGCGTTGTCGAGAAGGCTGTTGAGCGCATGCTGCCCCGCGGCCCGCTGTTCCGCCAGATCCTCGGCAATCTGCGCGTCTATGGCGGCGCAGAGCATCCGCACGCCGCCCAGCAGCCTGAGGCCCTGGACGTCGCTGCTCTCAACACCAAGAACTCGAGGAGCGCCTGATCATGGCTGAGACCCTCCAGAGCCTCGCAGATCTTGGCCAGGCCAACGCTGCCGTCGCCAATGACGCTCCCGTGCATGTCCGCAAGGTCGACGCGCAGAACCGCGCTTACGCCACCGGCAAGCGCAAGGACGCCATCGCCCGCGTGTACATCAAGCCGGGTTCGGGCAACATCGTGATCAACGACCGTCCGGTTGAAGTGTACTTCGCCCGTCCGGTGCTGCGCATGATCCTCAACCAGCCGCTCGAGCTGACCAACCGCGTTGGCCAGTTTGACGTCACCGTCACCGTGACCGGCGGCGGTCTGTCTGGCCAGGCTGGCGCCGTGCGCCACGGCCTGTCGAAGGCCCTGACCTATTTCGAGCCGGAGCTGCGCTCCATCCTGAAGAAGGAAGGCTTCCTGACCCGCGACAGCCGCGTCGTCGAGCGTAAGAAGTACGGCCGCGCCAAGGCACGCCGCAGCTTCCAGTTCTCGAAGCGCTGATCGGGCGGCCGCTGCCCTTTCAGGGCGCATTGCACGTTTTTTGGAAAGGGCGGCCTCCGGGTCGCCCTTTTTGTTTGGCGAGGAGCAGGCGCACCGTCACGCGGTTCCGGCCCTCGTCTGTTATGGCTGGGACGCGCGCCGCCCCAACCATGACGGCGCTGCCCGGAGAGGGCAGGCGCCGCAGTTGGTTGTTGGATTTTCCGGCGGCTTGCAGTACCGCGTGCCAACGCATACATGCGCCGTCCCGATTTGCAGGAGTTCACCCATGAGCACAGAGGTCCGCAGCACCCCCGCCACCCAGGGCGCCGGCGCGCGTCGCGCCACCGTGTTCATCGATGGTGAAGCCGGCACCACCGGCCTCGGCATCCGCGAGCGGCTCGAAGCCATGCCGCAGATCACCCTGCGCAGCATTCCCCACGAATTGCGCAAGGACGTCGCCGCCAAGCGCCAGCTCTTGTCGGAAGTCGACGTGGTGATTCTGTGCCTGCCCGATGAGGCGGCGAAGGAAACCGTCGCCCTTGTGCAGGAGCTGGGCGCCCAGGGGCCGAAGGTGCTCGACGCCTCCACCGCCCATCGCGTCGCCGATGGCTGGGTCTATGGCTTCGCGGAACTGGCGCCTGGCCAGGCGGAGGCCATCGCCAACGCCCGCTTCGTCGCCAATCCTGGCTGCTACCCCACCGGCGGCATCGCCTTGCTGCGTCCGCTGGTCGAGGCGGGCTACATCGGCGCCGACACCCACATCTCCGTCAACGCTGTCAGCGGCTATTCTGGCGGGGGCAGGCAGATGATTGAGGCCTATGAGGCGGGCACGGCTCCGCATTTCGAGCTTTATGGCCTCAGCCTCGCCCACAAGCACCTGCCGGAGCTGCAGACCTATGGCAGGCTGGGACGGCGTCCGGTGTTCGTGCCCTCGGTGGGCAATTTCCGCCAGGGCATGCTGGTCTCCGTGCCGCTGCATCTCGATGACCTGCCTGGCAAGCCGACCGCCGCCGACCTGCACAAGGCGCTGGCCGACTGGTATCCGGCGGGCGGCGTGGTTGAGGTGATGGCGCTCGACGATCCGGCGGTGAAAGCCGGGCGGATTGAGCCGGAGGCGCTCAACGACAGCAATCGCCTGCAATTGTTCGTGTTCGCCAATGAGGCGGCGCGCCAGGCGGTGCTGGTCGCCCGCCTCGACAATCTCGGCAAGGGCGCCTCCGGGGCCGCCGTGCAGAATCTGCTGCTGATGACCGGCGTGTGACGCCATCCATCGCTCCGCGCCACGGCAATTTGTCGGGGCGCGGGACGGATAAGGCGATCACCAGCGGTTTCCGCCGTCGCAACCCTGGCGTAGTGTGGCCCTCATGCGCATTGAATTTCTTCGTCTGATCCGTCTGGCGCGACCGGCGCTGCTTGTCGCCGGGGCTGCGACGCTGGCCGCATGCTCGGCCCAGACCTCGCCGTTTCGCGGCGCGGCCAAGGCGGTCAATTTCGCCACCGACACGCCGCAGCCGGCGGCCTTCGTCGGCGCGACGCGGCGGGCCGAGGCCGATTACATCCGCATCGAGCGCGAACTGCCGGCCCGGCCGAGCCAGCCACGCACCGCCGAGCAGGTGAAGGCGCTCGAATCAAACATGGAGGCGACGCGCAGCCGCAACGCTGCGCAGGGCGCCGCCGCCCAGGCGGAAGGTCGCACGCCGCCGCCGACCCCGCCCAAGGCGCCGCCGCCCGAGCCGGCGGAATAATCGACGAGGCGCCGCCGACAGTGGCCGGATAATCACCATCCCGCCGCCGCCGGAACCTTCGCCATCGACGCGCGGCGCGCCCGTCGGAGGGCGTTGACCAGCGCCGAAAGGCGCAGATGCGCAAACTGGAAACCAGTTTCGCGCAAAGTGCGCCCCACGATGAATGTGTTGCGAATCTTGCTGGATTGCCGGCTGCGATTTGCTACACACGACAGCTTCCCGCATCCCTTTGTCGGCAGAACTCTCTGCGCAGGGCTGCGCGGAGAGGACCGACACCAGGGACCTGTACCAATGACCGATTTTCACCGCATCAAGCGCTTGCCGCCCTACGTCTTCGAACAGGTCAACAGGTCCAAGGCAGCAGCACGCGCGCGGGGCGCAGACATCATCGACCTCGGCATGGGCAATCCTGACCTGCCGACGCCGAAGCATGTGCTCGACAAATTGATCGAGACCGTCGGCAAGCCGCGCACCGACCGCTATTCCGCCTCCAAGGGCATTCCTGGCCTGCGCCGCGCCCAGGCCAATTATTACAAGCGCCGTTTTGGCGTGACGCTGAACCCGGAGACCCAGGTCGTGGCGACGCTGGGCTCGAAGGAAGGCTTCGCCAATATGGCCCAGGCCATCACCGCCCCGGGCGACGTGGTGCTGGTGCCCAACCCCAGCTATCCGATCCACGCCTTCGGCTTCCTGATGGCCGGCGGCGTCATCCGCTCGGTGCCCGCCGAGCCGACGCCGGCGTTCTTCCCGGCGCTGGAGCGGGCGGTGCAGCACTCGATCCCCAAGCCGATCGCCATTGTGGTCTGCTATCCGTCGAACCCGACCGCTTATGTGGCGTCGCTCGACTTCTACAAAGATCTGATCGCCTTCGCGAAGAAGCACGAGCTGATCGTGCTGTCAGATCTTGCCTATTCGGAAGTTTACTTCGACGACAACAACCCGCCGCCATCGGTGCTGGAAGTTGACGGCGCCATGGATGTGACCGTCGAGTTCACCTCGATGTCGAAGACCTTCTCGATGGCCGGCTGGCGCATGGGCTTCGCCGTGGGCAATGAGCGGCTGATCGCTGCTCTGGCTCGCGTCAAGTCTTACCTCGACTATGGCGCCTATACGCCGATCCAGGTGGCGGCGACCACGGCGCTCAACGGCCCGGACGATTGCATTCGCGAAATGCGCGACATCTACCGCAAGCGTCGCGACGTGCTGGTGGAATCTTTCGGTCGCGCTGGCTGGGAGATTCCCGTGCCGACCGCCTCGATGTTCGCCTGGGTGCCGATCCCGGAGCGGTATCGCGACATGGGCTCGCTGGAATTCTCCAAGCTGCTGGTCGAGCAGGCCTCAGTGGCCGTGGCGCCTGGCATCGGTTTTGGCGAGTATGGCGATGACCATGTGCGCATCGCCATCGTCGAGAACGAGCATCGCATCCGCCAGGCGTCGCGCAACATCCGCAAGTTCTTCGACGCCGACGCCGCCCGCCTGCACAATGGCGGCACGCTGCCGAAGCCGGAATAAGGCGGTCAGGGCGCCCCGTCGAGGCTGACGCATCGCGTTAAGCCTGGGGTGGCGCCTGCCGACTGTCAGGGGCTTCCGTGCCCATGAAGTGCCCGCGCAAGTCGCGGGCACTTTGCGTTGTGCGCACGCGAGACAGCCGGTTTGCGTTGTTGGGGCTTTGCGCTTTCCTGTCGACTTGCCTGCCTGCGCTCTGCCTCCGGCGTGGCGCCCGTCGTCTACTCCCTCGGCCGTCATGCCCGTGCTTGTCACGGGCATCCACGTCTTTGCGACGCTTTGCGCCCTTTCACCGCCGAAGACGTGGATGGTCGGGTCGAGCCCGACCATGACGGCGGAAGGTCGTGGGGGGCACGCAGTGGGCGTGGGCGGCGTGGCGGCGTGGCGGCGCGGCGAGGCAGGCGAAACGTCGCTGCGGTCGCAGTCAGGCGCAGGCCGCTACCGTCTGGCGCGTGGGGCGCATCGCCCGCTGCCCGCTGCCTGCGATCTGCGTCCAGCGTGCCGACCGCCGCGCGCTCCCTCAGCCGTCATGCCCGTGCTTGTCACGGGCATCCACGTCTTTGCGACGCTTTGCGCCCTTTCACCGCCAAAGACGTGGATGGTCGGGTCAAGCCCGACCATGACGGCGGAAAGGTCGTGGGGGGGCACGCAATGAGGGTGGGCGGCTTGGCGGGTGGCGGGTGGCGGCGTGGCGGGCGACGGCGTGGCGGGGGGCGTAGTGGCGGCGTGGCGTGGCGTGGCAGCGTGGCGGCGTGGCGTATTGGCGCTGGGAGGCCGTCTGGATTGCGCGGCGGGGGCGGTGCAACGATGCCGCGGTGGCAGTCCGCCGGGCGTCGCCAATGCCCGCGCGTGGGGCGCATCGCCGGTTGCGGCGCTGTGGGTCGGGGTGGTTCCTGTGTTTCACGCCAACTATTCACGCATTGTTACAAATTGTTTCGTAGTTGTGACGCCATTAACATTGCATTAGCCAAAGGTTCTATTTGTGCCGTGCAACATTTTGTCGCCGGCGCGTTGTCATGTAATTGCCTTTATGCAGATTAGAACTGGTCGCTGTTCCGTGAGGGAAAGATCGACGTCGGCGACGGCGGGTCTGGGGAGGGACCCCCAGACAGGATGCTCACGGGGCAGGTCGGCGCAGCCGGCGCGGGGCGAAAAAGCCAGCGTCAGCGGCGCGTCGACGCAGGCGACGGGTGCGGAGACGCACATGCGCGCTGCGGCGTTCATGGTTGAAGGTCCCAGACGGCGCGCCGTCAGGGATGTTTAGAGGAAAAGGTATTATGCAGGCTCAGGTTCGTACCATTGTCGCAGCTTCGGGCGAGCGACTCGTGGTGTTGCCGGAGGCGCAGTACGCCGCACTGGTCACCGCCGCCCAGCCCCAGATGGGGCAGGCCGCCGCCGTGAGCAGCAGCGCGCAGATGGGGCAGGCGGTGACGCCGGCGCAGATGATGGCGGGCATGCCCACCGCCAATACCCCGCGCACGCCGCGCAAGGCCCCCAAGGCCGTGGCCCGCGCTGCGGCGCCAGTTGCGACCGCTCCGGTCGCTGCGGCTCCGGCAGAGACGCCGCGCAAGTGCTCGCTGGAAGACGTGCTGCTGTTTGGCTAAGGCCAAGGGCGCGATCCTGAGCCGCATGCGCGCGTCGCGCCACGTCCGCGCTTCGTGGCCGTCGCCGCTAGCATGCAGGTAGAGCGGCGTGGCTGAGCAAGCCCAGCTGGCTCATGGACCTTCGTCGCGATTGTGCGTGGGCCGTTGCTGGACGCGGTTAAGGTGGTCTGGTTCGGGCATGCGCTGCGACGCCAGCCTTTCCCGACGGCGTCGGGCGACACGACATGATGAGCCGCCGGCCCCAGGCTGGCGGTTTTCTATTGGCGCGGCCTGCAGGCCAGGCAGCGGCGCTGCGGCTGCTGGCAAGCGTCGTCCCAGGCGCATCCCGATCCGCTGGACGCCGCGACGCTGTGGTCGTGAACAGCCCCTTTCCCGGCCGCACCCATCGCCCAGCTGGCGCGACCCGCCGATGCTGGCCACCCTGCCGCAGCCGCAATTCAGCCAGCGGACGGTTGACCGCTGATAACCTTGCCCGATTAGCCGTGCTGTCGATTGACAGGACGCGCGGGCGCATGCGATCCGCAGCACATGAAAACACCTCTCAGGATTGGCGTCGCTGGTCTCGGCACCGTCGGCGCGTCGTTGCTCAAGCTGCTGGCGCAAAGGCGCGCCGCGCTGACGCTTGTCTGCGGTCGCGCCATTGATGTGGTTGCGGTTTCGGCCCGCGACCGGACGCGCGATCGTGGCGTCGACGTCTCGGCTTGCCAGTGGTTCGACGATCCGGTGCAGATGGCCCGCGAAGCCGAACTCGATTGCGTGGTCGAACTGATCGGCGGCGCCGAAGGGGCCGCGCGGGCCACGGTAGAGGGGGCGCTGGCGCGTGGCCTGCACGTGGTCACCGCCAACAAGGCGTTGCTTGCCGCCCATGGCATGGCGCTGGCCGTTGATGCGGAGCGCGCTGGCGCGGCGCTGGCGTTCGAGGCGGCGGTGGCTGGCGGCATTCCGGTGATCAAGACCGTGCGCGAGTCGCTGGTCGGCAATGAGATCACCCAGATCGCCGGCATCCTGAACGGCACCTGCAATTACATCCTCAGCAACATGGAGCAGGAGAACCTCTCCTTCGACAAGTGCCTTGCCGAGGCGCAGAAGCTTGGCTACGCCGAGGCTGATCCCAGCTTCGACGTCGACGGCTATGACACCGCCCACAAGCTGGCGCTGCTGGCTGGCCTCGCCTTTGGCGGCCGGGTCGACGCCTCCGCCGTCAAGGTCGAGGGCATCCGCTCGATCAAGCAGATCGATATCCGCATGGCCAACCGGCTGGGCTATCGCATCAAGCTTCTGGGCGTCGCCGTGCGCACCGCCGATGGCGTCGAGCAGCGCGTCTGCCCGACCATGGTCGAGAAGACCTCGCCGCTGGCCCGCGTGATGGGCGTCACCAATGCGGTGAACATTGACGCCAGCGCCGTGGGTGAATTGACGCTGGTCGGCCCAGGCGCCGGCGGCGACGCCACGGCGTCTTCGGTCATCGCTGACATCGTCGACATCGCCCAGGCTGGCAGCCGTGGCCCGGTGTTCGCCGCGCCAGCCGGTGAATTGCAGCAGATGGAGCGGGCGCCGCTGAAGGACCATCCCGGCGGCTATTACGTGCGCGTCAATCTGCTCGACAAGCCTGGCGCCGCCGCATCGGTGGTGACGCGCATGGCCGAGGCGGGAATCTCGCTGGAATCCATCGTGCAGCGCCGTTCGCCCAAGGCGGCGGAGCGTGACCCAACCGGTCGCTCTGGCGCCAAGGTGCCCGTCATCCTCATTACCTATGACACCACCGAAGAGGCGGTGCGCGGCGCGCTGCAAAAGGCCATCGCCGATGGATATGTCGGCTCGTCGCCGCAGGTGATCCGCATCGAGCGCAACTGAGGCAAGACCGGCCCGGCGCGCAGCCGGCCGGGGTCACATTGGCTTGTTCTGCTGATGCAACAGTGAAAAACTGAAAAATCAGCGGAAAACTGCCTGCGGGCAGCGCCACATCGCCGCCATGGACGCAGTCTCACCACAGTTTGGGAGCGCGTCCTGGTCAGCAATTCAGCTGCGTCCGCCGGGGGCAAGCCGCCCTGCCGGCTGGCGCGCACATTAGGGGCCGTTACACCATGACCGACATCACCGTTCCGCAGGGCAAACTGATTGAGCGCATCCTGAGCATGGAGCTGGTGCGTGTGACCGAGCGCGCCGCTGTCGCCGCCGCCCGCCTGCGTGGCCACGGCAATGAGAAGGCCGCTGACCAGGCCGCCGTGGACGCCATGCGTCGCGAGCTCAATCGCCTGCCGATCGACGGCACCGTGGTGATCGGCGAGGGCGAGCGCGACGAAGCGCCGATGCTGTTCATCGGCGAAAAGGTCGGCAACACCTCGGGCCCCAAGGTCGACATCGCCGTGGACCCGCTGGAAGGCACCACTCTGTGCGCCAAGGACATGCCTGGCTCGATCGCCGTGATGGCCATGGCCGAAGGCGGCACCCTGCTGGCCGCGCCTGACGTCTACATGCAGAAGATCGCCGTGGGTCCGGGCTATCCGAAGGGCGTCGTGCACATCGACGCCAGCCCCGAGGATAACATCCGCAATCTGGCCAAGGCCAAGGGCGTTCAGCCGTCTGACATCACCGCCCTCGTGCTTGACCGTCCGCGTCACGCCGATCTGATCGCCGCCATCCGCAGCGTCGGCGCCGCCGTGCGTCTGATCTCCGACGGCGACGTCGCCGGCATCATCTACACCGCCAACCCGGAAGAGACCGGCATCGACATCTACATGGGCATTGGCGCGGCGCCCGAAGGCGTGCTGGCGGCTGGCGCCCTGCGCTGCATCGGCGGCCAGATGCAGGGCCGTCTGATCCTCGACACCGAGGAGAAGCGTGAGCGCGCCCGCGGCATGGGCGTCACCGACCCGGACCGCATCTATGAGATGGAAGATCTGGCGTCGGGCGACGTCATCGTCGCCGCCACCGGCGTCACCGACGGCGCGCTGCTCAAGGGCGTCAAGTTCGGCAAGGACGTGATCGAGACCGAGACCATCGTCTACCGTTCGGTCACCGGCACCGTGCGCCGCATCACCGGCGAGCACCGCGACCTCAGCAAGTTCCAGCTGGAAGCCTGATTAACCGACAGTGATGTCGCGATGACAGGGGCGCTTCGGCGCCCCTTTTTTGTTGCGCCGGACGTGGCGGCCATGCGGGACAGCGGCGCGAGGTCAGCTGGCCCGCGCTTGCTGCCGGCGCGGCGCAACAAGTCCAGTATAGTCGCCAGCCCAGATGCCTGCGCCTGCGCGGCGCAACCGGAGAGCACCCATGAGCACCGTTCCCGACATTGTCACCCGGCCCGCCGCCGCCACTGATGAAACCGCCTGGCGGCTGCTTTGGCAGGGGTATCTCGAGTTCTACGAGACCTCACTTGCCCACGACATCACCGACCTTGTCTGGAAGCGCCTGCTCGACCCCGCCGAGCCGATGCATTGTATCGTCGCCGAACGCGACGGCGCCGTCGTCGGCATCGTCAATCTGGTGTTCCACCGCGCCACCTGAACGAAGACCAGCTATTGCTATCTGGAAGACCTGTTCGCCGATGTTGCGGCGCGTGGACAGGGCGTCGGGCGGGCGCTGATTGAAGCCGTCTACGCCGCCGCCCGCGCCGAGGGCGCGACGCGGGTCTATTGGCTCACGCACGAAAGCAACGCCACCGCCCGCCGCCTGTATGATTCCATCGCCGATAACGCCGGCTTTATCCAGTATCGCAAGGCGGTGTGAGACCGATTGGGGGCGACGAGGCGCGCCATTGACCCGCGCTGACCACCCCGCGCCACTCACCCCGCACCATCAACCCGCGCCCCACCCGCGCTTGCCCCAGGCCGTCATGCCCGTGCTTGACACGGGCATCCACGTCTTACCGTCGGGCGATCGAGCCGCCGGGACGCCGCTTTTCCGCTTTCGCCGACAGGATGATGTGGGCGCGGTGTGCCGGGACCAACCGTCAAGACGTGGATGGTCGGGTCAAGCCCGACCATGACGGGGTGGAGGACAGGGATGTGGGCGGAGGCGCGAGTGAGGCGGGTTTGCCGCGAGGCGCCGACGCGCGTTCTTCCACGCGGCTTTCCACGCGACCTTCCTGCCATCCACCCCGCGCCCTTCCTCACGACCGTCCACGCCGCCCACCCCGCGCCGTCATGCCCGTGCTTGACACGGGCATCCACGACTTGCCGTCGGGACGATCGTGCCGCCGGGATGCCGCCTCCGGGTTTTTGCCGACAGGATGATGCCGGCGCTGCGCCCCGGGACCAGCCGCCAGGACGTGGATGGTCGGGTCAAGCCCGACCATGACGGCGGTGGTGGGCGGGAGGGCTTGCCAAACCATGTCGCATTGCGTGCAAACTTCCCTATGTTTGACGGCTAGGGCATATGGGCTAGAGCGCGGCGATAGCGCCCGGCGGCGACGCCAGGGCTGGCGAAATGGCTGGCGCAAGGGAAAACGGGCGGATGATGTTGGGGGCGATGGCGGCGGCGGATGACGGTAAGGGCGCGGGGTTGACGGGCCAGGGGACGCCTGACCAGGAGACGCCTGACCAGGCGATGCTCGGCCAGGTGATTCCCGGCCAGACGATTCCCGGCCATACACCGCTTGGCCAGGCGCCGCTTGGCCAGGCGCCGCTTGGCCAGGTGATGCTTGGCGTGGAGCGCTCCGCCCTGGGGCGAATCTGGCGCAGCCGCTGCACGGCGCAGGCCGAGGCCCAGGCGCTGGCGTTGGCCCAGGCGCATGGTCTCGCTGATCAGCTGGCGCGGGTGCTGGCAGGGCGTAACGTCGGGCTGGAGGCAGCCCCTGGCTTCCTTGAGCCAAAACTGCGCGACCTGATGCCCGATCCGCTGGTGCTGCGCGACATGGACGTCGCCGCCGAACGCATCGCCCGCGCCATCCGGCGTCGTGAGCGCGTCGCCATCTTCGGTGACTATGACGTGGACGGCGCCACCTCATCGGCGCTGCTGGGCGAATTCCTGCAGCACTGCGGCGTGCCCTATGCGGTTCATATTCCCGACCGCATCACCGAAGGCTATGGCCCCAACAGCCAGGCCATTGAGGCGCTGCGGCGCGAGGGCGCCAGCCTGCTGGTCACCGTCGATTGCGGCACGGCCAGCCATGAGGCGTTTGAGACGGCGCGCCGCGTCGGCTTTGACGTGGTGGTGCTCGATCACCACCAGGCGCCGGAGCAGCAGCCGCACGCCCTCGCCCTGGTTAATCCCAACCGTCAGGACGATCTCTCCGGTCTCGGCTATCTGTGCGCCGCAGGCGTGGTGTTTCTCACGCTGGTGGCGGTCAACCGTCTGCTGCGCGAGGAGGGGTTCTTCGCGGGCAAGCAGCCGCCGGATCTGATGGCCGGGCTCGATCTGGTGGCGCTGGGCACGGTCGCCGATGTGGCCCCGCTGATCGGTCTCAACCGGGCCTTCGTGCGCCAGGGGCTGGTGGTGATGCGCCAGCGTCGCCGTCCAGGCCTGACGGCGCTGCTCGATGTCGCCAATCTCAAGGGGCCGCCTGAGGCCTGGCATATGGGCTTCCTCGTCGGGCCGCGTATCAATGCCGGAGGACGCATCGGCGACGCCGCGCTTGGGGCGCGGCTGCTGCTGACCGCCGACGCCGCCGAAGCGACGCGCATCGCCATGGAGCTGGATGAGCTGAACCGCCAGCGCCAGGCCATCGAGCAGCTGGCGGTCGATGAGGCGGCGATGACGGCGGAGGCGCAGATCGTCGCCAACCCGTCGCTGGGCGCCATCGCGTTAGGATCAGCGGACTGGCACCCGGGCGTCGTCGGGCTGATCGCCTCGCGGCTGAAGGAACGCTTTGCGCGTCCGGCCTTCGCCTTCGCCATCCGTGAGGATGGCGTGGCGACCGGCTCGGGCCGGTCCGTGCCGGGCGTTGACCTCGGGCGGCTGGTGCGCCGGGCGGTCGACGCCGGGGTGGCGATCAAGGGCGGCGGTCACGCCATGGCGGCGGGCGTCACGCTCGCGGCCGGGCAGATCGACGCCTTCGCGGCGTTTTTGGAGCTTGGCCTCGCGGATCAGCATGTCGGCGCCCATGCGGCCGAACTGCTGCTCGATGGGGCGATGTCGGCTGCGGCGGTGCAGCCGGAGCTCGTCGCCATGCTGGAGCGGGCCGGACCCTATGGGGCCGGCAATCCCGAACCGACCTTCGCCCTGCCGCGCCTGCGACTGCTCGACGTGCAGCCCGTCGGCGCGGCGCATTTGCGCTATCGCTTCAAGGCAGGCGACGGCGCGCAGATCGGCGGCGTGGCCTTCCGCGCCCTGGGTCAGCCGCTCGGCGACGCCCTGCAGGCCCATATCGGCCAGCAGGTGCACGCCGCCGGCACGCTGACCATCAATAGCTGGGGCGGTCGCGACAAGGCTGAGCTGCGGCTGCTTGATTTGGCCGCGACGCGAGAGGGGTGAGTTCGCCGGGGTGGTTGGCGCGGCGGGGGTGACGCAGGTTTCGCGTGGTCCTGGTGGCGCGGCGTCTGGAAGCTTCGGAAGACGTGGATGGTCGGGTCAAGCCCGACCATGACGGCGGGGGGCGGGTGGCGGGGGGCGGGATGGTGGGGGCCGTTGCGCAGACCGCCATGTGGCCCTGCGCCTTTCGCCTCCCCAACACCGTCATGCCCGTGCTTGTCACGGGCATCCACGTCTGTCTTCGACCGCCGGCGACACACAGGCGCTCAATAGCCCCAGGTCGCCCATCACCCCTCACTCACCCCGAAACACCGGCTGGCGTTTCTCAAGGAAGGCGTCGCGGCCTTCGGCGTAATCGGCGCTGTCGAAGCAGGCGCCGGCGAGGGCGAACAGCTCCGCCTCGCTGACCGCGCCAGGCAGACCGCTGGCGGCGGCGATGGAGGCCTTGGCCGAGCGCATGGCCAGCGGCGCATTGGCGGCGATGCTGCGGGCCAGCGCCATGGTCTCCGCCTCCAGATCGGCGTTGGCCCACAGCCGGTGCAGGGCGCCGAGGGCCTTGGCTTCGCCCGCGTCGAGCCGGCGGGCGGTGAAGAACAGGTCGCGCGCCACGGCGTCGCCGAACGCCGCCACCACCAGACGCATGGCCCTGGGCGGATAGCCGACGCCCAGTCGCGCCGCCGGCACGCCGAACACCGCGCCCTCCGACGCCACCCGCAGGTCACAGGATGCGGCGATGCCGACGCCGCCGCCCATGCAGAAGCCGCGGATCATGGCGATCACCGGCACTGGGCAGGCGGCGATGGCGGCGAAGGCATCCTCATTGGATTGCTCATAGGCCTGGCCGCCGGCGGCGCTGGCGCGCAGGGTGCGAAACTCACTGATGTCCGCGCCCGAGGCGAACGGGCTGTCGCCGACGCCGCGCAGCACGATCACCCGCACCGCTGCATCCTTCGCCATCGCCGCCAGCAGCTCCGGCAGCGCCCGCCACATCTCAAGGTCGAAGGCGTTGCGCTTGGCGACATTATTGATGGCGATGACGCCGACGCCGGCCTCGGCGGTGGCGATCAATTTTTCAGTGGGAGAGGAAAATTTTTGCATCAGCTGTCCTGACCGGAAGACGGTTTTTTTCTGGCGGCGCGTGTTTATATGCTAAAGGCTGCAACCCGCCCCGCCGTCAAGGCGGGTGGCCGCGCCGCCATGCGGGTCGCGCGCCCGGATAGGGGCGCTGCGGTCCGGATGATGATGGCCCGACATGACGGCTTCGCGCACCTGTCGTTGATGACGTCATGCAGGCGTTTATCAGGCGGTGTAGGGCGTAGGCTCATATGAGGGGCTGCGCCTGCGCGCGGCCCATGGGCGCCGCGCAATTGCGCGCCGGGGTATGGGGTGTGGCGCGGTCTGGTGAACGGCCGTCGGCCTGATGGGAGACAGTCACATGGCGCTTGCTACAGTGCGTAATGCTAGCAACCTCCACGACAAGGTCACGCCGCTGGACCCCGTGTGGATGCATATTCGCAATGAGGCGGAGGCGGCGCTGGCGCGCGAGCCGGACATGGAGCCGCTGATCCGCGCCACCGTGCTCGATCACAATTCGCTGGAAATGGCCATCGTGCACCGCGTCGCCTCGCGGCTGGCGCACCGGCTGCTGGGCGAAGAGACCATCGTCCGCGCCTATGCCCAGGCGCTGGATGATGACGCCAGCATTTCCCAGGCCTTCCGCGCCGACCTCGCCGCCGTGATCGACCGCGACCCGGCCGCCGTCCGCTTCATCGAGCCGGTGCTGTATTTCAAGGGCTTCCACGCCATCCAGACGCATCGTCTGGCGCATTGGTTGTGGGACAAGGGCCGCAAGGATTTCGCCCTGATGCTGCAAAGCCGCTCGTCGGAGGTGTTCCAGACCGACATCAACCCGGCGGCGGTCATCGGCAAGGGCGTGTTTCTTGATCACGCCACCGGCCTCGTCGTTGGCCAGACGGCGGTGGTCGAGGACGACGTCTCGATCCTGCAGGGGGTGACGCTGGGCGGCACCGGCAAGGAGCGCGGCGACCGGCATCCGAAAATTCGCGCCGGCGTGCTGCTGGGGGCCGGGGCCAAGGTGCTTGGCAATATCGAGGTGGGCCAATGCGCCCGCATCGCCGCTGGCTCGGTGGTGCTGCATCCGGTGCCGCGCAACATGACCGTCGCCGGCGTGCCGGCCAAGGTGGTCGGCCCGGCCGGCTGCGCGGAGCCAGCGCGCAGCATGGACCAGATTCTCGCCGACTGGGCCACCGATTACACCATCTGACGCGCCCTCTTTGGCGTGGGTGAGTGGCGCGAGCGCCCCTGACGCGGGCGGCGCTGGCGAGGCGCTTGCCCAAGGTGTCAACCGGCGTGCGGCGCGTCGCCCACTGTCATGGGGCTTTTCCAGTGGCGCCATGCTGTCGCGGCGGCGAATTTGGCCCTGAAGCCGTTCTGTCCGCGGTCGCCGCTGTCTCAAAGCGGCGAGGACGTGTAAGACTTGCGTATTGATCCGGTGACGGGCGGCGCTGGTCGCCATCGCCGGTTCTGGCGACGTTGGACGCCGGGCGACAGGGGCATTGCCCAGGATCTCCCTGGCGCGCCGTCGCCACTTCCAGACGACCGGCTGCGTCTGGCCTGGTTGTCCTGCGCCGCGCTGCATCTGGCGGCGGGCAGGGCGGCTGGCGCCGTCGGCGTCGCTTTCATGGAGAATACCATTGGACAAGACTGAACTCGCCAAGGTCGAGGGTTTCCTGCGTCGCACCTTTGGCAACGCCGCCATCCGCGTCACCGCCCGCCCGCGCAAGACCGATTCCGCCGAGGTTTATGTGGGCGAAGAGTTCGTCGGCGTCCTGTTCCTCGACGATGAGGATGGCGACAAGAGCTACAGCTTCCAGATGGCCATTCTCGACACGGATCTGGAAGAGGCGTGAGCGCCCGCCACGCAGGCTCACCTGCGTGACGCCAGCGCGGCTGGCCAGAGATTTCAGGGCGCGTGACGCTGCGGCGTTGCGCGCCTTTTTTGTGCGTCGCAGGCGGCAGGCTGCGGGCGACGGGCGCCCCGACGCCAGAGGGTGACGTCACGCGCCGCTGCCTGGACGGGGGATGGCGTCGTGGGTTCAGCCCAGCAGCAGGCCAATGGCCACCGACGCCACTGACGACAGCAGGAACAGGGTCAGAAACAGGCCCGTGGTCATTTCCCTCTGCCGTCGTGACGACGCAATGTAATGGTCGCGGATACGGTAGTCGTGGTCATCGTGCATATAACCACCATGCCGTGAGGTTGCGGTAGGTATATGCTAGGTGATTTGCAGGTGTGTGGCACGTAATATTTTAACTATACGTTGTGGCGTTACTGCATTGACATGGCGTAAGGCGTGGATGCGCCAGATGAATAGCCTGTGGATAGGTAAAGTGATCGGGGGGGCGCTGCGTTAAAACGAGCTGTGGCGCGCTTGCGCGGCGTTGGCGCCGCGCAAGCGGTGGAAAGCAAAAACGTGGATGGTCGGGTCAAGCCCGACCATGACGGCGTTGGGGTGAGGGCCGTTTTGGCCACAGGATCGCTCTTGAGCGAACGTCATGGCGCTGTCCCTTGCGCCGCCCCATCGCCGTCACCGTTGCCGCGACCTTGCGGTTCTCCGCGCCGCCACTTGGCGGTTCTCTGCGCCGCCAACGAAGACGTCCGCCTCACGTCCGCTTCGCGGCTCTCCTCCGCGCCAGCCTTGACGTCTTCGTCGCCGCCACCCCCGTGGTCATCACCGTAGCCCGCCCGCCAGTCACTCCACGCCGTCATGCCCGTGCTTGTCACGGGCATCCACGTCTCGGGCCGCCACGTCCTCGCGGCGCATCACTGAAACGAGGGAAGCGCGCCTGACGCCGCCGGCAACCCCAACCGGGCCCACGCGCCGGGCATGCGGCAGCCGCCCACGCGCCGCTCACACTGCAGCTGCGACCGCGCCCCTGCCCAGTGCGCCGCCACGCCTCCTGGACGCCAAGGCTTGACGGGCGGCTGGCGGTTGGCCAACGTCCGCGAACTGGAGGAAATCATGACCGTATACGCACTCGGGGACGTTCGTCCGCAGCTTCCCGCCGCCGGCTCTTACTGGGTCGCGCCATCCGCGCAGGTGATCGGCAATGTCCGGCTGGCCGAGGGCGTCGGCGTCTGGTTCGGCACGGTCATTCGCGGCGACAATGAGCTCATCGACATCGGCGCCCGCAGCAACATCCAGGAATTGTGCATGATGCACACCGACCCTGGCGCGCCCATGACCATTGGCGAGGATTGCACCATCGGTCACAGCGCTATTCTGCACGGCTGCACCATCGGCGATGGCTCGCTGGTCGGCATGGGCGCCACGGTGCTGAACCGCGCCCGCATCGGCAAGGGCTCGCTGGTCGGCGCCAATGCGCTGGTGGCGGAGGGCAAGGAGTTTCCGGATTATTCGCTGATCATCGGCGCCCCCGCCCGCGCCGTGCGCACCCTGCGCGAAGAGGAAGTCGCCCGCCTGCGCATGAGCGCAGGCCATTACGTGGCCAACTGGCGGCGTTTCGTCAGCGAACTCACCCCTATCGAGGGCTGACAGGCGGCGGCCGCAGGGCCGTCCGCGCACAGAATCAAACAGGCGCCGCCGGCAGGACCGGCGGCGTCTTTTTTGCGCAGGCAATCATGGAAGAGGGCGCCGTCAGGGTCACGCCTGGGTGGGACAGGGCCAGCCTGGCGATCGTCTCGCCAGCCTGGTCAGATCACCGCGAGGCGGTCGCCACCGCGTCCAGCGGCGCGCCCAGCGACACCCAGACGTTCTGCATGGCGGCGGACTGGCGCTTGATAAAGGCGTAGCCGGTGCGGTTCCACGACAGGATGTCGGCGCGGCGATTGTCCAGCACCAGATCACCGCGATCGGTGACCACGGTCAGCACCGCATGGCCTTCGCCCAAATTGTCGCGAACAACGGTGACCAGCAGCGACTGGCGCGGATAACCCATGTCGACCAGCATGCGGCGCTTGGCGAGCACATATTCCTCGCAATCGCCCTTGCCGTCTGACGGGTAATCCCAGCGCTCCTCGACGCCCCAGTGCTCCTGGTCGGTGATCGGAATGATCGTGCGGTTAAAGTGATCGTTCACCGCGCGCAGATCGCGCCACACCTTGCGGTTGAGGCGAATGTCGGCGCTGGCGGTCAGCTCATTGTCGCACTCGCCCTGGTAATTGCGACAGAACTCGACCCAGCCAATCGGCGGCAGGGTGGTCTGCAGCACCGTGGCCCTGGCCAGGTTCATGTCGGCGGGCAGGCCAGCGGTCTTCAGATCCTGGCTCTGCGCCGGGAGGCTGAGGACGGCCAGAGCCGCAGCAGCGATGAAACCCATTCGGAAAGACACGACAGGCGCCCCTGGTGCTGGTTAACGTTTCGGTAACGATTTCACGCCTGGACCGGGCCAGCAAGGCACCCGGGCCGCAAACCTAAACAAATGGTAAACGACGATAGTTCCGTTCCGCCGCCGTTAACGGCGCGATAAAGCCGCGCCGCGGGCGGGCATGAATGCCGCTGGCGGGCGGGCGCGAGGCGGGGCAGGGCGGGGGTAAATCGCGGGCGGAAGCTGCAGACCTTGCGTGATACGCGGGGGCTTCGCGTGCTGCGGCGCCGGCGGCGCTTGCAGGAATCGCTTGTTACGCCTCATGTTGCGGCATGAACACTTCTTCGGGCGGCCCGCAGCCGCATTCGCCGCATTTGCCGCCGCCACCTGGCCGCGAACCCATGTTCAATGTGCCGACCGTGGTCGCTGCGCTGATTGGCGTCTTGTTGCTGATCCATGGCGCGCGCGAGATGGCCCCGGCCTTCGGCGACTTCGTCTGGCTATACCGGCTGGCGTTTGTTCCGGCGCGTGTGGCCTGGTGGCTACAGCCGGACAGCTTCATGCCGGACCTCATCGCCAGCGTGCGCGGCTTCACGCCCGAAACCGCCGCCGCGTATCTGGCCATGGGCCGGATGATTGAGGCCAATAATACGCTGGCCCCGTGGAGCCTGTTCACCCACGCGTTCCTGCACGCATCCTGGACGCATGTGATTCTCAACAGCATCTGGCTGCTGGCCTTCGGTTCGCCGCTGGCCCGCCGGTTCGGCGCCGTGCGCTTTAGCGTGTTCTTCCTGGTCTGCGCCGTTGGCGGCGCCGTGGCGCATTTTCTGTCGGGGCCGCTCGACGTCATCCCGATGATCGGCGCCTCTGGCGCCATCTCCGGCTGCATGGGCGCGGCGATGCGCTTTGCTTTCAATACCCACGGCGGGCTGTTTGGCGGCCCGGCGGCGGTGCACCTCGCCCACGCCGACGGGCTGCGCGAGACCTTCCGTAACCGTCGCTCCATGCTGTTCGCCGGGGCCTGGCTGGCCACCAATATTGTGTTCGGCGTGCTGGCTGGACCGCTCGGCTTCAGCGAGGCCAATGTCGCCTGGCAGGCGCATATCGGCGGTTTCATCACCGGCCTGCTGCTGTTTGGGCTGTTTGATCCTTACGCTGACGTGTCAAATTCTTCTGATCGCCGCACGCAGGATCGCCGATTGCATTGATCGCCGCGCGCGCACACTATTGTGTGCGACGCAGGCGCTGGCTGGTGCGCTGGACGTCACAGGCGTCAGTCGCCTTGCGGCTTTGACGTCGCGCTGATGACGTTGCGGTTATGACGTCATGCGAGCGTCTGGCTGCTGGCCAATAGCCGGCCAGTAACCTGCGCCCGCCGACAGGCGATGACCACAAGCAAGGGGGCGCAGGCGGGGCGCCCAGCGCGGGGCGCAGCCCTGAGGCGCGGCGACGCAGGAACCACACCCGGGGGACAGCGCAGAGGAGAGCAAGCATGAGCGTTGCGCGGATTCTGGCGGACAAGGGCCGTAAGGTGACGTCGATCGGGCCGGAGGCGAGCCTGCGCCAGGCGGCGGAGCTGATGGCGAGCGAGCGCATCGGCGCGGTGCTGGTGCTCGACGCGGGACGCGGTCTGCACGGCATCCTGTCAGAACGCGACGTGGTGCGGGCGGTGGCGACGCGCGGCCCCGAGGTGCTGCGCGACGAAGTGCGCTTTCACATGACGCGCGACGTCACCAGTTGTCGCGAGAGCGCCGCCGTCAATGATCTGATGCAATTGATGACCAGCGCCAAATTCCGCCACGTGCCGGTGGTGGAGGAGGGCCGGGTGGTCGGCGTCATCTCCATCGGCGATGTGGTGAAGTTCCGTCTCGCCGAGATCGAGAGCGAACATCAGGCCATGCGCGACTACATCAGCGCCGGCTAGCGGGCTTTCCGGGTAAGCGGCTTCGCTTGATCGATCGGCGTTCGTTCCCCGCATGCAGATGCGGCGCATGGGCCGATCCCGGCGCCTGCTCTGGCGCCAGACGCGCCACTGGGCGCCGCGCTCAGGTGGCGATGGCGCCCATGGCCAGCATCTCTTCCAGCTCCGGCAAAGCGCGTTCGGCTGCCTCGGCGCCAAGCTGGATGGCTTCGTCGGCCCGGTGGAAGTCAAACAGGCCGATCTGGCCGAGGCGCGGGCTGAGCATCAGATTGGGCGGATCACCGGCGAGGCGTGAGCGCGAGATCCTGTCCTGGGTGATGTTGAAGGCGTCCATCATCACCGTGCCGATGCCTGGCGCGCCATCCTGACGACGGGCGAAGCCGCCGATGCGCCGCGCCGCGCCCAGCGCGCCGAACAGGCCGCCGCGCTGCTCGGCGGCGGCTTCCGGAGCGGCGTCGGCAATGTCATCTTCCAACGGCCCGTGCGAGGGAATGGTGCTGGCGCGATTGGCGCGCAGATCGCCATTGAGATTGACGGCCAGCACGAACTCCGCCCCCATGGCCCGCGCCACGGTGACTGGCACCGGATTGACCAGCGCCCCATCCATTAGCCAGCGGTCGCCGATATACACCGGATCAAAGATGCCGGGGATGGCGTAAGAGGCGCGCATGGCGTCGACCACCGGGCCGCGCGTCAGCCACACCTCATGGCCGCTTCCAAGTTCGGTGGCGACGCAGGCAAAGCGCTGCGCCAGGTCCTCGATGCGCAGGCGGCCAATATCCTGCTCCAGCAATTGGCGCAGGCGGTTGCCGGAAATCAGCCCCGAGCCGCCCATCGACAGATCAAGCAGGCCCATGACCCGGCGGCGGGTCAGCGAGCGGGCGAATTCCTCCAGCACATCGAGCGAGCCGGTGGCGAGGCAGCCGCCGACCACGGCGCCGATCGACGAGCCGACGATGACCTCTGGCTTGTAGCCGGCCTGGGTCAGCACCCGCAGGGCGCCGATATGCGCCCAGCCGCGCGCGGCGCCGCCGCCGAGCGCGAGGCCGACCACCGGCGGGCGCGTCTGGCGCGGGGTCGCCCTGGCGCGGGCGCGGCGACGGACGCCGTCATCGGTCCGATCCTGGGCCCTATCCTGGCCCCTGTCCTGGGCCCGGTCCTGGACGCCGTCCACTGGTGTGCTTGCGTCGGCCGACGGCCTCTGGCGGGCCTGCGCCGCCCCTTCCGACGTCGTCCGGGCGTTGGCGGCGGATGTTGCGCCGCCAGCGCGGCCAGCGCCTGCCGGGGCGTCTGGCGGCGGCATCGAATCGAGCGCTGCGCTGGCCTCCGCATCGACCAGCGCTTCAGAGGGCCGCGTCGACACGGCTGCGCCCTCGCGACCCTCGTCGCGGCCAGCCGCCCGGCGAAATGGCATAAAAGACCGGCCTTCAAACATTCTCGCCACCTTCACTGGGACGCGGCGTCAACTGCGTCCGTCGCCATTCACCGACCTATCAGGGCGCATCACCGTGCAGACATCGTCGGCAGGTGATGACAGCACGAAACGCCAATTCGTCCGGCCTCATGCTTTCGGGCGATGGCCTCGCGGACCATGGCCCAGAAGCAATCCGCCAGAAGCAATCCGCCGAAAGCTGTCCGGCTGTGGGCTACGCCAGATGTCGGCGATCTGCCCATCCGCGAGCCGCGCCCAGTCATTTGAACGTGGAAATGTTACATATGTGTGGTGCGGCGGCGTCGCCAGGCTGGCTGGGCATGGGTGGCGCGGCGACGCGCCAGCCAGCGCGCAAGCGCCTCGCCAGGCCAAAACGCCGGGGCGATAGAGCAGGGGAGGCGGCGCCATGCCGCCAGGGCAGCCAAAAGGCTCGGTCACGCCGCCTTTTGGCTCAGTCGACGAAGCGCAGGGTCTGGTCAACGGCGGCGTCTGCGCCGGTCTCAATAACCCGATAGAAGCAGCTCTGCCTGCCGGTGTGGCAGCAGCCGCCGTCGCCGCCGACCCGCACGCGGATCCACACGGCGTCCTGGTCGCAATCGACGCGCATTTCGACGATGCGCAGCACCTGGCCGGAAGTGTCCCCCTTGCGCCACAAGGTCTGGCGTGAACGCGACCAGAACCAGCCCTCGCCGGTGGCGATGGTGCGGCGCAGCGCCTCCTCATTCATGTGGGCGACCATCAACGCGGCGCCGGTGTCGGCGTCGGTGGCCACGCAGGTGATCAGGCCGTTGGCGTCGAACGCTGGCGCAAGGCGCGCGCCTTCTTCAATGGCCTCGGTGGAGGCGCGGGGCGCGAAAGCGGCGTGATCGGTGCACATGCGGGGCTCCTGCAATCAGGCGATGGACTAAGGCGGACGATGATCTGAGCCTTGGCCAGGCTGCGCCAGGCTGCGCCAGGCGGCGGCGAGGCCCCTGCTGCTGGCGGCGCGCGGCGCGAGCGAAAACGCAAAGCGGCGCAGGCGGGGAGCCTGCGCCGGTCGATGTCCAGATCGCCGTCATGGCCAGCGCCCATCGGGCGCGCCAGCTGACGAACGCCTGGGTGAACGCCTGACGCCGGCGCAGGCTCAGCCCTGGGCCCGCACCATGGTGAAGAACCGCGCTTGTTCGGCCGGATCCTCGCGGAACACGCCGCTGAACCGGGTGGTGATGGTCAGCGAGCCCTGTTTCTGGATGCCGCGCATCGACATGCACATATGCGCCGCCTCGATCATTACCGCAGCGCCGCGCGGGCGCAGGCGACGGTCGATGGCGTCGAGAATCTGCGCCGTCATGGTCTCCTGGGTCTGCAGGCGATTGGCGAAAATATCCACCACCCGGGCCAGCTTCGACAGACCGACGACGCCGCCATTGGGGTAATAGGCGATATGCGCCTTGCCCGTGAACGGCACCATGTGGTGCTCGCAATGCGAAAAGAACTGGATGTCGCGCAGCACGACCATGTCGTCATAGCCACCCACTTCGGCGAACACCCGGTCGAGCTGGGCGTCGGCGTCCTGGGCGTAGCCGCCATACAGTTCCTCATAGGCCTTGACCACCCGGCGGGGGGTGTCGACCAGCCCCTCGCGCTCCGGATTGTCGCCAGCCCAGGCGATGAGCGTGCGTACGGCGGCCTCAGCCTCCTCGCGCGTCGGTCGCCTGTCGTCTTGCGTCGCCATCTTGTCGGCGTTGGCCGGGGCCAACCGCGCGGACAAGGACTTAACCACACCATCCATGTGGGGCCTCCCGCTGTCGATCATACGTCGTCCATTCTTCCCTACGCCGCCTGATGGCCATGAACAGCACAACCAGCCATGTCCCGCCGGCGCGCCAGCCATGACGGCTGGCAGCAAACGACCGCACCTGCGCCATTGGCGCCGATTGGTCGAGGTGAACCGGTATGGGCCCCGGGCAGCTCATGCTAACCCACGCCACAACGCCATGGGACCAGCCTGCGCCCTCTATATAGGACGCGCGCCGCTACATCCTAGCCCTGATTTGCCGCCAGTGTCGGCAATTTCGCATGGGGTGACCGGCGCTGGCGCATGTCGTGCGGGGCTGGCGCGGGTCTGGTCTGGGTTGTGGAGCCAATTATCGGGGCTTCCGTTACGGTTGGCTGCAGCTGGGGCGTCGGCGCACACAGAAGCGCGAGCGGTCTGGCACGCAAGCCATATGACCTCGCGCCGCGCGCGCTGCTTGTGGTGGCGTCAGGCGTTGGTTTGGCGCGCTTGCCTTGAGGCGTGGCCTTCGGCCTGCCCAAGCCGGATGCGACCGTAGCGCTTTGCACCCGCCATCAGGGCGCTTATCTAGGGAACAGCTGATACCAGACCCCGATGAGCCCGACTCATCGCGGTCTGGTCAAGCCCGTGCGGCGCCTGAGCATTTCAGGTCGCGGAAGCGTTAGCATTTTCGCGGCCTGGTATGAGGCAGCCGCGCGGCATGCGTTGGATGTCCGCCCCAGGAAAGCAGGTTCCATGCTCGACGACGTCTATAACCGGCGCATTCTGACCCTGGCCGCCAATATTCCGCGCCTCGGACGGCTGGAGAACCCGGATGGCACGGCCGAGGCGGTGGCGCGTCTGTGCGGCTCGCGCGTCACCGTTGATGTCAGGGTGTCCGACGGTCAGGTGGTGGATTTCGCCCATGACGTGAAGGCCTGTGCGCTTGGCCAGGCCTCGGCGTCGCTGCTCGCCGGCCTGGTGATTGGCGCCGATCTGCAAGAGCTGCAGGCCGTGCGCGACCAGGTCTGGCTGATGCTCGACCAGGAGGGGCCGCCGCCACAGGGCAAATGGGCCGAATGCGGCGTGCTGGCGCCGATCAGCGCCTATCGCAACCGCCATGCCTCGACGCTGCTGACCTTCGACGCCACGCTGGCGGCGGTGCGCCAGGCGCTGGCCGCGGACGGCGCCGCAGCGGGCTGAAGGCGGCGGCGACCCAGAGGGCGCGCCGCGTGATGGCGAAGGGCGCGAGGCGGGTGGTCGTGGCGCTGGCGGACCCGCAAGGCGCCCTGGATCGGTCGGCTTGCGGATGCCTTCTCACTGCGCATGTTCCGTACAAGTGGAAAGGCGGCCACGGGGGCCGCCTTGCGCATTCAGCCGATGTCCGGGCGTTCCACTTACCAGAGCGCGCGGGTGGTGAAGGAGTAAGCGGCGCTGAAGCCAGCGGTGTACTGGCTGCGCGAGCCATAGCGCTGGACGATCGGGCTGTCGCCAGCCGAGCCGACGAGGCGGTCATAGGCGCCGTAGACCGTGGTGGTCAGCTCATCCGACCAGGTGTAGGAGGCCGAGGCGGTGAGGCCGACCGAATTGACGCCGCCCTTGGCCTTGTAGGGCTGGACGAAGCCGGCGGTCATCAGCGCATCCTGGAAGCGCACGCCGAACATGTCGTTGTTAAACTTCTGGCCGCCCCACTTCAGGCGCGGGCCAATGGCGAAGGTGAAGCGGTCGACGCTCTGCACCAGATCGGCGCCAAGCATGCCGACGAAGCCATGGGCGTTGCCCACGGCGTAGCGCAGCTCGCCGCGCAGGCGCAGGAAGTCAGCCGGCCAGATGTCGACGAACACGCCCGGCTGCACCGACCAGCCAGCATCCTTCAGACCCCACAGGCGCCGCTCCTGACCCGAATAGCGGCCGCTGCTGTAGCCAACCACCGCGCCAGCGCGCAGCCAGGAGGTGTCATACAGCTCAATGCTGGCGCCGTCGGTCGGGGCGGTGAAGCGCGGCTTCTCGCCAATCTTGCGATAGCCGATCGACGGATAGCCGAAGAACGACAGGCGGTCCGACCCAGGCCAGGCCGGCGAGACGCCGATGGTGCCCTTCACCGTGACGATCCACTGGTCCGACGACACCGGGGCATTGTTGAACATCACGTCATTGCCGCCGTAAGGCGATTGGGCCATGGCGGCGCCGGTCGCGACGAGCGCCGCGGTCGAAACGGCGAGGGCGGAGAACAAGCGGGTCATGGCATACATCAGTTCAGGCGCCTTCGGTTGGTGACTGTGGGTCACCTTATAGGGACACAACGGTTAACAGGCGGGAATCAACGGGGCGATCCGCGCGCACGGTTAATGTCCGGTAAATTCTGTCGAACGAAGCCTTGCGGCTATGCGGCGGTAATGTGACCTGACCAGGGCAATCATCATGAAGTGCAACGCGCCGCCGCCAGATTGCCGGGATTTCTCCCAGATTTCTAGCGCTGGCTCTAACCACCGACGCCGGCACGCCGCTGCTGTAACCCCAGCGCCGCATCCGTAAGATTCGCCCCGATCAGGGGGGATCGTGTCGTCAGTCATTATGGACACGGTCACGCTTGCAGCGCCAGCCCCCGTGTGTCGGGCTGGCTGAATTCGGCGTGCGAACGGCGACGCCAGACAGGGGGATGGCGGCGGCTTGCGGCAGGCGGCGTGGCGTCTGCATCCCCGGCGCGCTGGCGAGGGGCTGGCGGCGGCGGCGCGGCCGCGCCATAAACAGCGCCATCATGTCGCGCCGCTCCTCACCAGGCCCAGCAATGCCCCCCGACGCCACGCCGCAAAGCGGCGCAGACGACGGCGCCGCGCCTGTTGCTGGTCAGGCTGAGGCGGCTGGCGCGGCGGTATGGCGTCGCCCGGGACGTTGGCCGGCGCTCGCCGGAATGGGGCTGATCCGCGCCTATCAGCTGACCCTCTCGGGCCTTTTGGGCCGCCAGTGTCGCCACATGCCGTCCTGTTCGGCCTATACCATGGAGAGCATCGGCCGCTTCGGTCTGTGGGGCGGCGGCTGGATGGGGCTGGCGCGCATCTGCCGTTGCCACCCATGGGGCACCCACGGCCTCGATTTTCCGCCACGGTCCCAGCCGGAGGGGGCGCGCTGGGCGGTCTATGCACCCTGGCGCTATGGTCGCTGGCGCGGCGTTCAGGCTGATCCGGATGGGCCGCGTCCCACTTTCCGCTGCGACTGAGCGGCGCGTCATCTGGCGCGCGTCGATTGATTGGCGCGGCGTGGCGGAGTATGGCAGGGCGACGCCCGACAGGAGCGCTCCTGCGCCGCCCGCCCGCCTCATCACGGCGCATGGCGCGCCGCGCCGGGGAGCCGCAAGATGCGGGCGCAGATCGCCGGGATCGCCTGACATGTAGCGTCGCCATCTGTTGCGGCGGGGCGCATCCCGTTTTTCAGACGCTTACCTGCCGTGTTCGCAGGAGTGAGCAGGGGATCATGATGATCAACGTTACCTTCCCAGACGGCGCCGCGCGCCAGTTTCCCGCAGGCATCAGCGGTTTTGAGATCGCCAGGGGCATTTCCCCGTCGCTGGCCAAGCGCACCGTCGCCATGGCCATCGATGGCGTGGTCGCCGATCTGGCCGATCCGATCTCCCGCGATGTGAAGATCGAATTCATCAACCGGGAAGATCCGCGCGCCCTGGAGCTGATCCGCCACGACTGCGCCCACGTGCTGGCCGAAGCCGTGCAGAGCCTGTGGCCGGATACCCAGGTCACCATCGGCCCGGTGATCGAGAACGGCTTCTATTACGACTTCGCCCGTTCCGAGCCGTTCACGCCGGAAGATTTCGCCGCCATCGAGAAGAAGATGCGCGAGATCATCGCCAAGGACGCGCCGTTCACCAAGGAAATCTGGACGCGCGAGCAGGCCAAGGAATTTTTCGCGGCGAAGGGCGAGGCCTACAAGGTCGAGCTGATCGACGCCATTCCGCCGGGCGACGACCTGCGCATCTATCGTCAGGGCGACTGGCTCGATCTGTGCCGTGGCCCGCACATGACCTCGACGGGCAAGATCGGCAGCGCCTTCAAGCTGATGAAGGTGGCGGGCGCCTATTGGCGCGGCGACAGCAACAATCCGATGCTGACACGCATTTACGCCACGGCCTTCGCCAAACAGGACGATCTCGACCTGTACATCAGGCAGCTTGAGGAAGCCGAAAAGCGCGACCACCGCCGCCTGGGCCGCGAGATGGACCTGTTCCATTTCCAGGAGGAGGGGCCTGGCACCGTCTTCTGGCATCCCAAGGGCTGGACGCTGTTCCAGTGCATCATCAATTACATGCGTCGCCGCCTTGCCGGCGACTATGATGAGGTGAACGCGCCGCAGATCCTCGACAAGAGCCTGTGGGAGACCTCGGGGCACTGGGACTGGTATCGCGAGAACATGTTCGCGGCGCAGTCGGCGGGCGACGAGGCCGAGGACAAGCGCTGGTTCGTGCTCAAGCCGATGAACTGCCCGGGCCACGTGCAGATCTTCAAGCACGGCCTGAAGTCGTATCGCGATCTGCCGCTGCGCATGGCCGAGTTCGGCATCGTGCATCGTTATGAGGCCTCGGGCGCCATGCACGGCCTGCTGCGCGTGCGCGGCTTCACCCAGGACGACGCCCATGTGTTCTGCACCGAGGACCAGCTGGCGACCGAATGCCTGAAGATCAATGATCTGATCCTCTCGACCTATTCAGACTTTGGCTTCGACAAGATCGTCGTCAAGCTGTCGACCCGCCCGGAGAAGCGCGTCGGATCTGACGCGCTGTGGGACCACGCCGAGGCGGTGATGGGCAAGGTGCTGAAGCAGATCGAAGCGCAATCGGGCGGTCGCATCCAGACCGAGGTCAATGAGGGCGAGGGCGCCTTCTACGGTCCGAAGTTTGAATATGTGCTGCGCGACGCCATTGGCCGCGACTGGCAATGCGGCACCACCCAGGTGGACTTCAACCTGCCGGAGCGTTTCGGCGCCTTCTATATCGACGCCGACGGCCAGAAGAAGACCCCGGTGATGGTGCACCGCGCCATCTGCGGCTCGATCGAGCGCTTCACCGGCATCCTGATCGAGCATTTCGCCGGTCACTTCCCGCTGTGGCTGGCGCCGGAGCAGGTCAAGGTGCTGACCATCACCCAGGATGGCGACGCCTATGCCGCCGAAGTGGCGGAAGCGGCCAGGCGCGCTGGCCTGCGCACTGGCATCGACCTGCGCAACGAGAAGATCACCTACAAGGTGCGCGAGCACTCGCTGGCCAAGGTTCCGGTGCTGCTGGTGGTCGGCAAGAAGGAAGCGGCCGAGCGCACCGTGTCGATCCGCCGCCTCGGCTCGCCGGAGCAGCGCTCGATGGGGCTGGATGAGGCGCTGGCCATGCTGCAGCTCGAGGCGCTGTCGCCGGACCAGCACCGCCTGCGCGGCGCGCCTTCCGCGCCGGCCCAGCTCGATGTGGAGCTTGACGGCAAGAAGGTGGTCGCCGGCGAGCTGTGAGCCGCGCTGGCGAATGATATTGCGATGTGACAACGGCCCCGGAGCGATCCGGGGCCGTTTTTCTGCGCGGCTTCACTGCAGTGCGCCGCGCTCCGCGATGCCATAACGACGGCCCGCTTACGCCATGGGCCCTCCGCCGTCATGCCCGTGCTTGTCACGGGCATCCACGTCTTGCGGCGCGTGGAAGCGGCTCGCGATTGGCCGCTTGTCGCGGCGAGGTTCCAGCAGGCCAAGTGAAGACGTGGATGGTCGGGTCAAGCCCGACCATGACGGGGGTGGGGTGGAGGGATGCGTTGGTCGCCCGATGGGCCTGAGCAAGTGGCGCGCCTGAGCCGACTGCAGGCTCGACGGGCGTTGGCATCCACCCCGGAGCAATCACCAATCCAGAGCCCGTCCGACGCTGTCGCCAGCAAACCGCCCCGCCGTCATGCCCGTGCTCGTCACGGGCATCCACGTCTTGCGGCGCGTGGAAGCGGCTCGCGATTGGCCGCTTGTCGCGGCGAGGTTCCAGCAGGCCAAGTGAAGACGTGGATGGTCGGGTCAAGCCCGACCATGACGGGGGTGGGGCGGGCGGATGCGTTAGTCGCCCGATGGGCCTGAGCAAGTGGCGCGCCTGAGCCGGCTGCAGGCTTGACGGGCGTTGGCAGCCACCCGGGATCGATACGCAATCCTAAGCCCGTCCGACGCTGTCGCCACCAGACCGCCCCGCGGTCATGCCCGTGCTCGTCACGGGCATCCACGCTCTTCCACTACCGACCCTCTTCCACTACCGAGGCTCCCCCACGCAATTGCCTCAACGTCGCGACGCGCCCATTACGCATTAGCCGCGTCACCCGGGCTGGCGGCGCGTGGGGCGCGCAGGGGGCGGAGCATGGGGCGGGACTGGAGGCGACGGGCGCCTTCCTGCTCGGCCTTTGGGGCCTCCAGCGCCATGGTGACGGCGTCGCGCAGGGAGGTGGCGACGAAGTCGGCATAGACTGCGCCAGCGTTAAACGGCAGCGGCGGCGCGCCAGGCTCCAGCGGCACAAACACCCCCACGCGCAGCTTTGGCTGCACGCGCTTAAGCCGACGCACGGTGTGGCGGGCATGGGCGGCGGAGGCGACGTTGAGATAGGTCAGCACCACCGTCTGGAAGTCGCCGAGCGGCAGATCCACCGGGCCGTAACCGGCCAGATCCGTATGAGAGGCGATGCTGGTCTCCGCTCCCTGTACCTCGAGCGTCTGGGCCAGCATGGCGGCGGCGACGTCATCGAGATCGCCGCGTCCGCCGATCATCAGCAGGCGCTGGCCTTCGCCATCTGGCAGCACCAGCGGCGGCGGCCCGGGCTCGTCGGCGACGCCGTCCTCATCGGCGTCCTTGTCCTCGCTGACGATACGCTTGCCGGCGTCGATAATTCTGGAGATCACGCCGCCTTCGCCTTCGCCTTCGCCCTGGCCTTCCGCGTTCGCCGCCTGCTCTTCCTCTTCCTCCTCGTGCTCCTCCTCGAGCGCGATGTCGGTCAGATTGGCGACCAGGGTCTGGGCTGTGGCGGAGAAGCGGGCGCGCTGCTTCTCATCGAGCACGCCGCGCTGGCGGTCCGCCTCGCCCATGCGCAAAGCCGGGAGGCCGATCTGGTCGTAATAATCGACCAGATAGTCCTTCTCGAGGAGCTCCTCGGCGTTGTCGGTAGCCTCATGGGGGTCGCCGGACAGCAGGCGCTGGTACAGCCGTTGATGCGGCTCCAACACCGGCTTGTTGCCGAGCAGCACGTCGAGGAAGGCGAATTGCGGCACGTGCCGCCCCAACACCATCATGCACACGGTGATCGGCGTCGACAGCACGAGGCCAATCGGCCCCCACAGCGAGGTCCAGACGATGGCGGCGACGATGATCGCCATGGCCGACAGGCCGGTGCGCGAGCCATACAGCCAGGGCTCGATGACATTGTTGCTGATCAGTTCGACCACGATGAACAGGGCGGCGGTCCACAGCAGCAGCGACCAGCCTGGCGAGACAGCCACGGCGAGGAACAGCGGGATCATCATGCCGATGACCGGGCCGATATAGGGCACAAAACGCAGCACCAGCGTCAGCAGACCCCACAGCATGGCGTTGGGAATGCCGAGCAGCCACAGGCCGATGCCGATCGGGATGGCGTACAGAATGTTCACCACCAATTGCATCAGCAGATAATGACCAACGCGGGTTCCGGCGTCCTGCAGCGCCTCGGTGGTTTTGTGCAAATCGCCCGCGCCGACGAGGCGGATAAAGCGGTCGCGCAGATCCTCGCGCTCCAGCAGCATGAAGATCACCACGACAATGATCAGGCCGGCGGTGGCGAAGGGGCTGAGCAGCGGCACAATGACGTTGCGCAACGTGTCGATGGGGCTCTCGCGCGGCACCACTTCCACCGGCACCGGCTGAGGTTTGCCGTCAGGCCCGGGCGCGGTGCGGGCGCTGGCCAGCGGACCATCGCCTGCCGCCGGCGGGGCGGCTGTCGCAGAGGCGCTGCCGCCGCCGTCAGCCGAAGGCGCGTCGCCAGCGGGCGCAGGCGCCTTGCGCTCGATCTCGGCGCCGATGCGGTTCATGGCGCTGGTGACGCGGTCGACAATGCCGCCCTGCGCCCCCATTTCCTTGAGCGACTGCACCTTCTGCACGATGTTCGACTGATAGGTCGGCAGATTGTGCGCCAGATTGCTGACCTGGCTGGCGACAATAAAGCTGAACAGGCTGATGACGGCGAACGCCATCGCCACCGTGAGGATCACTGACGCGACCTTTGGCACCGACCATTTGCGCAGGAAATTGACAATCGGCGCGAGCGTGAAAGTGAGCAGGATCGCCACCGCCAGCGGCATGAAGATCTCGCGCCCGACATAGAGCAGCCCGGCGAGGATGATCAGGGTCAGGAGCGCTGTGGCCGAGGGGCGCACCACGTCATGGCCGACGGGCGCAACGGTGATCGGCGGCGGCGCCGGAGGATGCAGCGTGTCGCGGATAGGCGCCATTCCCGAGCTCTTTCCTGTCGACAGGCGCGGCTTCGACGGCCTGCAGCGCGCCTGTGGGTCCTCAGTTGCGTCATCACTTCAGCGCCCGCTGGCGTCCGCTGACGCGCAGCAGGCACGGGGGCGGGTGATAGGATGTGTCTGGCGCAGATCACCAGACAGGCGAAGTAAAACGCGCGTTATCGGCAGGAGTTCCATACACAACACTGCAATAATGCGGTGTTGCATCACGCCCGGGACGCCAGTTTGCGCCAGTAGTTCCGCTGAAGCTCAGATGGCGGTGCGGTGACGGTGGTGTAGATGCGCCGCATCCGGCCCTGAGGCGGCGCGAGACGCCTGGTCAGCGCGCAGCTGCGCCGACGCAAAGGCGCTCGACGGCGCCGCGTTTCGTAACGTGGTCAGGACCAGGCGCGGCGAGCAGGGGGGGGCGGCGGCCGAGGCGACCGGACGGCGCGCCCAGCGCGATCCGCCGCCGTTCGCCCGCCTTGCAGCGCCACGCTGGTAGCGGCGCAAGCGCATAAGGCGGAGCCGGGCGCAGGAGGGCTTGGGCCGCCGCATGGGCGGCCAGTCGTCAGTTCATTGCGACGCCAGCACTTCGATGTCGCGATTGACGCCGGATTCCACCTTGAACTCGCGGGTGTGCACCTTGCCGTCATGGCGGGCGATGACGACGTAATCACCTTCCGCCAGCACCAGCGAGGGAAACGCGCCGATCTCTTCGCGAATGACGTCGCCGCCGGGCGTGAGCACGCTGAACGCCGTGCCGGCGAAGGCCTCGCCGCCGGGCGCCTGCACCAGTTTCAGCGTCACTGTCGCTGCCCGGTGGTGCAGGGTGGCTTCAGTGACCTTGCCGGGTTCGACCCTGAGGTCGGCGCGCATCACCGCGTTGGAATCACCGAAGGTCGACACCACATGGTACAGGCCCTCGGGCAGGCGGATGACCACCCCGGGCGGCGCGCTGTCGATCACCTGGCGCCCCTCCAGATCCTGCCCAACCGGCACATAGACAGAGACGCGCATCTGGCCGGCGGGGATCGGCACATCGCCGACCGATCCCATCACCTTGAGGCCGCCCGCATTGATGGCCAGCTGCGCCTGGGAATCGGAATGCAGGTCGATGCGGCGCATGGCGCTGGCATAGCCATAGGACACGTGCGCCACATACACGCCAGGCCTGAGCTGCAAGACTGGCGTGGCGTCGGTGGTCTCCACCACCGGTCGGGCGATGGCTTCGCCTGAATCAGGAGTATCCGGATAAATGCGCCAGAGCAGGCCGCCGGCGATCGGCTTGCCCGGCGACGACGACAGGCTGGCGCTGAGCGACAGGCGGAATTGCTGCTCATTGGCCGTGTCAGCGGGCTTCGGCGGGGCCTGCAATGAGCCAGCGGCGCCTGGCGGGGGCGGATTGCTGAGGCTGGGCGCCTCGCCTGCAGGGGCGGCAGGCGCAGGAGCGGCAAGGGCGGCAGCAGCAGCAGGAGCAGCAGGAGCAGCGATCGCGCCCGTCATGCCAGGCGTCCGCGCGGGGTCTTTGGCGGAAACCTGAGGCGGCTGCAGGGCAGGCGCGCCGGGCGCTTGCTGGGCTAACAGCGACGTCGGCATGGCGAAGACGCCGAGCATGAGGCTCGCAATCAGCCGTGCCGAATTTGTCTGGCGCGGCTGCCGAACCGATGACTGCGGTCCGCGCGCTTTGCCGATTTCGCCGACTTGTCGCATCTGGCGCCCCGCTTCCATCCCAATGCATCCCTTCCAGAAGCAACTTGCCCGCCTCGCGTCGGCCCCGCTTCGCCGTCGACGACGGCCCGTTGGTAACGCGGGCGTCCGGCGCTGCCAACTGCCGTGTCATGCCACCGGACCTTGCGCTAGGCATATGGCTGAAGCTGACGAGCAAACCTCACCAGGCGCCGCGCTGGCCCGGGCAGCGCCTGAGCGTTGCTGGCGGCGCATGCGTGAGCATCGTCGCGTCCTAGTATGATGCAAGGCGAACCCGCCGAATTTCGGGCGAAGCCGCCGGCCCTGCGTGGCGCGCGGATTGCACAATGGGGTGTTTGTGCCGTGGCGGCGGGCGTCTGCCGCTACGTCGACTGGGGTATTGCCGCTGCGCTTTGTTGTACACAGCCGTCGCTGCTTGCGCGCAATCGTGAAGCCGCAACGCAAACTGAGCTGCTAAGCAATTATGATTCAAGCAAATTGGGTGGGGCCTGGTGGGTGTGACGTCTCCCAAGTGACGTCTTGAGTGTGACGACTTGAGTGTGACGACTTGGGTGAGACGTCTGGGTGCGGCGTTTTGGATTCGGATGAATATGGCGGATGGACCGGTCTCCGTTCGGGAGCAGTTTGGCATTCTGTTCGTGGGCGTGGCGCGGCGCTGGCGCGCGGCGCTGGATGGCGGCCTCGCGGAAGCGGGCCTGAAGGACGTCACCTGGAGCCCGATGGTTCACCTGAGTCGCGCCGGCGGCGGCCTCACCCAGACCGACCTTGCGCCGCGCGTCGGCGTCAGCGGCAGCACGCTGGTGCGTCTGCTCGACGCGCTTGACCAGCGGGGTTTCATCGAGCGACGGCAGAGTGGCGTCGACCGGCGCGAGAACCGGCTGTTTCTCACCGCTGAAGGCGCGGCGGTGGTGGCGCGAATCGAACAACGCATTGACGCGCTGGAGGCCGACATGTTGCGCGACATCCCCGACGCTGACCTGCAGGCCGCGACAGCATTGCTGAAGCGCATCGACGCCAATGTGGGCGCGCGGCGGCGCCGCAGCCGACGCAGGGCGTCGCCCCCTGGCGGCGCGACCACGTGAGCGTTCAGCCGTTAGGCCCCGGCGCCTGGCTGGCCCAGCGTGGCTTCATCCCCGGTCGCCTCCCGTTCACCCTGCGCACGGCGCTCGCCGCCTTTTGCGCCATCGCCGTGGCGCTGGCCTTGGGGCTGGAGCATCCGCAATGGGCGGGCATGACGGTATGGGCCGCCTCCATGCCGGTGCGCAGTCATCTCATCGAACGCAGCCTGTTTCGCGCGTTCGGCACGGTGGTCGGCGCCGCCGCGGGCATTGTGTTGCTGCTCGTGGCAGGGGGGGGCTGGCCGCTGGTGATCGGCCTTTCCCTGTGGCTGGGGCTGTGCGCCGGGCTCGGCAATCTGGCGCGCGGTTTCACCGCTTATGGGGCGATGCTGGCAGGCTATACGGCGGCGATGGTGGCGTTGCTGCACAGCGCCCAGATCGACACGCCGTTCGCCGTGGGCGTCGATCGCATGTGGACGGTGCTGGTGGGCGTGGCGGCGGCGCTGGCTGTCGGGCTGCTCTATGCCGCGCCACAGCCCGTGGCAGCTTTTGACGCCCGCCTGCGCGTGTTGCTCGGCTACGCCTTCCGGGCGCTGGCGGCGCATTTCGCGGCTGCGAATGCGGCGGGCGCGCGGGGTGGGGCGGAGGCGGCTCAGGATGTCGACGCCGCGCGCATCGCCTTGATGGGCGATCTGGCGCGGCTGGAAGAAGAATTCGAGGCCCACGCCGCCGGCTCGCTGCGCGCCCGCCGTCAGGTGCATGATTTGCGCCGGCTGGTGCTGGCCCTCGCAAGCGCGGCGCTGTGGCTGCGGCGACAGCCGCCCGCCGGGGCCGCGACGCTGGTCGCGCCATTGCTGCGCGCCGCTGCGGCGCTTGAGGCGAGCGCCGATGCGGAGCTGGCGGGGACGGATCAGCAAGGCCCGCAAGGCCTGGAGGCATTACGGCGGCAGGCCCAAAGTGCCTGCGATGAGGTCGCTGCGGCGGCAAACGGTATGGGCGGGCTCACCACTGACCTTGCGGCGGCGGCGCACGCTCTGGCGGTGGCGGCGCCCCTGGACGCGGGGCGTACTGAGCTTGTGGCGGCTGCGCCCGCCGCGACTGCCGCTGCTGAGGCGCCTATCGTGCCTTGGGGCGTCGTCCGCCTGCATCGCGACCGGACCGGGGCGTGGGAGGCGATGGCGCGGGCAGGGCTGACCGCTTTGGCCATTGGCGCGCTGTGGTTGCTCACCGGCTGGGAGGCGGGGCCCTACATGCTGCTGGGCGCGGCGATCATGACCACGGTGTTCTCCACGGCTGAGGCGCCGACGGTCATGCTGCGTCAGGTGCTGCTTGGCCAGACGCTGGGGGTGATCGGGGCCTTCGCCTGTCGCTGGCTGCTGTGGCCACACGCCGCCAGCGAATGGGCGCTGGTGGCGATGATGGCCCCGTTCATGCTCATCGGCGCGCTGCTGTTTGCGCATCGACGCGGCGCGGGCCCAGTGGGTTTCGATTATAACATGTTGGTGTTGCTGCTGTTGCAGCCGACCCTGCCGCTCAGCGGTGATGTGGCGCGCTGGCTGGAGCTGGGCGTCGCCGTCTTGCTGGGCCCGGCGCTGGCCCTTGTGGCCTACCAATTGATTTATCCGGTCAGCGCCCGGCGCCGCCAGCGCCATCTGCTCGGCATGATGGGCGCTGATCTGGCGGCGATCGCCAGCCGAAACAGTGAACGTCGCCGTCTCGCCTTGCGCAGTCGCCTGCTGCACCGCAGCCTCCGGCTGATCCGTCAGGTCGAGCGCAACGGCGGCGTCACCGCCACCGCCGTGGCGACATCTGGCGCGCTGATGCTGGCGGCTGAGGCGGCGCGCGCCGTGGCGCGATCAATGGAGCAGCCAACCATATCCGGGCGCGACCGGCGGCGGCTGCACGTGGCGCTGGGGCGGCTGGCGCAGTTCGGCAAGGCAGCCGACGACAGCGTGAGGACCGGCCGGTTCCCCCCACGCCGGCGACCTGAAGCCGATGGCGCCGGTGGATTTTCCCTGCCGCCAGCCGGCGAGGCGCTGGCCCTGTCATCTGACTGCGCCCTGCGCGCCGCATGGGCGTTACGCCAGGCCGCTGACAGCGGCGCCCCCGGCCTCGACGTCAGCTTGCTGCGCGATGCGGCGGCGGCGCTGTCGGCGCTGGCGCTCACCCAGCCAGCCGCGCTGGCCTGAGCCTCGCCCGGGGCGAGGCACGCCCCGGGTGAGGCGCGCCAAGAGGGAGGCTCGCATGGCGGCGGCTCGGCGCCGGGCGAAAGCTGGCGTATAGCAAATCGCCGCGCCACAGCATGCCGCGTTCGCCTGCCGGACCAGTCGCCGCGCGCCTCTTGCCCCTGCCGTAACCGGTGCTGGCAGGGGCATGTCTTTGCGGTGGCATGTCTTGGCAAGGGCACGTCCTGGCAGGGACATGTCTTGGCAGGGGCACGTCTTGGCAGCGGCAGGCCACGGGTGGGGCGCCGCCAACCGCCCCGAGAAGGAAGTACATTGGTGTCTGAGATGTTGAGCTTGATGGCGACGCGTCGCTCGGTTCCTCCAGCTGGCCTGCGTGGGCCGGGACCTGATGCGGCTGACATTGCGCAATTGCTGACGCTGGCGGCCCGCGTGCCGGATCATGGCAAGCTGGCGCCGTTCCGCTTTGTGGTCATCGCTGGCGCGGCGCGCGATCAGCTCGCGGATGTGGCTGAATCGGCGGTGCGCGCCGATCAGCCTGGCGTCGCCGCCGCCAATGTGGCCAGCGAGCGGGCGCGGGTCACCACCTCGCCGGTGATCGTCGCGGTGGTGTCGACGGCGCGGCCGCACCCGAAGATTCCGCTATGGGAGCAGGAATTGTGCGCCGGCGCCGTGTGCATGGCCCTGACCCAGGCCGCCTGCGCCATGGGCTTCGCCACCTCCTGGCTGACGGGCTGGCTGGCGACGGATCAGCGGATTCTCAAGGCGCTGGGGCTTGCGCCGCACGAACGCATCGCCGGTTATGTGCACATCGGCCACGCCGACAAGAGGCCGCCAGAGCGCGAGCGGCCCGACATGGCGCAGATCGTCAGCTGGTATGGCGGTCAGCAGGGCTGAGCGCCGGGCCGCGCGCTGAAGCGGACGTGCGCAAGCTTGCTCAAACTTATCCAGCGTGGGCGACAGCAACGACAAATGAGCCTGGCGCGCTGTCCCAGGCCGACATGAACAGGGGGATGGATGTTTTACGAAGCACATCGGCGCCGCGAGGCGCTGGCGCATGATCCCTTCAAGGCGCTGGTCGCCCCACGCCCCATTGGCTGGATCAGCTCGGTAAGCGCCGCTGGGGCGATTAACCTCGCGCCTTACAGTTTCTTCAACGGCTTCTCCACCGACCCGGCCATCGTCGGGTTTTCGACGGGCGGCTACAAGGACAGCATCGCCTTTGTCGAGGAGACGCGGGAGTTCACCTGCTCAATCGCCAATTGGGACCTGCGCTTCGCCATGAGCGAGACCTCGGCACCGCTGCCGCGCGGCGTCAATGAGTTCGAACACGCCGGGCTGGAGATGGCGCCGTCGGTGCTGGTGCGGCCGCCGCGCGTCAAGGCGGCCCCGGCGGCGCTGGAGTGCCGCTATCTGCAGACCATCCAGCTCAATGATCTGGACGGCCGCGACACCGACTGGAAGCTGGTGCTGGGCCAGGTGGTCGGCGTGCATATCGACGACCGCTTTATCAGTGAAGATGGCCGCATTGACACGGCGGCGATGCAATTGATCGCCCGGCTTGGCTTCCGCGATTACGCCGTGGTCAATGAGGTGTTCGCCATCAAGCGCCCGGAGGGCGGCGGCGACTGATATCAGAACCCGCTGGGTATGACTCATCGGGTTCTGGTTAAGCCCGTGCGGCGCCTGAGCATTTCAGGATGCGGATGCGTCAGCATCTTCGCATCCTGATATGAGACGCCGCCCCCGTCGCCGTCTGGCGCCGCAGGGGCCGGTGATCAGTTTCTGCCGATTACCGTCAGTCGTGGCTGTTCAGCCGTTTTGGCCGGCGCGGGCGAGAGTGCGCTGGGCCCGGCGCAGGTGCGGGCGGTCGACCATGTGGCCATTGATGTTGATCACCCCGAGGCTGTCGTCGGCGGCGAAGGCCTCGACGATCTGCCGGGCCTCGGCCAGGGCTTCGGGCGAGGGGGTGAAGCGGGCGTGGATCACCGGGATCTGGGCCGGATGGATCGCCAGCTTGCCGGTGAAGCCGTCGCGCACCGCCTCCTGGCACTCCCTGTCGAGGCCATCCTCGTCCTTCAGCCGGGTGTAGACCGTGTCGATGGCGGCGACCCCCGCTGCGCTGGCGGCGAACAGCAGCAGCGACCGCGCCAGCCGGAACGGCTCGGTGAACAGCCCGTCGGCGTCGCGATTGGCCTGCGCGCCAATATCAGCCGACAGATCCTCCGCGCCCCAGGACAGGGCGGCCAGCCGCCGGCTGCACCCGGCGTAGCTGCCAAGGCCGAAGATGCCAGCGCCGGTCTCGGTGGCCACTGGCATGAGCAGGGTGTGGCCGTCGGGCAGATCGAACTCGGCCTCGCGCACCGCCACCTTGGCGGCCAGATGCGAGATGTCGGCGCCGCCCGAGCTCTTCGGCAGCACCACCCCGGCCGGCCCGGCGGCCATCACCACATCGAGGTCGGCGTCGGTGAGGCCGGTGTCGAGGGCGTTGACGCGCACCAGAAGGCGCGGGCCGCCAGCCTGGGTGCTGGCCTCGCGGATAAAGTCGCGGGCGGTGACGCGGGCGGCGTCCTTGAGGCCGATGGCCACCGAATCTTCCAGGTCGATGATCAGCGCATCCGCGCCCGAATCCATGGCCTTCGCCAGTTTGCGCGGGCTGTCGCCGGGGACGAAGAGGAAGGACCGCATGGAGGCTCTCGCTAAGGGGACCAGAAGGGGCGCGTGGTGCGACAGGGACAGAATTTTGGCGTCGGCCCGGCAAGTCGTTTTGTTGATGCACCACCACCGACAGATGGCGATTGAATCAGGCGCTTGGCCGGCGGCGCATTAGCGCCTGGCGCCGGCACGTGGCCACCAGCACGCCATCCTGTTTGTAGGCGCGGTGGATGAACTCGACAATGCCGGCGTCGGGGCGGGACGCTGACGGCCGCGCTGACGCCACCTCGCTCTCCACCCGCACCGTGTCGCCCTCGAACAGCGGGGCCGGAAAGCGCACGTCGGTCATGCCGAGATTGCCGATGGTGGTGCCCATGGTGGTGTCGTTCACGGAAATGCCGATCATCAGGCCGAGGGTGAACAGCGAATTGACCAGCGGCTGGCCCCATTCGGTCTCGGTGGCGCAGAAATGGGCGTCGATGTGCAGCGGCTGCGGATTGAGCGTCATGTTGGAGAACAGCATGTTGTCCATCTGCGTCACCGTGCGGGTGAGGCGATGGGCGAAGCTGCGCCCCGGCGTCAGATCCCCAAACCACAGGCCGCCGCGCGGATGGCGTCCATCGTCGCTGGCCTGCAGTGGCGTCGGTTGCTCACTCATGCGGCGCTCCTTGCGGCTGCTCGCCCGTAGAACGGCGTCAGGTCATGCATCACGTAACCCAGGCATCACGTAACCCAGGCATTACCTAACGCAAGCATCACGCAACCGATGCATCACGCGACGGCGAGGCAGGTGCCGCCGCGCCAGGGTCTCATACCAGGATGCGAAGATGCTAACGCATCCGCATCCTGAAATGCTCAGGCGCCGCACGGGCTTAGCCAGAACCCGATGAGTCATGCTCATCGGGTTCTGGTATCAGGCGCCGAACTGCTCGCGCAGGATGCGCTCATCGAGTCCATGGCCGGGATCGTGCAGCAGCGTCAGCTCGACGGCGTCGTCGGTGCGCACCTCGACGCGGTGGACGTGGCGCACCTCGCGTCCATCGGCCACAGCGGCGACCGGGCGCTTGTCCGCCTCCAGCACCTCAATGGCGACGCGGGCGTAATTCGGCAGCAAGGCGCCACGCCAGCGCCGTGGCCGGAACGGGGCCAGCGGCGTCAGCGCCAGGAGCGGCGCGTTGAGCGGCAGGATCGGGCCGTGGGCCGAGAGATTGTAAGCGGTGGAGCCAGCCGGGGTGGCGACCAGCACGCCGTCAGCGGTCAGCTCTTCCATGCGCACCTTGCCGTCGATGGAAATGCGCAGGCGCGCCGCCTGGTGGGTCTGGCGCAGCATGCTGACCTCATTGATGGCGTGGGCGGTGACGCCGACGCCATTGCGATCCACGGCCTGCATCAGCAGCGGATGGATGATCGAGCGCATCGCCGCTTCCAGCCGCTCGATCAGATTGTCCTCGCAGAAATCATTCATCAGAAAGCCGACCGAGCCGCGATGCATGCCGTAGATCGGTTTGTTGCGGCCGAGAAAACGATGCAGCGTCTGCAGCATCAGGCCGTCGCCGCCCAGGGCCACGATGATGTCTGCGTCCTCCGGATCGACGCCGCCATAGCGCGCCTCAAGGCGCTCTCGCGAGGCCTGGGCTTCGGGTACGTCGCTGGAGACAAAGCCGATCGACGAATGTGTGCGTCGCATATCCTGCCCGTGTTTCGCGTCCGGCGGCAAGCGCTGGCGGCCCCATGCATGACATGTCCGCAGCCCCGTGGGAACTGCGCCATGATAGGGGGGCGGGGGCGGTAATGCCAGGCCGCGAAGATGCTGACGCATCCGCGACCTGAAATGCTCAGTCGCCGCACGGGCTTGGCCGGCGCCCGATGAGCCATGCGCATCGGGCGCCGGTATAAGGTCAGGCTACCGGCGGCGCTCGGGGGCATGGCAGTCGTCGGCTGACGCTGGGCGGTGGATGGCCCGTCAGCCGCCCTTGGCCGCCAGCCGCTTGCGCCAGCGCCTGTCGCCGGCCATTTGGAGCGCTGATCTGTTCGCCGGACCAAGGCCACAGCGAGGCGTCGCTGCCCCCATGGCACGGCTGGCGCAGCCCTGGAGCCGCCAATGAGCGCTTTTCTGTTTTTGTACACCACCTTCCCGGGACCGGAGGCAGCGCGAGCGGCGGCGCGGACGCTGGTGGAGGCCGGGGTCGTGGCCTGCGCCAACATCTTTCCGGCCATGCAATCGGTCTATCGCTATGAGGACGAGGTCAATGAGGCCACCGAAGCGGCGGTGATCTTCAAGCTGCCGGCGGCAAATCGCGCCGCCGCCGCCGAACTGCTGCGCGACAGCCACCCCTATGACACGCCGGTGGTGGCGTTCCTCAACGTTGACCCCGATCCAGCCACCGCCGCCTGGCTCAACGACGCCACCCGCAGCGTAGATGGCGATTAAGACGAGGCCGCGACGATGCTGACGCATGCGCGACCTGACCGGCTCAGCCGCACGAGCTGGACCGGGCCCGATCGGTCATGCGCATTGGGCGCTGGTACAAGACACAGGGCGCCGCTGCATGGGGCGCTGCGGCGGATTCAGCCATCTGGCGTAAGGTCAAGTCGCCACGAAAATTTTACTTCCCTGCAGCCAGGTCCGGTGTTAATTTGTTGTTAATAAATATACGGGCGAGCGCCCTGTCCATCACACTCCGCGAGACCACGCCTCCCTCTGCCCCCTCAGAGGGGGGCGTTTTGTTGTGGGGGCGGCGACCGCCGTCGCTGCGGTGCGGTTTTGCGCAAGACATTTCCATATCCTGCCGGTTCGTATTATGGCTGTTGCATCAACAACAGGAGGAAATGCCATGGTTTCGATCGTCGCCAGGATCAAGGTCAAGGAAGGCCAGGGGGCGTCGTTCGCCAAGGTCGCCAAGCAGCTGCAGGACGCCGTCGCCGCCAATGAGCCGGGTTGCGAGTTCTACCGCCTGCACAAGACCGACGACGACACCGTTTTCGTGTTCATTGAGCGCTACAAGGACCAGGCCGCCATTGAGGCGCACCGCAAGTCCGATCACTTCCGTACCCTCGGCAAGGAAATGGGCCAGTACATGGCCGAGCCGCCGAAGGTGGAAGTGTTCCACGAAGCCTGATCGGGCTGACGCATCGGCGGCGCAGGACGTCGCCGCCGCGATGCTGCGCCGCGGGCCCCAGCCAGCGTTATGAATGACAAGGGCCGCCCGATTGGGCGGCCCTTGGCGTTTTAAAGCGTGCTGCTCGCGCGGGATCTGCTGTCGCTGGTCACAGCTGTCGTTCGCCTGCGCGAACAACAGCCGTCGTCACCACGCCCCAGGCCTTACTCAGGCTGGCGCAGCAGAAAATGCCCATAGGCGCTGGCGATCGGCTTTTCCGGATTGTCCTGCCAGGCTTCAACCATCACCGAGACGACGCGGCGGCCTTCCTTGGTGATGCGGCAGCGGGCGTAGGTGTCGACCGGGCGACCCGAGCGCAGATAATTGATGGTCAGCCCGATGGGCTTGGGCGGGCGATTCTGGCCGAACTGGGCGCTGAGTTGCAGCAGCGCGGTGCTCTCCAGAAAGGCGCCGATCGTGCCGCCATGCAGCGCCGGCAGCGACGGGTTGCCGATCAGTTTGGGGTCGAAGCGCATGGTGGCGGTGACCACATCGCCCTGCTGTTCGCACTCGACGCCGAGATATTGCGAATAGCTCATGCGATCGAGCATCTTCTGCGCCGCGCTGTCCGGGGACTTCGGCGCGGCGGGGGTGCGCACTGGCAGAGCGTCGAGCTTTGTGCGGTCGGCCTTCACCGCGATGGTGGTGCTGTTGGCGGCCAGCATGAAAGTGGCCACGGCGTTGGCGATCAGATCGTTTTCGCCCTGATAGGCCTCGGCGCGGACGAAGGCGATGTTCTTCGTCATCTTGTAGCAATGGGCGTGGCAGCGCACCGTCTCGCCGCTCGACGCCGGCTTCATGTAATCAATGCGCAGGTCGAGCGTGGCGATCGCCTGCTTCATCACCTTCTTGAGCTGCACCGAGGCGCCGCAGGTGTGGTCGATCAAGGCGGTGATGACGCCGCCATGCAGGATGCCGGTCTCGACATCGCCGGCGAAATCCGACCGATAGGGCAGGGCCAACGTGGCGTGGCCGACGCGGGCGTCCTCAAACTGCAGGCCCAGAGCGTCGGCATGCGGCGTGCCCCCGGACATGCGCTTGCGGATGAACTCCAGCAGGGCTGGATCCAGCTCGGCGCCGTCTTCAAGGGCTCCAATGACTTCCTTGATCGTCATGGACCAGGTGACCTCCAAACTCGATACAGGTGGCGCCGCAGCTATGCGCGGAGCAAATGTCTGGCTCCGCGATACTCTCCCGTACGTCACTGTGGCAAGCAGCAATTCCTGTCGCCAGTCGCCCCTGTGGCGAGATGACCGTGGCGAATGGCGGCGCCTGGAGGGGAGCCAGCACGATAACGCCTGATGTCCCTCCCTGGTCGCCCAGCAGGCCGTCTGTGACCCTCGCGGGCTGGCCTGACTGCTTTTGGCTTGCCAGGCAGTTCTGCCCGGCTGCCTTGGGCTGGGCTGCGGCTGAAGTGAATTTGATTGGTCAATTTGGAGCCGCCGCGCCAGGCATGTCGGCGCCAGGGGATGCGGGCGCTCGCCGCGTCGCGCCCCGGCGCTGGCGCTCGCCCTTATGGGCGCCGCGAGCCCATGTGTTGTCGCCCGGCCCAGCGCCGGGCGTTGTCATTCTGGAGTTATGGTTGTGACCAAGTTTACCTGTCAGGCGTTCGGCTTCATTGTCGCCATCGCTGTATTGTCGAGCCCCGCCATGGCCTGCACCGTGGACGACATTAACGCCAAGGCGACCGAGCTGTCCGCCGAGCTGCAGAAGCTCGCCGCCACCGACCAGAATCGCGCCCTTTCCGTCACCCAGCGCATGCAGAAGGTGCAGGCTGCCCAGGCCAATCCGGGTTCGATGCAGGATGCCTGCAAACTGTACGACGATCTGCTGGCCGAAGCCCGGAAATAATCTGGACGGTAGCCCATCAGCGACGCAGCGGCCTGCTGCCGGCGTCTACGGGGCGGGCGCGACGCCATGGTGGTTACGCCTGGCGCGTTTCGCCCCGGCAGGCGGAAAACGCAAGGCATGGCGAAGATGGCGCTTAAATCTGGCGCGCGGGCGCCACACAATGGCGTCAAAGATCCAGGCAGGATCGTAGGGAAACGCCATGTCCACCGCCATCACCCCTTTCCACCTCGCCGTGCCGGATGCGGCGCTGGCTGATCTGCGCCAGCGCCTGCACATGACCCGCTGGCCCGAGCGCGAGACGGTCCATGACTGGAGCCAGGGCGCGCCGCTCGCCGCCGTGCAGGACCTGTGCCATTACTGGCTGCACGATTACGACTGGCGGCGCTGCGAAGCGATGCTCAATGGTTTCGGCCAGTTCGAGACGGTCATCGACGGCGTGGCCATTAATTTCATTCATCGCCGCTCGCCCAATCCCGACGCGCTGCCGCTGCTGCTCACCCATGGCTGGCCCGGCTCGGTGATCGAGTTTCACAAGGTGATCGGCCCGCTGGCTGACCCTGCGGCGCATGGCGGCGATCCGGCCGACGCTTTCCATGTCATCGCCCCGTCGATTCCCGGTTATGGCTTCTCGGGCAAGCCGCAGGCCACCGGCTGGACGGTGCAGCGCATCGCCGGCGCCTGGGCCGAACTGATGCGTCGGCTCGGTTACGACCATTATGTCGCCCAGGGCGGCGACTGGGGCAGCGCCATCACCATCGCCATAGGAGAGCAGGCGCCGGAAGGGCTGGCCGCCATCCATCTCAACATGGTCACCGCCCCGCCGGGCCGCGACCAGCGCGATGACATGGACGAGCGAGAGAAGGCGCTGCTGGCCCGGGCGCGCTATTATCTGGAGCAGGGCAATGGCTACGCCGTACAGCAGAGCAGCCGGCCACAGACCCTCGGCTATGGCCTGACCGATTCGCCGGCCGGCCAGGCGGCGTGGATTTTCGAGAAGTTCTACGAGTGGACCGACTGCAACGGCGATCCGCTGTCGGTGCTGACGCGGGACGAGCTGCTCGACAACATCATGCTGTACTGGCTGCCCGCCGCCGCAGCGTCATCCGGGCGGCTGTACTGGGAGAGTTTCCGCAAATTTGCGGCGGGCGCCGTTCAGGTTCCGGTATGCGCCAGCATCTTCCCGAAGGATATATCCCCGCCGGCCCGGCGCTGGGCCGACCGCCGCTTCAGCAGCATCGCCTATTGGAATGAGCTGGACCGGGGTGGCCATTTTGCCGCGTTCGAGCAGCCGGAGCTGTTCGTCAACGAATTGCGCACGGCGCTGCGGCCCTACCGGCGCTAAGCCGCGATGGCGCCGCACAGACGCGGTGGGGCGGCGTTGCGCCTGACGAGCTTTGCCGCTGGGGTCTGCGCATAGCAGGATGCGGCGGCATCTTCGCATCCTTGAATGAGACCCGGCCCCGGCGGCGACGGGCGTGGCAAATGCGCTACCATTGCCCGGCAAATGCCTGGAACGACGACGCTTCTTTTGCTGAAACGCAGGGGAGAAGGGCGCAGCGCCTGTTCAACAGGAGCTGCTTGGGCTAGAGCCTGCGGCCATAGCCTGGCGCCCACGGCGCCTGGCCTGCCGGTCGTGGGCGCTCTTGCCATGCCCGCGGCGCAGGGCCTGCGAGATAAGTCGGGATACGCCGCCTGACGCATCAGTGCGCGCCTTGCGACGGGACCAGCTGTGTTTCCTTGTGTGAGCGTCTGTGTGTCAGCCCGGTCAGCCGGACGGCGCAGCGCTCGGGCCCCAGGCGCGCCATGCATATCGACGCAACCTATATCCTGCTCATCCTGTACTACGTCGCCATCGTCGCTGACGCCATGACCGCCGCGCTGGCGGCGGGGCGGCGCTCGATGGACTGGATGGGCGTGGCCATGCTCGGGCCGATCACGGCGCTGGGCGGCGGCACGGTGCGCGACGTGCTGTTCGGCCACTACCCGCTGACCTGGGTCGCCAATCCCAACCTGCTGCTGATCACCGCTGGAGCTGCGCTGGCGACCATCGCGCTCGCCCGTTACATGCATCACCTGCGCAAACTGTTTCTGCTGCTCGACGCCATTGGCCTCGTGGCGTTTTCGGTGATCGGCTGCAATATCGCCGCCGCGATGAACCTGCCGTTCATCATCATCATCGCCTCGGGCATGATCACCGGCTGCGTCGGCGGCGTGCTGCGCGACATCCTGTGCGCCGACATTCCCCTGCTGTTCCGCACCGAACTTTACGCCACGGTGTCGATCCTCACCGGCCTGGTCTACATGGGCGGCCGCTGGCTCGGCCTGCCCGTTGACCTCGCCGTCGGCGTCGCCATGGCCTGCGGCCTCACCCTGCGCATGCTGGCGCTGCGCTTCGGCTGGAGCATGCCGAAGTTCATTTACACCCATACGCTGCACTGAAGGGAGCGCGGCCTACGCGATGGCGGCGGGCGGCATGCGCCCATCGATCGTCGCCACCAAGGCGATACTAACGCGCGCTACGCTCCGCCACGCGGCTGCTCCGGCGGGTAGCTACGCCACAAGGCGGCTGTCGCCCAGGCCGACGCTTGGCCGGGCTGCCACCCCGGCAGTCCGCCGCGTGTCTCTCCCTCCACCGTCATGGTCGGGCTTGACCCGACCATCCACGTCTTGCCTCGCGCAGGCGCGGGCGTCTGCGGGTAGAGCGTGGATGCCCGTGACAAGCACGGGCATGACGGCTGAGAGGTGGTGGGCGCGTCGGCGTCGGTTTGTGGCGGCGTCTTGGGGGGGGCGGGGGGCTGAGGTCTGGGGCCGTGGTCCTGAGGACTGTCCAGTGGCCTTGGCGAAAGGGCCGCTCCAAGGGCCGCTCCAAGGGTCGCTCCAAAGGCCGCTTCAGAGGCGGCGTCTTGCGGCGTGACCTATGGCGTCGCCTTGCTTTGCGCATCGTTATCGGCTCGCGCGACCGCCAGGCGTGTCCGCTCTGCGCCGCCTCGCTGCCGCCCCGGAAACCTGCCGCTCGTCACTCCCTCCACCGTCATGGTCGGGCTTGACCCGACCATCCACGTCTTGCCTCGCGCAGGCGCAGGGGTCTGCGGGTCGAGCGTGGATGCCCGTGACGAGCACGGGCATGACGGCTGAGGGGTGAGGCGCGCGTGCCGGGGGCGTCAGGCGGAGGCGCGGGCGGGTGGGCGCAGGGCGGCGAGGCGGTCGATCTCGCGCCAGAAGCCGCTCACCGTGTCGTCGATGATCTGCTGCGCCGTCTTGATCTCGCGGATCAGGCCGGAGCTTTCGCCCGCCGCCCCTGAGGTGCCGTCGACGTCGCCGTTGAGATACAACCGCTCGATGATGTCCTTGTAGGGGATCTGGCCCTGCTCGCCGCGCATCACCGCCTCGGCGTAAGGGGTGCGCAGGCCGCGCATGCGGGCGCCGGGGGGATTGTCGAGCAGCGCGGTGCCGGCGCTGGGCGCGGCGACGATGGCCTGCTTGTAATTGACGTGTACCGGGCTCTCGACCGAGGCGACGAAGCGCGTGCCCATGGTCACGCCCTCAGCGCCCAGAGCAAAAGCGGCGGCCATGCCGCGGCCATCGACCACGCCGCCCGCCGCCACCAGCGGCACATCCACCGCCTCGCGCACCGCCTGCAGCAAGGCGAAGCTGTGCACTTCCTCCGGATTGCGCACGCCGGCGCTCTCGGCGCCTTCGACGATCAGCCCGTCAACGCCGGCGTCGACTGCCTTGCGCGCGCCATAGAGCGTGGCGGTGGCGTGATAGACCACGACTCCCGCGTCCTTGAGGATGCGAACATAGCGACCTGGGTCGCCCGCCGAGGTGGTGACAAAGTGAATCTTCTGCTGCAGCAGCCAGTCGATGATACGGCGCTCTTCCTCCGGATCCTCTTTCAGATAGCGGACGGGCAGATTGACGCCGAACGGGGCGTTGGTGGCGGCGCGAATGGCGCTGAACTCGCGGGAGGTCATGGCCAGATCGCGCGATGTGCTCTCCAGCAGGCCAAGGCCGCCGGCGGCGGAGACGGCGGAGACCAGCGGGGCTCTGGCGATCCAGGTCATGGGCGACTGGAAGATTGGATAGCGTGCGCGGGTGTGGGCGACGACGCGGTTTCCCTCAAACATGTGGCGTTCTCCAAAGCGCATGGCCGCCGGATCTGACGCCCGGCGCCAGCCATACGCAACACGGCGGGCGCCAGATGCGCCGCCAGGATTGTTTTTGCGCGGCGAAACCGCGACTTGCGGCCGCCCACCGCTTCGGGCGCGAAAGCCTTGGGCGATGCAGGGGCTGCGACCGCCAGCGTGGCCATGCTGGCACAGGCGCGCGCCGCGCGCATCTGGCCTGAGGGCAGGGCGCGGCGCGCCTCATGCATGCAGCGAGCGAATGCGCGTCGATCAACGGATCCGTTTGATCGGAAAACGCCCTATGGCGCAGGCGGCGCATGGCGCGATGGGTGAACGTCTGACAGGGCGCAGCGGCGTCCACTGCCAGGCCTCATGCGGCGTCTTGCCTTGGGCTGAGAATATTGATAGCTGGACGGGAACACGGGCATGGCTCCGTGGCCTGCTGGCGGCTTGCACGTCGGCATCTGGTGCGCCGGCGTAGCACAGCGGTAGTGCAGCGGTTTTGTAAACCGAAGGTCGGGAGTTCAATCCTCTCCGCCGGCACCATTTTTCAAGTAAATATCCAGGTCTGAGCCGACTTAATCGGGCGTTGCATCGTCAACCAGGGCGTTCGCATGCGTAATAAACCTGCGGCCAGGCGGACAGTCGGCGCGATCATTGCGCAGGTTCAGATGCGCGCTGGCCTGGCAAAAACCTGCCGCCGCTCCTGATGCCGGGGCGAGCAGGCCGCAGCCCCCACCGTTGAAGACGACGGCGGGCCTATGGTGAGCCCCTGCATGGCCGCACGCGGCGTGCGGGCGGCCATGCTGTCACGGGTCGATCAGGCCGGCAGATTGGTGACGCCGCGGCGCACCAGCGAGTCCCAGCCCTCTTCGGCGGTCTCGGCATATTCGAACAGCTGCAGGTCTTCGGGCGAGATCGCCCCTTCCTCGACCATGGCCTCGAAATTGATCAGCCGGCTCCAATAGGATTTGTCGAACAGCACGATCGGAATACGCGGCGCCTTGCCAGTCTGCTGCAGGGTCAATACCTCGAACAATTCATCCAGCGTGCCATAGCCGCCGGGGAAAATGGCGAGCGCATTGGCGCGCATGGCGAGGTGCATCTTGCGCATGGCGAAATAGTGGAAGCGCAGGGTCAGCTCTGGCGTCGAATAGGGATTGGGGTGCTGCTCGTGCGGCAAAGTGATGTTGAAGCCGATGCTCGGGGCGCGCACGTCGGCGGCGCCGCGATTGGCGGCTTCCATCACGCCCGGGCCGCCGCCGGTGGCGATGACATTGTCGCGCCAGCGGTGGCGCGGGGCGAAGGCGCCGCCACGCTCGGAGGCGATGCGGGCAAACTCGCGCGCCACGTCATAGTGCTTCGACTGTTTGCGCAGCCGCTCCACCGCCGCCTGCTGCTCCGGCGTCGTGGCGGCGGCGGCCGCAGCGGCGACCTGCTCGGGCGAGGGGGTGCGGGCGCTGCCAAACACGATGATGGTCGAGCGGATGCCCCAGTCGCGCAGGGTCAGCTCCGCCTTGGCGAACTCGAGGCCAAAGCGGAAAGCGCGCATTTCGTCGCGCAACAGGAAGTCCGTATCCTCCACCGCCAGCTTGTAACTGTTGGTCTGCCCGTTGACCTGTGGCGCGGCGACTGGGGTCGCAGCTTGCGGGTGGGTCGCGGGTGAGAATTCGTCATTGGCCATGTCGTGCAACCGGTCCTTGGCTTGAGCGCCGCGTGCATCGCGGCGCCTGTTCAGAGCACAGGAAGCGGTCAAAAGAAAGCCAGGGACCCTGCAGGCCAGCGTTGGTGCGCGGGCGGAGACATGCCAGGGCAAGCGGCAGGGCGCAAACCCTGGCGTGGCGGCGCTCGCTTGCGTGGGCGAGGCGCCTGACCCGGGAGGCTGCCGACGCGCGCGGCGACAGCATGTTGCACTGATGACGCGCCGCCGGGCGTCGTTAGCCTGCGCTACGGCAGTTCATACCAACACCCGATGAGTATGACTCATCGAGTGTTGGTTAAGCCCGTGCGGCGCCTGAGCATTTCAGGATGCGGATGCGTCAGCATCTTCGCATCCTGGTATCAGTGCCGCAACTCGCAGGACAGCACCTGGCGGGTCAGTGAACCGGAATCACGCGCCGACCAGCGCCGGGCGATGCGGCTCTCCGAGAAGGTGTACCATTCGATTGACAGCAGCTCATAGGCGACGCCGGTGGGGGTGTGGCCTGGCAGGGCGCGGAACGGGCCGACAAACCGGCCGGTTTCAGTCAGCAGCGCCGCCGCCGCGTCGCCCTCGCAGACAATATCGATGAGATCAAGCCGCGTGTTCATATTGGCGTGCAGCTCCTGCCAGAGCTCCATGGCCTCATCGACCGGAACCCAGCCGAGCACGCCGCGAATATTGGCGTTATCGGTGAACAGCCGGCGCAATTGTAACCAGTCGCCAGCATTGTAATGGGCGATGCAGTCCCGGATCAGGCGTTGCGCCTCGGGGCGTAGGCTGTGACGCATGTGTTGCATCCCTGTCGACGCAGCCCTTGCTGCGTGAGCGGTTTCGCCGTCAATCCGGCTCCAACAGCGCCAAAAGCCCCCGCTTTCGGGTATCTACCCTTATTGTGGCGCAAGAATAGGTCTTTTGCCTGCAACACTTTGTTGTATTTGTGGCGCTGACTGCGCGATGACGCAGGCACGCCTTGCGTCAACGCAAACGGCCCGCTCCTTGGGAACGGGCCGTGCGCCGCCTCATCCCTGTACAGGACAGGCATAGGCGTAAGTGTCGTCAGGCTTTACTGGCCCTTGACCTTCGGCTTGGCCGAAATGACGTCGCCCTGGGGAACCCAGCGGTCGCCCTTGAACTGCATGATCTGCATTTCTTCGAAGGGGAAGTGATCGGTCGCCGAGGTGTTCATGGTGATGCCCTCATAGATCATGCCCGGCTTGAAGCCGTTCAGGCTGAGGGCGGCCTTCATCACGTTCTCGCGCGTCAGATCGTCGCCGGCGGCCTTGAGCACATGGGCCATAGAATCCGCCATCGCATAGCCAATGGTGTACAGGCTGTTGTTCGGATCGGCGTCCGGCATGTACTTCTTGAGGAATTCCTTGAACTTCAGCACGTCGGCGTTGTCAGCCAGCGACGGGTCCGTCGGGTCCTTCAGATAGATGGCGGTGATGGCGTCCTGGGCGTTGTCGAGGCCCGCCGGCACCAGAACCGCGCCGACCTGCGAGGCGACGTTGTTGAGGATGTGCACCGGCTTCCACTTGAGCTCGCCCATCTTGCGGATCGACTGGGCGGCGAACTTCGGCGTCGACAGATTGAGGAAAAGATCAGCGCCCGAGGCCTTCAACTTGACCATCTGCGAATCGACGGTGGCGTCGGACAGATCATACGGCGCTTCGGCGATGATCATCGACACCTTGTCGCCGAGGCCATCCTTCACGCCCTTGTAGATGTCCTTGCCATAGTCGTCGTTCTGCACCAGCACGGCGATCTTGGCGTTGGGGTACTTCTCCTTGATGAGATTGGCGTAGATATGGCCTTCGCTCTCATAGGAGGGGTTGAACGGCATGGTCCAGGGAAAGGTCTTCGGATCATTGCCGAAGCGGGTGCCGCCCGACGACAGGAAGATGTGCGGCACCTTTTTGGCGTTCACATATTTCATGATCGCGGTGTTGGACGGGGTGCCCAGCGTGCCGAACAGCGCCAGAACCTCATCGCTCTCGATGAGCTTGCGGGTCTGCTCCACGGCCTTCGGCGGGCTGTAGGCGTCGTCGTAGCTGAGCAGCTTGACCTTGCGGCCATTGATGCCGCCCTGCTCATTGATCATCTTAAAATAGGCTTCCATGGTCTTGCCGACCACGCCATAGGCCGACACCGGGCCGCTATAGGGCACGAAATTGCCCAGCTTGATTTCGGTGTCGCTGGCGCCGGGGCCATATTTCTTCTCGGCGAAAGCCGCGCCGGAGAAGCTGAAAGCCGCAGTGGCGGCGAGCACGCCTGCAAACAGCGTGCGCTTGTTGACTGACATAAGTGCCTCCCATGCATACCGATCGCCGCTGGCGGCGCCGGGGCGGATGCCCCTTGCGATACGCAACCCGTGTTGCCTCCATGACGCCGTGCGGATGAACCGTCTGCGCGATTCTGGCCCCCATCGCCGGCAGGATGCGGGCCGGGACTAGCACATGTCGTCTCAGGCGCAACCCTTCGGGGCGCCGCAAGGGCAATCGGGCGCGGTCCAGCCGGGGGCGTTCCGGCCGGGTGGGTCCAGTCGGGTGCGATCCAATCAGGCCCGATCAAGGCGTCGCGCGAGGGCGCGGCTTCCTGGGCTCCAGATGGGCGTCCTGTCTGACCCCGCCATGGCAGGCCATCGCTGCGGAACAACCAGTAACCGTCGGCTCATGGCGTCGCGCGCCCGGGTTTTGTCAGACAAGGGTGGGCCCTGCCCAGCAAATGGTTGACGTGGACTTTGCCGCAGTTCCCTGACTGCTTGACGCTGCGCCCGCGTTGTTCACGAATGCGTCAGCAGGCATCGCCAAAGCTGTCACGTATTTACCCCAATTGTCAGGCCTTGTTACCAGATACGTTAGGTCAATAACGCACAACACAAGGAACAGAACGATGGGGAACAGGCGCGATATCCGCGCGGCGCGTCCGGGCGCGTCTTTGGCGGCGCACAGAGTGGCGCTGGCCATGCTGGCGACGGCAGGCGGCCTCGGCGTCGTGGCGTTGTCGGGAACAGGCGCCGCAGCCTGGTGTGACGGCTACGGCTACGGCTGCGGCGGCCCGCCGCCCGCCGCTGGCATCGTCGGCGGCCTGGCGCTCGGCGCTTTGGCCGGCGCCGCCGCCGCAGGCGCCCTGGCGCCGCCGCCGCCGCCGCCGCCGGTGGTGGTCTATGACGATGGGCCAGAGTGCTACGTCACATCGCGCCGGGTGTGGGTCGAGGGCCGCGGCTGGCGGCGTCGCAATATCGAGGTCTGCGACTGAAGGCGCGCCCGGGCCGGCGCTACGGTGATTTTGCGGCCGCGGCGCCGTTGTGGGGGCCATGGCAGCCTGCTGGCAGGGCGCCAGCCACCAACAAATGCAATCGGGGCGACGGTGATGCCGTCGCCCCGATTGCGTTTGCATGCACAGGTTTTGCGGTCTTGCCCGTGCGCCAGTTTGGCGGGGTTTGCCTGGCAGGCGCGGCTTGCCAGGCAGCCGCGAACAGCCCGGGGCGGGGCGGCGCTCGCCGCCGGGCTCCGGGATGGCCTCAGTTGTTGTCGAAGGTCTCGATGTCGCGATCCTTGGTCTCCGGCACCAGGAGCAGGCCGATCACCACGGTCGCGAGTGCGATGACGATCGGATACCAAAGGCCGAAGTAGATATCGCCGGTCCACGCCACCATGGCGAAGGCCGTCGCCGGCAGCAGGCCGCCGAACCAGCCATTACCAATGTGATAGGGCAGGGACATCGACGTGTAGCGGATGCGGGTGGGGAACAACTCTACCAACGCTGCGGCGATCGGCCCGTAGACCATGGTGACGAACAGCACCAGCACGAACAGCAGCCCGATCACCCCGGCCACACGCGGCTCGAAGATGTCAAAGGGGTGCTTCATGCGGATCACGTCGGCCTGGGCGCCGGCGAGCGCATAACCGGCGGCCTTGAGGGCGGCGGTGGCTGCGGTCCTGAAGTTCTGGTCAAACGGCACGATGGCGTCGTTGATCTTCACCGAGACCGGCTGCCCCGCCGGGGCTGGCGCAGTGGTGTAGCGCACCGACGATTTGGCGAGGAAGTCGCGCGCCTGATCGCAGGGAGCGGTGAACACCCGCGTGCCGACCGGATTGAACAGATTGCCGCATTCGGCTGGATTGGCCAGCACGGTGACCTTGACGTTCTCGATGGCCTGCTCGAGCGCCGGATTGGCCAAAGTGGTGATCTGCTTGAAGATCGGGAAATAGGCGACGGCGGCGATCAGGCAGCCGGCGAGGATGATCGGCTTGCGGCCAATCTTGTCCGACAGCCAGCCGAAGAACACGAAGAAGCCCGTGCCCAAAACCAGCGACCAGGCGATCAGCAGGTTGGAGGTATAACCGTCGACCTTGACGATCGATTGCAGGAAGAACAGCGCATAGAACTGGCCGGTGTACCAGACCACGCCCTGGCCTGCGACGAGACCGAACAGGGCGATCAGCACCACTTTCAGGTTCTTCCACTGGCCGAAGGCTTCCGACAGCGGCGCCTTGGAGCGCGTGCCCTCTTCCTTCATGCGCTGGAAGGCTGGCGATTCGTTGAGCTGCATACGGATCCACACCGACACGCCCAAAAGGACGATCGACAGCAGGAACGGCACGCGCCAGCCCCATTCGGCGAACGCGGCCTCGCCAACGATCGAGCGGGTGGCCAGAATCACCATCAGCGACAGGAACAGGCCCAGCGTCGCCGTGGTCTGGATCCACGACGTGTAAAAGCCGCGCCGGCCATTGGGGGCATGCTCGGCCACATAGGTGGCGGCGCCGCCATATTCGCCGCCAAGCGCCAGACCCTGGAGCAGGCGCAGGGTGATCAGGATCACCGGGGCGATGAAGCCGATCTGGTTGGCGTTGGGCAGAATGCCGACGATGAACGTCGACAGGCCCATGATCAGAATGGTGACGAGGAAGGTATATTTACGGCCGACAAGGTCGCCAATGCGCCCGAAGACGATGGCGCCGAAGGGGCGCACCAGAAAGCCGGCGGCAAAAGCCAGCAGGGCGAAGATGTCCCGGGTCGCCGGAGGATAAGAACTGAAGAACTGCGCGCCAATAATCGCGGCGAGGGAGCCGTAGAGGTAAAAGTCATACCACTCAAACACCGTGCCGAGTGACGAGGCGAAAATCACCTTTTTCTCTTCACGGGTCATGGGGCGATGCGTCTCGCCCCCTGCGACATCTGCTTGCGCTGTCATGCCAACCTCCCTGAAATGTCGCCGCCTGGGCGCATCTGACCTGTGTCAGGTTCCGGGCCTGCCCCGCCTTGACCAGGACATGATCCTGGAGAAGCCAGTGGCAGTTGGTCGCAAAGGCTAGATGTGGCGCCACGAAGTGTCGCTCAACAATAAGTATAACAACGTGTAGTGACAGGAGTTTCAGACGGATTACCTACGACGAACGTCGCAGGTCGTGGGGGTGAGTGCTTGTTGTGTCGCCGTCAATAGCGGCGATGTCTGTCTGGAATCGCCATGTTTTCCGGCGATCACCAGTATTTGAGGTCATGAGCCTTACACGGTTACGTGATGACCCGCATCGAACGTTCCGGCGCGGCCCGTTACTGGAGAGGTCTGGTGGTGCAGCAGGCGAGAACGAGGCGCACCGGGGCGGCTGGCCATCGAGAGCAAAAAATTCGTATCGAATCAGTATTTTATGCGTTGCGCCACGCACGGTAGGGCCACGGCGCCGCCGATGCGCGCGATGGGGGCGTTACCCGTGCGTTGCGCTCGGGCGGTGGCGGCGTTATGCGGCGCTCGCCCCGATTTACCCAGCGGCTGTGAGCCCATCTGCGGCGACGGACGACGGTTCAAGATTACCTAGAGGAACATAGTGATCATTGTCGCGGCAGGGCCGCCAACGGCGCAGGCCAACGGCGCAGGTCAAGTGCGCAGGTCAGGGGCGCCTTTGGTCAAGCGCGCCGGTGGGTCAAGTGCGCCGGGCGCGGGACGCGCGCCGAAACGGCGCAGATGTGCAGCCGCGACAGGCCGGCGCCGCTGCGGGGCGCTGTGCTGTGGCGGGAGGGCGGTGATTGCCTCCTCCAGACGCGCCGCACGCCCCCCGCTGCCCTCTTGTCATTGCGCCTGTCAGTTGGCCGGCGGGCAGGCGCGCATCACGGCGTAAAGCGAAATGGCGGTGGCGTTGGAGACGTTGAGGCTCTTGATCTCGCCTGGCATGTCGAGGCGGGCCAGATGCTGGCAGCGCTCACGGGTCAGCTGTCGCAGGCCCTTGCCCTCGGCGCCGAGCACCAGGGCCAGAGGCCGTTGCATCGGAACCTCCTCGAGCACGGTCGGGCCGGCGGAATCGAGGCCGATGCACTGCACGCCGCGCTCGGCCATGGTCTGTAGCGCCCCGGCCAGATTTCGCACCGTGACGATCGGCACATATTCGAGGCCGCCCGAGGCGGATTTTGCCAGCACGCCGGTCGCCGCCGGGCTGTGCCGGGCGGTGGTGATAATGGCGCTGACATTGAAAGCCGCAGCAGTGCGGACGATGGCCCCGACATTGTGCGGATCAGTGATCTGGTCCAGCACCAGGAACACGCCGTCCTGCGGCATGGATTCCAGCGTCGGCCCGTCCAGCGGGTCAACTTCCGCGTAAAGCCCCTGATGCACGGCGTCCGGGCCGACCAGGCGGTCGATCTGGTCTGGCCGCACCAGCTCGGGCGTCACCGGCAGGGCGAGCTTCTCTTCTTCCAGCCGGCGCTGGGCGTTTTCGGTGATCAGCAGCCGCCGGAAGCTGCGCCGGCTGTTGCCAATGGCCTCAACCACCGGGCGCCAGCCATACAGCACCACAATGTCGAGCGCGTGCTCGGGCCGGTTGGCCTTCCATTCGGCGCGGGCGGCCTCGCGCCGCGCCGCGTCTGGCTTGCGCGGAAAGCGGGAGCCTCCCTGGTTGCGTCGGTTTGGCGGTGGCCGGTTGGCGGACATGGCGAGCTTTCGGACAGACGAATGATGACGGGATGGCGTTGACGGAGGCGTGTCGCGCGCCGTCAGCGCTGGCGCGCGACGCAACCCGTTGACAAGGTTGACGCAGCGCCGCCGGCGGCTGTTCTGCACCCTTGCGCCGGGCTTGTCGACAGCCGGTAATCCACACCTCTGAGCAGATTTGAACAGGGCGGGGCGTTGACAGCGCCGGTCGCTGTTCGCATAAGAGCGCCACGTTGCTCAGCGGTTCACCGCGAAGGCGACGCCGCCGGGTCGCCCTAGCCAGTGACCCGAGGACATTCCGGACGATGAGGAGGGATGCCCGAGTGGTTAAAGGGGACGGACTGTAAATCCGTTGGCTAAGCCTACGTTGGTTCGAATCCAACTCCCTCCACCATCGGCTCCGGAATACAGGCGCACCCTGCTTGCGCCGCCAGATTTTCACGACATAATCTGGCCCCAGCGGCGAAGATGCACAGTGCGCCCCGGCGCATGGGTATCGCGCCCATGGCGTGAACAGCGTTACGCCGCACGGCGCGGGTGTAGCTCAATGGTAGAGCAGCAGCCTTCCAAGCTGAATACGAGGGTTCGATTCCCTTCACCCGCTCCAGCCTTTTTCTTCATCCCACTTGTTGACTGACTTGCCGCTGTCGCGCCCCTTGGTCGCCGCGACGTCGTTGCATCCTGCGCCATATGGCGGCGGCGCATGCTGGCTATGGGCGTCCGAAACGTCTCGCCCAAAACGCCGCGCCGTGAATGTCGCTCCATGAAAGTCGCTGCGGGCGCTGTGACCGATTCTGTCGATGTTCTGCAGTGACAACTCCGGTCGCTTGATGTCTTCATCCATCGCGCGTGTGCGGGTGGACATGAACGGCGCGCCAGGCGCCGCATGTCTGCCGCCAAAACACCCATATTCTGGCCGCACACGCCGCTGTCATGTCGCGGTCTTGTAACAGGCCTCATTCACACGCATCTGAACGCAAGTTTGATTTTGCCAACCATGACCGGAATTTGCTAGGGAGGCGCGCGTCGCCGAACCAGGCAGGCGAAATCTGTCGGGCTTTGGCGCAGCGATGCTCCCGGGGCTCAGTAGTCGGGAATGTTTCCCGTTTAGGAAAGCAA
>NZ_JCAWFG010000117.1:0-2635 GCF_059740505.1 Camelimonas sp. FR25 | reverse complement strand
AACGACAGCCAGGCGCCGACCGCAACACCAAAATTGCCGATGTAGCTCACCGACAGCCCGCCGCCATGCCGCATGGGACGCCCGCCGAGCCTGCCGGAAACAACGCAGTCCACTGTGCCAGGCGCCGCGCCTCACCGCACGCCGCCCTCCCGCAGACAATGCCGCCCCTCCCTCGCGCCGAGGCCAGAGCCGCGCACCATCGGCGAGGCGCCGCGTTGCAATGCCCGGCGCGTCATCCACAAGCCGAACCAACGCCCCAACGCCGCCGCCCACGCCCGCAGAACAACCAAATCTGAATGACTTAGCTGGCCCCGCCCCGCCTCATAAACGCCGCCAGCAGGGCCAGACAATCCAACTCACGCCCGAGTTACCCACCGCCACAACCGGCTTTTTGCGCTTTCTGAACGCGGGCGCTTGCAATGCCGGAAATGTCCGGCTACATCAGCGTCATCGAACGCAAGCGCTTCACACGAAGCAAACGGCGTCGGCGCCCGTAGCTCAGCTGGATAGAGCACCAGACTACGAATCTGGGGGTCAGAGGTTCGAATCCTTTCGGGCGCGCCAATACATTTCAAGCTAACTTATTGAAATAACTTCGATATCCGGTCGTTTGCGCGACCGGATAATGGCGTTTTGGCCTCTTTTGGTTGACAGTCTGGGTTACATTTTGGACAACGTAGGCAACGCCGACAGAGCGTTGAAAGCCATACGGTCCATGAAACAGTACAAGGTTTCTCCCACAGACAGGTCTGGCACTTGGTACCTTATTCGCCGGGTCCCTGCTGCGCTTAAACCATTCGACAAGCGCACGTTTGTGAAGGTCTCGACCGGGATCAAGGTCGAAGATGATCCACGCGGCACGCGGGCTACCCCGGCCGTCGCAAAGCTGAATGAGCGGCTTGAAACTTACTGGCGCGCCCTCGCTGCCGGGCAGGACCCGGACGCTGGCCAGCGATACAAGGCGGCGCAGCAGCTCTCCCGGGTCCTCGGCTTTAGCTATGCGCCGGCCCCGGCGCTCCTCGCCGGGCCGCCCGAGGAGATCATTCACCGGACCCTGACGCTCAAAGCGAACGGTCTGACCGGCTCCGCGCCGGCCGTCTCTGCCCTACTCGGCGGCGAGGAGAAGCCGGCCCTGCGTCTCTCCGGCCTCCTCGACGAGATCGAGCAGCACGAGCGCGGGGGCCTCGCCGGCATGTCGGAGAAGCAGGTCCATAAGTGGCGACTGCCGAAGGCACGGGCGATCCGCTACCTCTCGACGCTCGTCGGGGATAAGGCGCTGACGGAGATCACGCGCGAGGATGCCCTCGACTTTCGCGACTGGTGGCTGACCCGGATCGACGAGGAGGAGATGCAAATCTCGACCGCGAACCGGGACATCGACAACCTGAACAAGATGATCAGGACGATCTTCCAGCGCGACCGCCTGAAGGCCGATAACCCCTTCGCGGGGACGCGGATCGCCGGGGGATCGACAGGCCAGCGCACAGCCTACCTCCCCGCCTATGTGCAAGAACATATACTGCGGGAGGGCGTCTTCGACGACATCAACCTCGAAGCGCGGCTCGTCGTGTATCTCATTGCGGAGACAGGTCTGCGTCTTTCAGAAGCATGCAACCTGACGAGAGAGACGATCCGGCTTGACGCGGAAATCCCGCATGTGATCGTCAGGCCGATCGGCCGGAAGCTGAAGACGGACAGCTCGAAAAGGGAGACGCCCCTCGTCGGCGTGGCGCTCGAAGCGATGAAGCTCGCCCCGGACGGCTTCCCTCGCTACTTCGAGAAGGCCGACACGCTCTCGGCTCTCATGTCGAAGGCGTTCAAGGCGCGCGGTTTCAACCTTACGCCGAAGCACTCGCTCTACTCGCTGCGGCACACCTTCGAGGATCGGCTGATCGAGGCGGAGACGCCGGAGAAGGTTGTCGCCTATCTCATGGGGCACAAGCACGCCCGGCCCAAATACGGCTTGGGGCCTTCACTCGCCCAAAAGCAAAAGTGGCTCTCGGCAATAGCATTCCGCGCCCCGGCGCGCCTGTGACGCTGGCGCAGAGAGCCGCCCCCCCTCTCGGGCCGTGGCAACACTCAACTTTCCAAATGTGAGTAAACAGGAAACATAGAAGCTATGTAACGCGCACCACTTATGTAGTGCGCCCGATAGAGCACGTTGCGCCAAGCACGAAATAGTGTATTGTGTCTGTAACGGCTGCACGCCGTCGAATGAAGCGAACCTAAACGCCGGGCAATAGCCCATCATTTGACGGAGAATATTGTGAAGCAGACCGTAGACCATCCACAAATTGAACAGGCGACTTCGCCGCGCTTCGTACGCACACGTGAAGTGCTGGAGCGCTGCGCTTTCTCGCGGCGGACGTTAGTCCGCATGTTGGACGCAGGGACCTTTCCGCAACCTGTGCGCCTCACAGAGCGCGCCAACCGCTGGCTGTCAGATGAGATTGACGCATGGATCGCGGCGCAGGTCGCGAAGCGCGATGCGGAAGGCGTATAATGGCGCGCCCCCTCAACCACGCCCGCCGCTCCGACACTGATCGGATGCGCACACGCGGCGTCGATCAGGTCGGCGATTGCGACCTGCCGCGCGAGTTCTTCTCCGCACCAAAGAAACGGATCGCGAAGGCAA
>NZ_JCAWFG010000116.1:0-9283 GCF_059740505.1 Camelimonas sp. FR25 | reverse complement strand
CCCGTCAGTCCCGTCAGTCCCGTCAGCCCGGGCCTGTGGCGCCGCTGCGTGACGATGGGCGCGCTCGCGGTCGCAGACGCCACAACGACAACAGCCCGCCTTATGGGCGGGCTGTGTGCCTGATGGGCGTGACGCTGGCGTGACGCGCCAGGGGAAACCGGGCGCTTATTCGGCGGCCATGGCCCGCAGGGTCTCGCGATAGGGCGAGGCCGGATAGACGCCGAGAATCCGGAACTCCTTCGAGAAGAATTTCAGCTCCTCGAACGCCAGCTGCAGGGCGCGCTGGTCCGGATGGCCTTCCACCTCAACAAAAAACTGCGTGGCGGCGAACTGGCCCTCGACCTGGTAGCTTTCCAGCTTGGTCATGTTGACGCCATTGGTGGCGAAGCCGCCCAGCGCCTTGTACAAGGCCGCCGGCAGGTTACGCACCCGGAAGACAAAGCTGGTGATGCACGGTCCTTCCTCTGGGGCAGGCCATTGTGGCTCACGGGCCAGCACCACGAAGCGGGTGGTGTTGTGCGCCTCATCCTCGACATCCTCGGCGAGAATGGTGAGGCCATAGACCTCAGCCGCCAGTCGGGGCGCCAGCGCCGCGCGGCTGGGATCGCCCCATTCGGCCACTTCGCGCGCCGCGCCGGCGGTGTCGCCGGTGACAACCGCGCGCAGGCCGAGGCGGCGGATGATGCGGCGGCACTGGCCGATGGCGTGCACGTGGCTGTAGACGCTCTTCAGCCCCTCCACCGGCGCGCCGGGCAGCGCCATCAGCTGGAAGCGGATCGGCAGGAAGTGCTCGCCGACGATGTGCAGGCCCGAGGTCGGCAGGAAATGATGGATGTCGGCGACGCGACCGGCGATCGAGTTCTCAATCGGGATCATGCCGAATTCCGCGACGCCATCCTTTACGGCGGCAAGGGCGTCCTCAAAGGTGGCGCAGGGCAGGGTGTCGCGGTCGGGGAACACTTCCCGGCTGGCGATCTGCGAATTGGCTCCGTTTTCGCCCTGGAAAGAGATCAGGCGGGAAGCGCTGTCAGGCGTGCTGTCGTGTGCCGGGGCAGAAACTGCACCGGGCGTGGCGCCGGTCATGGTGTCTCCGTAAACTGTTCAGGCGGACCCATTGGCGCGGGTGGCCAATATGGCGCGCGCCCGCTCAAGGTCCTTTGGCGTGTCGACCCCGAGGGGCACGTCATCCACCACAATTATGTCAATTCGCATGCCGGCCTCGAGGGCGCGCAGCTGCTCCAGCTTCTCCCGCTCTTCCAGCGGCGAGGGCGGCAGTTGCACGAAGCGCTCAAGCGCGCTGCGGCGCCAGGCGTAGAGGCCGATATGGTGCAGGAGCGGGCCACTACCCCAGGGAGCAGTGGCCCTGGTAAAGTACAGCGCCCGCAGATGGTCCGGGGCGAGATGGCTGCCCACCGCCTTGACCACGCTTGACTCATCGCGCTCTTCCGGCCGGGTGATCACGGCGGCGAGGGTTGCGATATCCACAGCTGCATCGGCCAGCGGTCGCAGCGACGCCTTGATGACGGCAGGGTTAATGGTCGGCAGATCGCCCTGGACGTTCACAATCACGTCGTATCGACCCGCAGGGTCAATGGCCTGAAGCGCCTCGTGGATCCGGTCCGAGCCAGACGGGTGGTCGGCGCGGGTCATCACCACGGTTCCGCCAGCCTTTTCAACAGCTTCCGCCACCTCCACGGTGTCGGTGGCGATGACCACAGGGCCGATATCCGCCTCCTGCGCGCGGCGCATCACCTGCACGATCATCGGCGCGCCAGCGATATCCGCCAACGGTTTCCCGGGCAGTCTGGTGGAGGCCATACGGGCCGGGATGAGGACGATGGGCTGGATCATAGTTTGGAACGGCGTCAAAAAGTAGCAAACACCGTTTGGTCTATACGAGTTGCGTTCGCCCCGTCAAAGCGGTTAATCATCGCCCAAAGCTCCGTTTGCGGGGCGCTGTTGTATTTCCAGGTCACGCCTTGCGGAGTCGCCGTTTATGGATTCCTTCGAGCTTAACAAAATTGCCGGCGCGGTTCTGGGCACTCTGATGTTCGTGCTTGGGCTGGGTATCGTCACCGAGAAGCTGTTCGAGAACCACCGTCCGGCGGTTCCCGGCTATGATCTGCCGCAGGCGGCGGAGGCTTCAGCAGGCGGCGCCGCTGAAGCCGCCAAGCCGGCGACCCCGCTGCCGGTGCTGCTGGCCAAGGCTGACGCCGCGCGCGGCGAGAAGGCCGTCGCCAAGTGCAAGACCTGCCATGCGTTCGAGAAGGGCGCTCCGAACAAGATTGGCCCGTATCTCTACGGCACCATCGGCGGCAAGGTCGCCCATGCGGACGGCTTCGCCTATTCCAAGGCGATGAAGGAGCATGGCGGTGAGTGGAATTTCGAGAACCTCAACGAATTCCTGACCAATCCGAAGAAGGCCGTGCCTGGCACGCTGATGAACTTCGCCGGCATCTCGAAGGAAGAAGAGCGCGCCGACATTCTGGTCTGGCTCAACAGCCAGTCGGATGCGCCGAAGCCGCTCCCGGCCGCTGACGCAGCGCCTGCTGCCCCTGCCGCTGCTCCGGCGGCGCAGGAGCCGGCAAAGAACTGAAGACGCTTTAGCGTCATGCGCACCAAGGCCGGGCTCTCGCCCGGCCTTTTTTATGGCCGCCCTCCAGAGATGCAGCGTGCGACGCCGCTCTGGCGGCGAGGCGCAGCGCGTGCAGACAACAGGGCGGCCTGGCCAGCGGCGTCCGCATTTGGGGGTGTTTGGACTTGCCGCCGCCCTTTTTGCGGGCATAACTGAAGGCTGCGCCATCACGGCGTGATTTGCATAAACCGTGCGTCGGCAAGACGCCCTGCAAGACGCCCTGTCCGGCTGCCGCCAAACGACGCTGACGCGGCGCCGCCTCGCCACTATCCCGGAGCCGCCCGTGCCAAAAACCACCGATGACCTCCGCCTGCATGATGCGCCCGCCAGCTCTGGCCATCATCCAAGCCGGCGTTCGGTGTTGCTCGGCGGCGCCGCCAGCGTCGCGGGGTTGCTCGGCGCAGGCGGTGGGTCCGCGGCGGCGCAGGCGTCTGGCGGGCCACAGGCGGCGGCAGGAGCGGCGGCAGCTGGGGCTGTGTCTGCTGACACGCCGCCCTGGCGCCACGCCATGTCGATGATGGGCGAGCCAAAATATGGCCCCGACGCCCGGCATTTTGCTTACGTCAACCCTCAGGCGCCGCGTGGCGGCGTCGTGCGGCTGGCCGCCTCGGGCGGCTTCGATAATTTCAATCTGGCGGTGGCTGGCGTCAAAGGCGCCCTGGAAGGGCGGATTTCGCTGATCTATGACCAGCTGATGAGCCAGTCGCTGGATGAGGTGAACACCGAATATGGCCAGCTCGCCAGCGCCGGTCGCCACCCCGACGATTATTCCTGGGCGGCGTATCGCCTGCGTCCTGAAGCGCGCTGGCACGACGGCGTTCCGGTCAGCGTCGAGGACGTTATCTTCAGCTTCACGCAGCTGAAGAAGCTTAACCCGCGCTACGCAGCTTATTGGCGCGACGTCGTTTCCGCAGAGAAAACCGGCGAGCGCGAGGTCACGTTCCGCTTCTCCACCACCGGCAATCGTGAATTGCCACAGATCGTCGGCCAGCTGACCGTGCTGCCCCGCCACTGGTGGGAGGGCGTCGACGCCCAGGGACGCAAGCGCGACATCACCGCCACGACGCTGGAGCCGCCGCTGGGCTCCGGCCCCTATCGCATCAAGGCCTTCGACGCTGGCCGCTGGTGTGAATATGAGCGTGTGCGGGACTATTGGGGCGACAAGCTGCTGATGAACGTCGGCGCCAATAATTTCGACGGCCTGCGCATCGACTATTACCGCGACCTGACGGTGATGTTCGAGGCGTTCAAGGGCGACCAGTTCGACTTCCGCATCGAGAACGTCGCCCGCAACTGGGCCACGGGCTATGATTTTCCGGCGGTGCGCGACAAGCGCGTGGTGCTGGAGGAGTTCGCCCAGCGCTCCAGCGGCGTGATGCAGGCGTTCGCCTTCAACCTGCGCCGCCCGATGTTCCAGGACGAGCGGGTGCGGCGGGCGCTGAACTACGCCTTCGACTTTGAGGAAGTGAATCGCACGCTGTTTTTTGGCCAGTACGCGCGCATCAACTCCTATTTCTGGGGCACCGAGCTGGCCTCATCCGGCCTGCCCGAGGGGCTGGAGAAAGAGATACTGGAGAGCGTCCGCGACAAGATCCCGGCCAGCGTGTTCACCGAGCCCTACAAGAATCCGGTGGCTGGCTCGCAGGAGGCGTTCCGCAACAATCTGCGCGAGGCCAATCGCCTGCTGAACGAAGCGGGCTGGGAGCAGCGCGGCCGCCAGCTGGTCAACAAGTCCACCGGCGCGCCGATGGTGTTTGAATACATCACCTATGACCAGGCCTTTGAACGGCCGGTGCTGCCCTACAAGAACGCGCTGCAGCGCCTCGGCATCACCATCAACATGCGCACCGTCGATAGCGTGCAATATGAAAACCGTATGCGCAGCTTCGATTTCGACTGCACCACCTATCTGTGGGGCCAGAGCCTGTCGCCGGGCAATGAACAGTGGAATTATTGGGGCTCGGAGGCGGCGAAACGTCCAGGCTCAGAGAATGTCGCCGGCATCGCTGACGCGGGCGTCGATGCGCTGATCAGCAAGCTGGTCTACGCCACCAACCGCGTCGAGCTGGTCGCCGCCGCCCGGGCGCTCGACCGGGTGCTGCTGCATCACAATTACGTCGTGCCGCAATGGTCCTACGGCTACCAGCGCACGGCGCGCTGGAACCGCTTTGGCCGCCCGGCGACCATGCCGGAATATGGCGCCTCGGCCTTCCCGACCATCTGGTGGTGGGACGCAAGCCTCGCCGCAAAGACCGGCGGCCGCCGCTGATGACCGCGCAGAAGAGCCGCCGTCCCGGTGGGCTGGAGCGACGCTGATGGCCGGATATGTGCTGCGCCGCCTGCTGCTGATGATTCCGACCATCCTCGGCATCATGCTGATCTCGTTCGTGCTGGTGCAATTCGCGCCAGGCGGCCCGGTGGAGCGGGTGATCGCCCAATTGCAGGGCACTGACGCCGGCGCCACCGGGCGCTTCACCGGCGGCGGCGCGGACCTCGCCGGCCAGGCAGGCGGCGGCGGTGGTGGCGATGGCGGCTATCGCGGCGCCCAGGGGCTGGACCCGGCCTTCATCAAGCAGCTGGAGGCGCAATTCGGCTTTGACAAGCCGGCCTATGAGCGCTTCGGCAAGATGATCTGGGACTACGCCCGTTTCGATTTCGGCAAGAGCTATTTTCGCGATACGCCCGTGGTCGATCTGATCGCCGAGAAGCTGCCGGTGTCGATCTCGCTTGGGCTGTGGATGCTGCTGCTCAGTTACGCCATCTCCATCCCGCTCGGCGTGGCCAAGGCGATGCGCGATGGCTCGCGCTTCGATGCCTGGACATCGGTGGTGGTGATCATTGGCTACGCCATCCCTGGCTTCCTGTTCGCCATTTTGCTGATCGTGCTGTTCGCCGGCGGCTCGTTCTTCCAGTTCTTCCCCTTGCGCGGCCTGACTTCCGACAATTGGGAGCAGCTCAGCCTCGTCGGCAAGATCGCCGATTATTTCTGGCATCTGGCGCTGCCGATCACCGCCATGGCGCTGGGCTCCTTCGCCACCACGACGCTTCTGACGCGCAATTCGTTTCTGGACGAGATCCGCAAGCAATATGTGCTGACGGCGCGGATGAAGGGGCTGACCGAGCGGCGCGTGCTCTATGGCCATGTGTTCCGCAACGCCATGCTGATCGTCATCGCCGGCCTGCCCGGGGCGTTTATCGGCGCGTTCTTCGCCAGCTCCTTGCTGATCGAGACGATCTTCTCCCTCGACGGTCTCGGCCTGCTGTCGTTTGAATCCATCATCAACCGCGACTATCCAGTGGTGTTCGCCTCGCTGTACATTTTCTCGCTGCTTGGCCTCGTGGTGAATCTGATCTCGGACCTGACCTATACCTGGATCGATCCGCGCATCGATTTTGAAACCCGGGAGACGTGAGCATGAGCGCCGTCGTCGCCGGGGACATACCCACGCCCGCCGCCCCGATCATTGCGCCGCCGCCGTCGCCGCGCGGCAAGCGCGCGTGGCTGTCGCCGCTCAACCAGCGGCGCTGGCGCAATTTTCGCGGCCACCGGCGCGGCTGGTGGTCGTTGTGGATTTTCCTCGCGCTGTTTGTGGTGACGCTCTGCGCCGAGCTGGTGGCCAATGACCGGCCGATCCTGGCGTCCTACAAGGGCGAACTGCTGTTTCCCGCCTTCGTGCACTATCCGGAGGAGAAGTTCGGCGGCTTTTTAGCGGTGACCGACTACCGCGACCCGGCCATCGCCGATGAGATCAAGGCGCATGGCTGGATGCTGTGGCCGCCGATCCGCTTCTCCTACAACACCCAGAATCTCAATCTGCCGACCCCGGCGCCGTCGCCGCCCACCTGGCTGCTCACGCAGGCGCAATGCGCCGAGGCGGCGGCCAAGATGGGCGGCGCCTCCTGCAGCGACCTTGAATACAATTGGCTCGGAACTGATGATCAGGGTCGCGACGTGCTGGCGCGGCTGATCTATGGCTTCCGCATTTCCGTGCTGTTTGGCCTCGCGCTCGCCATCGCCTCCTCACTGATCGGCGTGGCGGCAGGCGCGATGCAGGGTTATTTCGGCGGCTGGACCGATCTGGTGTCGCAACGCTTTATCGAGGTGTGGACGGCGATCCCGTCGCTGTATCTGCTGATTATCATCTCGGCGGTGATCACCCCAGGCTTCCTCGTGCTGCTCGGCATCATGCTGCTGTTCTCCTGGGTGTCGCTGGTGGGCGTGGTGCGGGCCGAGTTCCTGCGCGCCCGCAATCTGGAATATGTCCGCGCCGCCCGCGCCCTCGGCCTGGGGGATGTCCGCATCATGGTGCGCCACATGCTGCCCAACGCCATGGTGGCGACGCTGACCTTCCTGCCGTTCATCCTCAACGGCGCCATCACCACGCTGACCTCGCTGGATTTCCTCGGCTTCGGCCTGCCGCCAGGCTCGCCGTCGCTGGGCGAGATGCTGGCCCAGGGCAAGGCCAATCCGCAGGCGCCCTGGCTTGGCCTGTCCGGCTTCTTCGTCATCGCGCTGATGCTGTCGCTGCTGATCTTTATCGGCGAGGCGGTGCGCGACGCCTTCGATCCACGCAAGGTGATGGCATGAGCCGCGCGACCACCGAAGCGCCGCTGTTGCAGGTGCGCAACCTGAAGACCGCCTTCAGCCAGGGCGGTCAGCTGTCGATGGCGGTCGACGGCGTGTCGTTCGAGCTGGCGCGCGGCGAGACGCTGGCGCTGGTCGGCGAGAGCGGCTCGGGCAAATCCGTCACCGCCATGTCGATCCTGCGGCTGCTGCCCTATCCCACGGCCAGCCACCCGGACGGCGAGGTGCTGTTTCGCGGCCAGAACCTGCTGACGGCGTCCGACGCCGATCTGCGCGCCGTGCGCGGCAATGACATCACCATGGTGTTTCAGGAGCCGATGACCTCGCTCAACCCGTTGCACACGGTGGAGAAGCAGATCGGCGAGATCCTGGCCCTGCATAAGGGGCTGCGCGGCAAGGCGGCGCGGGCGCGGATTATCGAATTGCTGGAGCTGGTCGGCATTCGCCAGCCGGCGGAACGGCTGGGCGCCTATCCGCACCAGCTCTCTGGCGGCCAGCGCCAGCGCGTGATGATCGCCATGGCTTTGGCCAATGAGCCCGATCTGCTCATCGCCGATGAGCCGACCACGGCGCTCGACGTGACGGTGCAGGCGCAGATCCTCGCCTTGCTGGCCGATCTGCAGCGCCGGCTCGGTATGGCCATGCTGTTCATCACCCACGACCTCGGCATTGTCCGCCGCATCGCCGACCATGTCTGTGTGATGACCGGCGGCAAGATCGTTGAGCGCGGAGCGGTGGCGGACGTCTTCGCCAATCCGCAGCACACCTATACCCGCAAACTGCTGGCGGCGGAGCCGAAAGGCGAGGCGGCCCCGGTGGCGACGGATGCGCCGACGGTGGTCGAGGCCGGTCCGGTGAAGGTGTGGTTTGAGGTGCGCAAGGGCTTCCTGCGCAAGGTGGCCAGCCACATCAAGGCGGTGGATGGCGTGTCGCTGCAGCTGCGCCGGGGCGAGACGCTGGGCATTGTCGGCGAATCCGGCTCAGGCAAGACCACGCTGGGCCTTGCGCTATTGCGGCTGATCCGCTCGGAGGGGCCGATCGTTGTGCTCGGCCAGCGCATTGACGGCGTGGCGGCGCGACAGCTTCGGCCTTTGCGCAAGCGCATGCAGATGGTGTTCCAGGACCCCTATGGCTCGCTGTCGCCGCGCATGTCGGTGGCCGAGATCATCGCCGAGGGCATGCTGGTGCAGCAGCCGGACATGCCGCTGGCGACCCAGCGGCAGAAGGTGGCGGAGGCGCTGCACGACGTCGGCCTCGATCCGGCGAGCATGGACCGCTACCCGCACGAATTCTCCGGCGGCCAGCGCCAGCGCATCGCCATCGCCCGCGCCATGGCGCTGGAGCCAGCCTTCGTGCTGCTCGACGAGCCGACCTCGGCGCTCGACATGTCGGTGCAGGCGCAGATTGTCGACCTGCTGCGCGAGCTGCAACGGCGCAAAAACCTGTCCTACATCTTCATCAGCCACGATCTGAAAGTGGTGAAGGCTTTGGCCAACACCGTCATGGTGATGCAGAACGGCGTGGTGGTGGAACAGGGCCCGGCCCAGCAGCTGTTCGCCGCGCCGCAGACCGATTACACGCGGGCCCTGTTCGCGGCGGCGTTCAACGCAGAGCCGGCTCCCGCCCGTCCGTCGCAGGATCGTCCTTTGGTTTGAAGGGCGCCGTCGCCTGGCACAAAAACCGACGCCGTCATGCCCGTGCCTGTCACGGGCATCCACGTCTTGCTCACGGTTGGCGGCGCTGTTGGCAAGACGTGGATGGTCGGGTCAAGCCCGACCATGACGGTGGGGAGGGGGCGCGAGGGCGAAGGGGCTGCCGTCGGGCCAGTCGGCGGATGATTTTCCGTTCCATGGCGCAGCACGCGCAACCCATGGCCGCCCTCGCCACACGCAGCTTCCAGCGCCCCCGCCTTCCAGCACCCCCGCTTCCACCACACCCCAGCGCCGTCATGCCCGTGCCTGTCACGGGCATCCACGTCTTGCTGATGGTTGGCGGCGCGGTCGCAAGACGTGGATGGTCGGGTCAAGCCCGACCATGACGGTTGGGAGGGGCGAGAGGGCGAA
>NZ_JCAWFG010000115.1:0-405 GCF_059740505.1 Camelimonas sp. FR25 | reverse complement strand
CTCCTTATCCCGAAGTTACGGAGGTAAATTGCCGAGTTCCTTCAGCATAGTTCTCTCAAGCGCCTTGGTATACTCTACCAGTCCACCTGTGTCGGTTTCGGGTACGGTCTGATGCAGGGGCTATTTCCTGGAACGCCTTCACCGCACCTCCAATCCAGTAAGGAGATACGATACACGGCATCCGTCACCACCTGCTGGCCCATGAATATTTACATGGTTCCCATCGACTACGCCTTTCGGCCTCGCCTTAGGGGCCGGCTAACCCTGCGAAGATTAACTTTACGCAGGAACCCTTGGACTTTCGGCGACAGTGTCTTTCACACTGTTTGTCGTTACTCATGTCAGCATTCTCACTTCCGATACCTCCAGCGGCCCTCACGGGTCCGCCTTCACAGGCTTACGGAA
>NZ_JCAWFG010000114.1:0-16961 GCF_059740505.1 Camelimonas sp. FR25 | reverse complement strand
AACGCCTGGCCCCAGCGGCCACAGCGTCAACTTCAGCGGCGTCGCCTTCGGGCGACGCCGTTTTGCTTTGCGGGACCGTCGGCCCGGCGTCTTCGACGGGGAGGGGGCGCCAATGATGGCGTCATGGCTGGTTGCCTCTACTGCGGACGCGCAACTGTCGTCGCGCCCGCGGCCCAGACGCGCAAGGCGCAACGGCCATGCGGCGCGCGGCCCAGGGCTGGCCGCCCGCCATGATCGTCGCGGCTGGGGAAAACCGGAGCGCGGTGTTTCAACGCTGCGGCAGGGGCCTTGCAAGCCCCGGCGCATTGGTGCATGTAGCGCTCACGCAAGACGCGCTGTGCGCGTTTCTCGCCGCTAGGAGTGTAGCTCAATCGGCTAGAGCACCGGTCTCCAAAACCGGGGGTTGGGGGTTCGAGTCCCTCCACTCCTGCCAGCGGTTCCGCCGCTGGCAGGTTTTTTGCGTTTGGGCCCGCGGTGGCGTTCGCGTGGCAGTAGCCCGCCATGCAGATCGCTGGCTTTGTGCCCCGCCGGTTAGCGCTTCGACCGACGGCAGCGCCAGCGCCCTTCGTCGGCGCCTTCAGCGTCAGCCTGTTTCTGCTTCATCCAGTTTGAGCTTCATGCGACATGAGTGTGGCTGGGGTTGCTGATTCTGGCGCCGGCGGCTGACGGCAGGCGCCGGGGCGCAAGCGGATGCGGCGTTTCACTGACGCAGCGGCCATGGCCCCTGGGGCGCCCGTCCTGTGTTGCTCCTGCAAGGAGGGGCTTGACGCAGGGGGGGCAGATCGTCCCTATGTCGTAACAATTCCGGACCCATGTGGTCTGGCACCCTTGCACTGGCATTCTTGCCTGGCACTCTTGCACCGAGGAGCGGGCCGCACTGGCGGCGCCGGCAGATAATGGCGAAGACTAGCCCTGTTGAATTTATCCAGCAGGTTGGCAAGGAGGCCTCGAAGGTCACCTGGCCGACCCGCAAGGAGACAATGATCACCACGGCCATGGTGTTTGTGATGGTGATCATCGCTGCGATCTTCTTCGTCGCAGCCGATCAGGTCATCCGCTTCGCCGTCAGCCTGATCATCGGCATCGGTCGCTAAGGAGGGCATGACATGGCCATGCGCTGGTACATCGTTCACGCCTATTCGAACTTTGAGAACAAGGTGGCCCAGTCGATCCGCGACCAGATCGCGCAGCGGGGGCTTGAGGACAAGTTCGAAGAAGTGCTGGTGCCGACCGAGAAGGTCGTTGAGGTGCGCCGTGGCCGCAAGGTCGAGGCCGAGCGCAAGTTTTTCCCCGGCTACGTGCTGGTGAAATGCGACCTCACCGACGAAGTGCACTATTTGATCAAGAACACCCCGAAGGTCACCGGCTTCCTTGGCCAGGACCAGAAGCCGATGCCGATCTCGGAAGCCGAGGCCATGCGCATCAAGGGCCAGGTCCAGGATGGCGTCGAGCGGCCGAAGCCCTCCGTCAGCTTCGAGGTTGGCGAGACCGTCAAGGTCTCCGATGGTCCGTTCGCCTCGTTCAGCGGCGTTGTCGAGGAAGTCGACGAGGCCCGCTCGCGCCTCAAGGTCGCGGTGTCGATCTTCGGTCGCGCCACGCCAGTCGACCTCGAGTTCGCCCAGGTCGAAAAGGTCTGAACCCGTCGCCCTTCCGGTTGGGGAGGGCAGGGGGTAATGAAACGCCGCGTTCGCCTGCGAACGCGGCGTTTGCATGTCGATGTCCCGGGGGGCGCCACGCGCAAGGTCAAGGCCAAGGTCAAGGCCACGCCGTGGCGCGGCCTGCGGCGCCGGTCTTGCGCGAGCACGCTGGGGCGTTGACAGAATCGCGTTTGGGCTTTAACCAACGCGCTTCTCAAACGCCGTGGGAGTCACGCCGGTCGCCAGCCGGAGTTCGTGGCGCACCGCGGTCTGCGCAGAACCCGGACGCCAGGCGATTTCGCCTGATGCGCCGGGCGCTTTTGTTTCTGGAGCAGTTATGGCTAAAAAAGTAGTTGGCTACATCAAGCTCGAGGTGCCTGCCGGCGCCGCGAACCCGTCGCCGCCGATCGGTCCTGCGCTCGGTCAGCGCGGTCTGAACATCATGGAGTTCTGCAAGGCCTTCAATGCGAAGACCGCGCAGATTGAGAAGGGCACCCCGATCCCGGTGATCATCACCGCGTTCGCTGACCGCTCCTTCACCTTCGAGATGAAGCAGCCGCCGGTGACGTTCTTCCTCAAGAAGGCCGCCAATCTGAAGATCGGCAAGAAGCCTGCTTCCGGCTCGAAGACCCCGGGCAAGGGCGCCGCCGTCGCCAAGGTGACCGAAGCCCAGATCCGTGAGATCGCCGAGAAGAAGATGGTCGACCTCAACTGCGACAGCGTTGAAGCCGCCATGTCCATGATCCGTGGCTCGGCCCGGTCCATGGGCGTCGAAGTCGTCGCCTGAGGGAGATAGAGCATGGCCCGTATTTCCAAGCGCGTCGCCGCCAGCCGTGAAGGTCTGGACCGCAACTCCGTGTTCACCCTTGAGGACGCTGTCAAGCAGCTCAAGGCCCGCGCCAGCGCCAAGTTCGACGAGACCGTTGAGATCTCGATGAACCTCGGCGTTGACCCGCGTCACGCCGACCAGATGGTCCGTGGCGTCTGCAACCTGCCGAACGGCTCGGGCCGCACCGTGCGCGTCGCCGTGTTCGCACGTGGCGCCAAGGCTGATGAGGCCAAGGCTGCTGGCGCAGACGTGGTGGGCGCCGAGGACCTGCTCGAGCAGATCCAGGGCGGCAACATCAATTTCGACCGCTGCATCGCCACCCCGGACATGATGGGTCTGGTCGGTCGTCTCGGTAAGGTGCTTGGCCCGCGCGGCCTGATGCCGAACCCGCGCGTCGGCACCGTGACCATGGACGTCGCTGGCGCCGTTGGCGCAGCCAAGGGCGGCGCTGTCGAGTTCCGCGTCGAGAAGGCTGGCATCATCCATGCTGGCGTCGGCAAGGCCTCGTTCGACGACGCCAAGCTGGTCGAGAACATCCGCGCCTTCGTTGACGCCGTCGCCAAGGCGCGCCCGACAGGCGCCAAGGGCACTTACATCCAGCGCGTCGCGGTCTCCTCCACCATGGGTCCGGGCCTGCGCGTCGAGCTGGCCAGCGCCACGACCGCTGCGTAAATCAAGGCGGCTAGCCTGCCCGCAACAGCCGCCATGTGGGACCTGCCCTGGCAGGTTCCACTTGGCAAATGGCCGCGGAAGGACTATCTAACCCGCTACGACAACATGGATGTCCGAGGCAGATTCGCCCGGGCGTTCACTGAAATCCGCCCCACAAGGGTGGTTGTGGCTGGAACGGCAGGATGACCCTTCTGCCGGGCTGGCCATATGTCCTGTCCGAGACTGCAGGCGCCGCGCGGGTATCCGCAACGCTTAATTTCATTTGAGGCCAGCACAGACGGGTCTGACCGAAATTTCTGGGTATCTGCTGCGTTTGCCGCAGCGTCAGCCAGCGTAACGGTTCGAACCTCGAGCACCAGGCGCAGCCCAAGGGCAGCGTGCTGGGGACAGGGCTTGCGAGCGTCGCCGCGTTTCCGATCAGGGGCGCAGGCGACATGTGCAGCCGGCGATCTGGAATTATCCATTTCGCCAACCGGAGAGAGCCCAGTGGACAGAGCAGCAAAAGCTGACCTCGTCGCGTCTCTCAACGACGTGTTCGCGAACACGGGCGTTGTGGTCGTGGCCCACTACGCGGGCCTTTCGGTCGCTGACATGCAGAAGCTCCGCAAGGAGATGAAGCAGGCCGGCGCAACCGTTAAGGTCGCGAAAAACCGCATCGCCAAGATCGCTCTCGAAGGCAAGGACGTCGCTTCCATCGCTCCCCTTCTGAAGGGGCCGACCCTGCTGGCTTACAGCAGTGATCCGGTGGCGGCGCCGAAGGTGGCTACCGAGTTCGCCAAGACCAACGACAAGTTCAAGGTCCTTGGCGGCGCGATGGGCGTCACTTCCCTCAACGCAGACGGTGTGAAGGCTCTGGCCTCGCTGCCGTCGCTCGACGAACTGCGTGGTACGCTGATCGGCCTGGTCCAGGCTCCGGCGACCAAGATCGCGCAGCTCTCGACCGCTCCGGCCGCAAAGCTGGCGCGTGTGTTTGGGGCCTATGCCAACAAAGACGCGGCTTGAGGTCTTTAAGACCCTGTCAAAGTTCGAACAATTTCAGGAAAGTTAATCATGGCTGATCTGGCTAAACTCGTCGACGACCTGTCGGCTCTGACCGTTCTCGAGGCCGCTGAGCTGGCCAAGCTTCTCGAAGAGAAGTGGGGCGTTTCCGCCGCCGCCGCCGTGGCTGTCGCCGCTGCTCCGGCCGCCGCCGCTGCTGCTGCTGAAGAGAAGACCGAGTTCAACGTTGTCCTGGCTTCGGCTGGCGACAAGAAGATTGAGGTCATCAAGGAAGTCCGCGCCCTCACCGGCCTGGGCCTGAAGGAAGCCAAGGACCTGGTCGAAGGCGCTCCGAAGACCCTCAAGGAAGGTGTCGCCAAGGACGAAGCCAACAAGATCAAGGAACAGCTTGAGAAGGCTGGCGCCAAGGTCGAGCTCACCTGATCAGGTTTGCGGTTGCGCCTCGCAGCCGCCCGATCATGCATACAGGCGGTCCCGGAGGATTCCTCCGGGGCCGTCAAGCCGTCTCCGGCATAAGGCCGGATTTGGCCCGCGGCGTCGCCGCTTACAGGATTTCTGGCGCCAATGGCGCCGCGCCTGGCCTGGTCGCCCGCGCTCCGCGCGCTGCAGACCGCCACGGTCGTCTGAATGGTGAGGGACCACATGGCTCAGACCAACACCAGCAGGAAACGCCTCCGCAAGTTCTTTGGTCATATCACCGAAGTCGCGGAGATGCCGAACCTCATCGAGGTTCAAAAGGCGTCCTATGACCAGTTTCTGTTGGTTGAAGAGCCTGAAGGCGGGCGCCCGGACGAAGGCCTCGAAGCGGTGTTCCGCTCGGTCTTCCCGATTGGCGATTTTTCCGGCGCCTCGCTGCTCGAGTTCGTCAAATACACCTTCGAAGCGCCGAAGTACGACGTTGACGAGTGCCGTCAGCGCGGCCTGACCTTCGCTGCGCCGCTCAAGGTGACCCTGCGCCTGATCGTGTTCGATATTGATGAAGACACCGGCGCCAAGTCGGTGAAGGACATCAAGGAGCAGGACGTCTACATGGGCGACATCCCGCTCATGACGGCCAATGGCACCTTTATCGTCAACGGGACCGAGCGCGTCATCGTCTCGCAGATGCACCGTTCGCCGGGCGTGTTCTTCGACCACGACAAGGGCAAGACCCATTCGTCGGGCAAGCTGCTGTTCGCCGCCCGCATCATTCCGTATCGCGGTTCCTGGCTCGACATCGAGTTCGACGCCAAGGACATCGTCTATGCGCGCATCGACCGTCGCCGCAAGATTCCGGTGACGTCGCTGCTGTACGCGCTTGGCCTGGACGGCGAGGGCATCCTCTCGACCTTCTACAAGCAGATCATGTACACGAAGGACAAGCACGGCTGGCGCGTGCCCTTCGACGCAGAGCGCATGAAGGGCTTCAAGGCCACCGTCGACATGATCGACGCCGAGACCGGCGAGGTGGTGATCGAGGCTGGCCGCAAGCTGACCGTGCGCACCGCCCGCCAGCTGGGCGAGAAGGGCCTCAAGTTCCTGCGCGCCACCGATGAGGACGTCATCGGCCAGTATATCGCCGAGGACCTCGTCAATCCGGCGACCGGCGAGATTTTCGCCGAAGCTGGCGAGGAGCTGACCGACAAGCTGCTGAAGGCGCTGGACGAGGCTGGCTTCGACGAGCTGCCGATCCTCGACATCGACCACGTCACCATCGGCCCGTACATCCGCAACACGCTCGCCGTCGACAAGAACTCGGCGCGCGAAGAGGCGCTGTTCGACATCTACCGCGTCATGCGTCCGGGCGAGCCGCCGACGCTGGAGGCGGCTGAGGCCATGTTCCACTCGCTGTTCTTCGACAGCGAGCGCTACGATCTGTCCGCCGTTGGCCGCGTCAAGATGAACATGCGTCTTGACCTCGACTGCCCCGACACCACCCGCACGCTCCGCAAGGAAGACATGCTGGCCGTGGTCAAGGCGCTGGTCGACCTGCGCGACGGCAAGGGCGAGGTCGATGACATCGACCACCTCGGCAACCGCCGTGTCCGCTCGGTCGGCGAGCTGATGGAGAACCAGTATCGTCTGGGTCTGCTGCGCATGGAGCGCGCCATCAAGGAGCGCATGTCCTCGGTCGACATCGACACCGTGATGCCGCAGGACCTGATCAACGCCAAGCCGGCCGCCGCCGCGGTGCGTGAGTTCTTTGGCTCGTCGCAGCTGTCGCAGTTCATGGACCAGACCAACCCGCTGTCGGAAGTCACGCACAAGCGTCGTCTGTCGGCGCTTGGCCCGGGCGGTCTGACCCGCGAGCGCGCGGGCTTCGAAGTCCGCGACGTGCACACGACGCACTACGGCCGCATTTGCCCGATTGAGACCCCTGAAGGTCCGAACATCGGTCTGATCAACTCGCTGGCCACCTTCGCGCGCGTCAACAAATACGGCTTCATCGAGGCCCCGTATCGCGCCGTGCGCGATGGCGTGGTGACCGACGAGGTCGTGTATCTGTCGGCGATGGAAGAGGCGAAGTACAACGTCGCCCAGGCCAACGCTGTCATCGGCGACGATGGCCGTCTGGCTGAGGAACTGGTGGTTTGCCGCCACTCCGGCGACGTCATCGTGCTGCCGCCAGACCGCGTCGACTTCATGGACGTGTCGCCGAAGCAGGTGGTTTCGGTCGCTGCGGCGCTGATCCCGTTCCTTGAGAACGACGACGCCAACCGCGCGCTGATGGGCTCGAACATGCAGCGCCAGGCGGTGCCGCTGGTCAAGGCCGATGCGCCGTTCGTCGGCACCGGCATGGAAAGCGTGGTCGCCCGTGACTCGGGCGCGGCCATCGCCGCCCGCCGCACCGGCATCGTCGACCAGGTTGACGCCACCCGTATCGTGGTGCGCGCCACGGAAGATCTCGACCCGACCCGTTCGGGCGTCGACATCTACCGCCTGATGAAGTTCCAGCGTTCGAACCAGAACACCTGCATCAACCAGCGTCCGCTGGTGAAGGTGGGCGACTTCGTGCGCAAGGGCGACATCATCGCTGACGGTCCGTCGACGGATCTGGGCGAGCTGGCGCTGGGCCGCAACTGCCTCGTCGCGTTCATGCCGTGGAACGGCTACAACTTCGAGGACTCGATCCTGCTCTCCGAGCGTATCGTGCGTGACGACGTGTTCACCTCGATCCACCTCGAAGAGTTTGAGGTGATGGCCCGTGACACCAAGCTGGGTCCGGAAGAAATCACCCGCGACATTCCGAACGTTTCGGAAGAGACGCTGAAGAACCTCGACGAAGCCGGCATCGTGTACGTCGGCGCCGAAGTGCACGCGGGCGACATTCTGGTCGGCAAGATCACGCCCAAGGGCGAAAGCCCGATGACGCCGGAAGAGAAGCTGCTGCGCGCCATCTTCGGCGAGAAGGCCTCTGACGTGCGCGACACCTCGCTGCGCGTGCCGCCGGGCGTCACCGGCACCATCGTCGAAGTGCGCGTGTTCAATCGCCACGGCGTCGACAAGGACGAGCGCGCCCAGGCCATCGAGCGCGAAGAGATCGAGCGTCTGGCCAAGGACCGTGACGACGAGCAGGCGATCCTCGATCGCAACGTCTTCGCCCGTCTCGCCGAGGTGCTGATCGGTCAGGCCGCCATCGCCGGCCCGAAGGGGTCGAAGAAGGACGTCGAGATCACCCGCGCCGTGCTCGAAGAGCACCCGCGCTCGCAGTGGTGGCAGTTCGCCGTCGCCAACGATCAGCTGATGAGCGAGATCGAGGCGATGCGGAAGCAGTACGACGAGTCCAAGAAGCGTCTGGAGCAGCGCTTCCTCGACAAGGTCGAGAAGGTGCAGCGCGGCGACGAGCTGCTGCCTGGCGTGATGAAGATGGTCAAGGTCTTCATCGCGGTGAAGCGCAAGATCCAGCCAGGCGACAAGATGGCTGGCCGTCACGGCAACAAGGGCGTGGTGTCGCGCATCCTGCCGATCGAGGACATGCCGTTCCTTGAGGACGGCACCCACGTCGACGTGGTGCTCAACCCGCTGGGCGTGCCGAGCCGCATGAACGTCGGCCAGATTCTGGAGACGCATCTGGGCTGGGCCGCCGCCGGTCTCGGCAAGCAGATTGGCGCCACGGTCGACGCTTACCTGCGCGACGGCGAAGTGCAGCAACTGCGTGAGAAGCTGAACGACGTCTATGAGGGCCACCCGCTGATCAATGAGCTCGACAAGGACGAGCTGGTTGAGCTGGGTGAGAACCTGCGGCGCGGCGTGCCGATGGCGACTCCGGTGTTCGATGGCGCGCGTGAGAGCGACATTGAGGCCATGCTGGAGAAGGCAGGCGTCAATCGCACTGGCCAGTCGACCGTCTATGACGGCCGCACCGGCGAGGCCTTCGACCGTCAGGTCACGGTCGGCTACATCTACATCCTGAAGCTGCACCACCTGGTCGACGACAAGATCCACGCCCGTTCGATCGGTCCGTACTCGCTCGTCACCCAGCAGCCGTTGGGCGGCAAGGCCCAGTTCGGCGGCCAGCGCTTCGGTGAGATGGAGGTGTGGGCGCTCGAGGCCTATGGCGCGGCGTACACCCTGCAGGAAATGCTCACCGTCAAGTCGGACGACGTGGCTGGCCGCACCAAGGTCTATGAGGCCATCGTGCGTGGCGACGACACCTTCGAGGCTGGCATTCCGGAGAGCTTCAACGTGCTCGTGAAGGAAATGCGGTCGCTCGGCATGAATGTCGAACTGCTCAATTCCAAGCAGATCGACGCCGAGGCGGAAGGCGTCCCGCCGGCAGAGGCCGCCGAGTAAGTTTGCGTCAGCGCGCGCCCCGGTTCGCCGGGGCGCAGTTTTCCAGCGGAGCCACGCGCTCCCGGGGAAGGGTCAGGGCCACGGGCCGCCCTTCCGGATGAATTTCAGGAGATGGTGATGAATCAAGAGGTCATGAATCTCTTCAACACCCAGGCGCCGGCGCAGACCTTCGACAGGATCAAGATCTCGATCGCCAGCCCGGAAAAAATCCTTTCCTGGTCGTTCGGCGAGATCAAGAAGCCGGAAACCATCAACTATCGTACGTTCAAGCCCGAGCGTGACGGCCTGTTCTGCGCCCGCATCTTTGGTCCGATCAAGGACTATGAGTGCCTGTGCGGCAAGTACAAGCGCATGAAGTACAAGGGCGTGATCTGCGAGAAGTGCGGCGTGGAAGTGACGCTGGCCCGCGTCCGTCGCGAGCGCATGGGTCACATCGAGCTGGCCGCGCCGGTCGCGCACATCTGGTTCCTGAAGTCGCTGCCGTCGCGCATCGGCCTGCTGCTTGACATGACGCTCAAGGATCTTGAGCGCATCCTGTATTTCGAATCCTATGTCGTGCTTGACGCTGGCATCACGCCGCTCAAGGACCGTCAGCTCTTGTCCGAAGATGATTATCTGCGGGCCCAGGACGAGTATGGCGCCGACAGCTTCACCGCCAAGATTGGCGCTGAGGCCATTCGCGACATGCTGCGCGACATGGATCTGGAGAAGATCTCCGCCGACATCCGCGAAGAGATCGCCACCACCACTTCGGAGCTGAAGCCCAAGAAGCTGATGAAGCGTCTCAAGATCATTGAGGCCTTCCAGCTCTCCGGCAACAAGCCCGAGTGGATGATCCTGACGGTCGTGCCGGTGATCCCGCCGGACCTGCGTCCGCTGGTGCCGCTGGATGGCGGCCGCTTCGCCACGTCGGACCTCAACGACCTGTACCGTCGCGTCATCAACCGTAACAACCGCCTCAAGCGCCTGATCGAGCTGCGCGCTCCGGACATCATCATCCGGAACGAAAAGCGCATGCTGCAGGAATCGGTTGACGCGCTGTTCGACAACGGCCGCCGTGGCCGCGTCATCACCGGCGCCAACAAGCGTCCGCTGAAGTCGCTCGCCGACATGCTGAAGGGCAAGCAGGGCCGCTTCCGCCAGAACCTGCTCGGCAAGCGCGTCGACTATTCTGGCCGTTCGGTCATCGTGGTCGGCCCGGAGATGAAGCTGCACCAGTGCGGCCTGCCGAAGAAGATGGCGCTTGAGCTGTTCAAGCCCTTCATCTACGCGCGCCTCGACGCCAAGGGCCATGCCTCCACCGTGAAGCAGGCCAAGAAGCTGGTGGAGAAGGAAAAGCCGGAGGTCTGGGACATCCTCGACGAGGTGATCCGCGAACATCCGGTGATGCTGAACCGCGCCCCGACCCTGCACCGCCTTGGCATTCAGGCGTTTGAGCCGGTGCTGATCGAGGGCAAGGCCATCCAGCTGCACCCGCTGGTCTGCGCCGCGTTCAACGCTGACTTCGACGGCGACCAGATGGCCGTGCACGTTCCGCTGTCGCTCGAAGCGCAGCTGGAAGCGCGCGTGCTGATGATGTCGACCAACAACATCCTGCACCCTGCCAACGGCGCGCCGATTATCGTGCCGTCGCAGGACATCGTGCTCGGCCTGTACTACATGTCGATGATGGCCGAAGGCATGGACGGTGAGTTCAAGCCCGGCGCCACGCGCAATCCGATGCAGGGCGTCTACGGCGAGATCGGCGAGCTGGAGCACGCGCTGTCGAGCCGCGTCGTGCACCTGCACACCAAAATCAAGTACCGCTGGACCGGCCTCAGCGAGGACGGCGAGCGCGTCACCCGCATCTATGACACCACCCCTGGCCGCGTGCTGCTGTCGCGCGTGCTGCCGGAGCATCCCCGTCTGGGCTTCGAAGTCGTCAACAAGCTGATGACCAAGAAGGAGATTCAGGGTCTGATCGACCTAGTCTACCGCGTCTGCGGCCAGAAGGAATCGGTGATCTTCTGCGACCGCATCATGGCGCTTGGCTTCGCCAACGCCTGCCGCGCCGGCATCTCCTTCGGCAAGGACGACATGGTCGTGCCGCCGAACAAATGGGAGATCGTTGAGCAGACCCGTACGCTGGTCAAGGACTACGAGCAGCAGTACCAGGACGGCCTGATCACCCAGGGCGAGAAGTACAACAAGGTCGTCGACGCCTGGGCCAAGTGCTCGGACAAGCTGGCCGCCGAGATGATGGTCGGCATTTCGACCGTCAAGAAGGACGCCAACGGCCGCGACCTGCCGGTGAACTCCATCTATATGATGGCGCACTCCGGCGCCCGTGGTTCGCCGGCCCAGATGAAGCAGCTCGGCGCCATGCGCGGCCTCATGGCCAAGCCGTCGGGTGAGATCATCGAGAGCGCCATTGTGTCGAACTTCAAGGAAGGCCTCGACGTTCTCGAGTACTTCAACTCGACCCACGGCGCCCGTAAGGGTCTGGCCGACACCGCTCTGAAGACCGCCAACTCGGGTTACCTGACCCGCCGTCTGGTTGACGTCGCCCAGGACGCCGTGATCCGCGAGCCGGATTGCGGCACCGAGAACGGCATCACCATGCGCGCCATCATCGACAGCGGCCAGATCGTCGCCTCGCTGGTGTCGCGTGTGCTGGGTCGCACCGTGGCCGAAGACGTGTTTGACGGTGAGGGTAATGTCCTCGTCGCCAAGGGCGAGATGGTCGAAGAGAAGCACATCGATCTGATCAACGCCGCCAATGTGCAGCAGGTGAAGATCCGCTCGGTGCTGACCTGCCAGTCGAAGAACGGCGTGTGCGCCACCTGCTACGGTCGCGACCTGGCCCGTGGTGAGACCGTCAACATGGGTGAGGCTGTCGGCGTCATCGCCGCCCAGTCGATCGGCGAGCCGGGCACCCAGCTGACCATGCGCACCTTCCACATCGGCGGCGCCGCGCAGATCGCTGACCATTCGTTCCTCGAGACCAATTTCGAGGGCACGGTCAAGATCCGTAACCGCCACGTCGCCCGTAACTCGGACGGCGAACTGATTGCGCTGGCGCGCAATATCTCGATCGTCATCATGGGTCCGGACGGCGAGGAGCGCGCTGCGCACCGCGTGCAATACGGCGCCCGCCTCAAGGTCGACGATGGCGACACGGTCAAGCGCGGCCAGCGTATTGCTGACTGGGATCCTTACACCCGTCCGGTCCTCACCGAGGTCGACGGCGTGGTGGCCTATGAGGATCTGGTCGAAGGCGCCTCGCTCACCGAGACCGTCGACGAGTCGACGGGCATCGCCAAGCGTATGGTCATCGACTGGCGCGGCAGCGCCCGTACGTCGGACCTGAAGCCGGCCATGGTCATCATGCAGGGCGGCAAGATCGCCAAGCTGCAGCGTGGCTCCGACGCCCGTTCGCTGCTCTCGGTCGACGCGATTATCGCCGTCGATCCGGGCGCGACGGTCAAGGCCGGCGACGTGCTGGCGCGTATTCCGATGGACAGCGCCAAGACCCGCGACATCACCGGTGGTCTGCCGCGCGTCGCCGAGCTGTTCGAGGCGCGTCGTCCGAAGGAAGCGGCGATCATCGCCGAGAAGTCGGGCACCGTTCGCTTCGGCCGCGACTACAAGAACAAGCGTCGCCTGTCGCTTGAGCCGCATGACGGTTCAGAGGCGGTCGAGTATCTGATCCCGAAGGGCAAGCACATCCACCTTCAGGACGGCGACGTGGTCGAGGTCGGCGACTTCCTGGTCGACGGCAACCCGGCGCCGCACGACATCCTCGCCATTAAGGGCGTGGAAGAGCTGGCGGCTTACTTGGTCAATGAAATCCAGGAGGTCTACCGTCTGCAGGGCGTGACCATCAACGACAAGCACATCGAGGTGATCGTTCGCCAGATGCTGCAGAAGGTTGAGATCACCGAGCCAGGCGACAGCGAGTTCCTCACCGGCGAGCAGGTCGACCGCTTCGACCTCAATGAGGCCAATACGGCGCTCATCGAGGAAGGGAAGAAGCCGGCTTCGGGCAATCCGGTGCTGCTCGGCATCACCAAGGCGTCGCTGCAGACGCGGTCGTTCATCTCGGCTGCCTCGTTCCAGGAGACGACGCGCGTGCTCACCGAGGCGGCGGTCAACGGCAAGTCGGACAACCTTGAAGGCCTCAAGGAGAACGTCATCGTCGGCTCGCTGATCCCGGCTGGCACCGGCTCGGTCGCCGCGGCGCTACGTGAAGTGGCGACCCGTCGTGACGAGCTTATCCTGGCGCAACACCGCCGTCCGGCGCCGACCCCTGCGGTTCCGCCCCAGGGCATCCTGCCGGCGGGCGAGTAAGTCGTTCACATATTGAACAGGGAAGGGCCGCCGCTTTGGCGGCCCTTTTCATTGGCGTGATGGGTATGCTGACGGGTCTGCGGCGGCTGTGGCGCCGAGCCCACAGAGGCATGCCGGGGACGCGCGGAGGCCCAGACGCAGCTCAGCGGGCCGCGCAGGGCAGGGGGCACGCAGGGGGCCACTGTCGCCTGGCCGGGAATGGGCGTGGTTAACGAAACATTAACCGCCGCTCCGGCCTGCAACACCCGGTTCCGGTTGACGAAACCCGACTCGTTGGTTAGAAGGGGCTCACTCGACAGGCCGTAGGCCATATTGAATCCAGGCGACAGGCCAGGATCCAGCCGCCTAAACGCTGTTCATTTAGCACCCCTGACGCAAGTCAGTCGCCATTGCTGGGGCAAGATCGTGTTTCTGACGCGATCCTCTGCACATGACAGCGCCGGAGGCCGTAAAGGGCCGAGGGCGCGTCTTCGTATTTGGTTGCGCGTGATTCGTGCCCATGCGAGCTGCTGGTTGGGGCGATCCATTGGCGGTGCCTGCGCTTCGGTCTGTCCGTGCGCGACACTGGAAACTTAAGTGGCCGTGCGGGAAACCGGCGGCGTTCGGAAGAGAGAACTCGATGCCGACGATCAGTCAGCTCATTCGCAAGCCGCGTGTTGCGCAGAAGGCTCGCGACAAGGTTCCGGCTCTGCAGGCTTGCCCGCAGAAGCGTGGCGTTTGCACCCGCGTGTACACGACGACCCCGAAGAAGCCGAACTCGGCTCTGCGTAAGGTCGCCAAGGTCCGTCTGACCAATGGCTTTGAAGTCATCGGTTACATCCCGGGCGAAGGTCACAACCTTCAGGAGCACTCCGTGGTCATGATCCGCGGCGGCCGCGTGAAGGACCTTCCGGGCGTGCGCTACCACATCCTGCGCGGCGTGCTTGACACCCAGGGCGTCAAGAACCGCAAGCAGCGTCGTTCGAAGTACGGCGCCAAGCGTCCGAAGTAATTTGATGCGTCGCGGGGAGTGCATCGCCCGCGACACTTTCAACCGAATTGATGCGCCGCCGGCCGGTGGGTTGTGGTGGCGAAGATTTGCAAGGGCTAACAAATGTCCCGTCGTCACAGCGCCGAGAAGCGTGAGATCATTCCAGACGCCAAGTTCCATGACGTGGTCGTGACCAAGTTCATGAACTCGATCATGTACGACGGCAAAAAGTCGTCGGCTGAAGCGATCGTTTACGGCGCATTCGACATCATCGAGGCGCGCGCCAAGGCTGACCCGCTTGAGGTTTTCAAGACCGCTCTTGAGAACGTCGCGCCGGCCATCGAAGTGCGTTCGCGTCGCGTCGGCGGCGCCACCTATCAGGTTCCGGTCGAGGTTCGCACGGAGCGCCGTCAGGCTCTGGCCATTCGCTGGCTGATCCAGGCTGCCCGCAACCGCAACGACCGCACCATGGTGGATCGCCTGTCGGCTGAGCTGCTCGATGCGTCGAACAACCGCGGCAACGCTGTCAAGAAGCGTGAAGACACCCATCGTATGGCCGAAGCGAACCGTGCGTTCTCGCACTATCGCTGGTAACGCGCGTACGGCTTCGGAGAGACGGCAATGGCTCGCACTCACGCTATCGAAGACTATCGTAACTTCGGCATCATGGCCCACATCGATGCCGGCAAGACGACCACGACCGAACGCATCCTGTACTTCACGGGCAAGAACCATCGTATCGGCGAGACGCACGACGGCGCCGCGACCATGGACTTCATGGCCCAGGAGCAGGAGCGCGGCATCACCATCACGTCGGCTGCGACGACGTGCTTCTGGCGCGGCAAGCGCCTGAACATCATCGACACCCCCGGCCACGTCGACTTCACCATTGAGGTCGAGCGTTCGCTGCGCGTGCTGGACGGCGCTGTTTGCGTGCTGGACGGCAACCAGGGCGTCGAGCCGCAGACCGAGACCGTGTGGCGTCAGGCTGACAAGTACGACGTGCCGCGCATCGTGTTCGTCAACAAGATGGACAAGATCGGCGCCGACTTCTACCGCTGCCTCGACGACATCGTCGACCGCGTCGGCGGCAAGCCGGTGGCGCTGCAGATCCCGATTGGCGCCGAGAGCGACTTCCAGGGCGTCGTTGACCTGATCACCATGCAGGCGCTGACCTGGGATGGCGACGCTGGTCACCCGCCGGCCGTTGGCGAGATCCCGGCTGACCTGGCTGACAAGGCTGCTGAGTTCCGCAGCAAGCTGGTTGAAGCCTGCGTCGAGCTCGATGACGACGCCATGGCCGCTTACCTGGACGGCGTTGAGCCGGACGCAGAGCTGATCAAGGTTCTGCTCCGCAAGGCTGTGGCGCTGCGCGCCTTCCATCCGGTGATGTGTGGCTCGGCGTTCAAGAACAAGGGCGTGCAGCCGCTGCTCGACGCCGTTGTCGACTATCTGCCGTCGCCTGCCGACCGTGAAGCCATCGACGGCGTGCTGCCTGACTCGGAAGAGCCGGCCCAGCGCAAGCCGAGCGACAGCGACCCGTTCTCCATGCTCGCGTTCAAAATCATGGACGACCCCTTCGTCGGCACCATCACCTTCTGCCGCGTGTATTCGGGCAAGGTGGAGTCCGGTCAGGGCGTCGCCAACTCGACCCGCGACAAGAAGGAACGCGTCGGCCGCATGCTGCTGATGCACGCCAACAACCGCGAAGACATCAAGGAAGCCTACGCTGGCGACATCGTCGCTCTCGCTGGCCTCAAGGACACCCGGACCGGCGATACGCTCTGCGACCCGCTGAAGCCGATCATCCTTGAGCAGATGGAATTCCCGGAGCCGGTGATCACCATCGCCATCGAGCCGAAGTCGAAGGCTGACCAGGAGAAGCTTGGTCTGGCGCTTGGCAAGCTGGCTGCTGAAGATCCGTCGTTCCGCGTGTCGACCGACCAGGAGTCGGGCCAGACCATTCTGCGCGGCATGGGCGAGCTTCACCTCGACATCAAGGTCGACATCCTGCGCCGCACCTACAAGGTCGACGCCAATGTTGGCGCGCCGCAGGTGGCGTATCGTGAGACCATCACCCGGTCGCACGAGATCGACTACACCCACAAGAAGCAGACCGGCGGCACCGGCCAGTTCGCTCGCGTCAAGTTCATTGTCGAGCCGAATGAGGCGGGCAAGGGCTTTGAGTTCGAGTCGAAGGTTGTCGGCGGTTCGGTGCCCAAGGAGTACATCCCGGGCGTCGAAAAGGGCCTCAACAGCGTCATGACCTCGGGCGTGCTCGCCGGCTTCCCGGTGGTTGACGTCAAGGTGACGCTGATCGACGGCGCCTACCACGAAGTCGACTCGTCGGCTCTGGCCTTCGAAATCGCCTCGCGCGCTGCGCTTCGCGAAGCCCTGCAGAAGGGTGGCGCGGTGCTGCTCGAGCCGGTCATGAAGGTCGAGGTGGTGACTCCTGAGGACTACACGGGTTCGGTTATTGGTGACCTGAACTCCCGTCGTGGCCAGATCCAGGGTCAGGACATGCGCGGCAACGCTGTTGTCGTTAACGCCATGGTCCCGCTGGCTAACATGTTTGGTTACGTGAACCAGCTCCGGTCGTTCAGCCAGGGCCGCGCCAACTACACCATGCAGTTCGACCACTATGAACAGGTTCCGGCTGCGGTCGCGCAGGAGGTTCAGGCGAAATACGCCTGATCCTCACCCACGCAGTAACCAGAACCGATTTGTAATCTGAGAGTTTCAGGGAGCCTAA
>NZ_JCAWFG010000113.1:0-57370 GCF_059740505.1 Camelimonas sp. FR25 | reverse complement strand
GCCTCCAAAATCTGACAGCCTCAGTTTCGCTCCAGAGCCCTCAAAGCACCAGGTTTTTCGAACCGTCCACGTGCGCCACCAAGCCCGCTTATGAGCTACATGAAACAGATTATTATCCAGGATATATATAATGCTCGTTTCTATCAGATCATACCGATCGGGTGGCTATCTCGTACTTTGTAATCTTGGCAATGGGGTTGGCTTCGCGGCGCAACCAACCATACCGAATTCAGATTTATGGGATCTTGCCGGATTGGCGACCCCTTCAAATCTGGAAGATGATTTCTTTACCACAGTCAGGAGCGTGGTGGACTCACAATACCTCACTTTTGGGCAAGAGTTCTCCAATAGTTCTGGGACTATGCATGAATCTGCGCTTGGGAGCACGCCTTTCAACTTTGTTTGGGAGTCGGCCGGCCCGTTAATGAACGGCCGTGGTACAGGTTTCCTTGGGGTCGTTGACGGCCAGGGTGAATGGCTTTCGCAGGCGCCAACGACCGGCTTTCCGGTCTTGAACTTTTCGCTCCGATCCGCCGCAAATCTGCAATTCAACCTTAGCGTCGGTGCGTAAGCCCTAGCCCCGGCATCATTGCCTGATGGTCGCGGCCAGGCAAACCGCGGCCATGTGATTGACTGCGCTGCTGTAAGAACCCAGTTAAAATTTGCTCATGGAACAAGTTACATGGCAGCGCTGAGTTTGATCATGGACGGCGGGATAACACGCTAAATGGCGAACGTAAGACAGCACTTCTGATCGATATGAACCGCCCCGGATTTACCAGATGCCGCTTTGTTCAGGTCAGGCTGTTACAGGTTGGGGCTCCCGCGTGGTGTCGTAGCGCACATCGGCTTCCACCGGTGGAGTCTTGCCGATGGACGCCAGTTGCCCGCGACTGTCGACCCAGTCGACCCAGGCCAGCGTTGCGACCTCGACCGCCTCGACGCTTCGCCCTGGTCTCGCCGCTGGAACACTTCGGCCTTATAGAGTCCGTTTATCGTGTCGGCGAGAGGGCTGCGAAGCTGTCGCCGACATTACCCATGGGCGGCTCTATACCCGACTGTGCCAGCCGTTTCTTATGGTGGATGCCGAAATATGGGTTTCCCGGATCGGAGTGAAACGCCTGACCGCTCCGGTGCACTGGCCGCCTTCCGTGTAAGGTTCGCACGAGAGCGACGAGCCGAAGCCCGCATATGATGTCCGGCTCACGCCCTAGCAGACGATGCGACACGAATTGGCATTAATGACGAAGGCTACGTCGACGAGGTTTGGGCAGGTGCTGACGCCGGCAATATCCGAAGGCCAAATTCGAGAGTGGGACGTGGAACTTCCGGTTCACATGGCCGCGTGCACATGGTGCGACGCGGATGCGCTTGCCGCGAATGCCCCCCCCAGTCGAGGTTGGCAATCAGCTGCTCTCCGGTGCAGGGTGCAACCGCGAAGCCTTCGCGCAACATCTGACGCCAGACCTTTCGCGGGCCGTACTCTTCGAAGCTCCCGGCTAACACACGCGCGATCTGCGGCTTTGGCACATGATCCGGCTTGGCCTCGCCGATAGCCTCCCGGAATATGCGCGAGTGGCGACGGGAGTGTGGTAGGTGGACGGAGCGATCGGCAACACCCTGCAGAGCGGCTCGGCCCCTTGCACCTCGCGGTGACGATCACTGAACGTGATCATCGTTGGAATGGGCGGTCGAGCTCCGCGTGGGCAAAACAGGCGCACCCTTTGCGCATGATCCCATTGGCCTGCCGCAGTTCAGCGTTCCAGCACAGGCGCCTTCATTCACTCGGCCACGTCTGACGGCACGCCAGCTCTCTTGCCGGCGTCGACCTCCGCCCCTTTTCAGCCAGTCCAGCAGCGTGCGCGCCGAGCAATCAATCTTCGCCGGCATCGACTGGCCTGCAGTCCAACAGGAAGAATGATCACCCTCAGGATCGATCACCATCCCCACCGCCGCTGACGCACCTCAGCTGAGAACCTGTTCGTCGTCTTGCGCGTCGCGGCTCTATCCTGTGTGGACGTCGAAGCCTTCGGCAAGCCCGGAGCGGCTCAAACAGGCGGACAGGCGCAACTTTCACGCGGTTGCCATGCGCGAGATCGGACGGCTATTCGCATTCCAGACCGGAGTTTGCCAGCAGGAAACGGAGTGTCCGGGGGATCACGCCCGCCTATGCCTCTAACGGGACCCAAGGCAGAGAGGTTGGACACGCAGTGGCACTACTCAACGGTAAGATTGCGCTCATAACGGGAGCATCGTCGGGCATTGGGCGGGCGTCGGCGCAGATGTTCGCCGCCCATGGCGCGGCGGTTGTGCTGACGGCGCGGCGAGAATCCCGGTTGGATGAGCTTGCGGATGAGATACGCGGGCAGGGCGGACGCGCCGCGGTGTGCGCTGGCGATATCTGCGCGCCGGAAACCCATCAGCGGGTCGTCGCCGTAGCCTTGAAGGAATTTGGCGGGCTCGACATTGCCGTGAACAATGCCGGCGCGGTCAGCGCTGTCAGGGCGCTGGCGGACATTACGCTGGAAGAATGGGAGCAGACGCTGTCCGTCAATCTCACCGCGGCTTTTCTGGGGGCGCAGAGCCAGATACCTGCGATGCTGGCGCGCGGCGGCGGCGCGCTTGTGTTCACATCAAGCTTCGTCGGGACCAGCGCCGGCCTGCCTGGCATGGCGGCTTACGGCGCGGCGAAGGCGGGATTGATGGGGCTGGTGAAAGGCATTGTGGCCGATTACAGCGCGCATGGCATCCGGGCCAACGCGCTCCTGCCAGGCGGCGTGGATACCGAGATGGCCGGCGATCAGGCGCAGAAGGACTGGGCGGCGGGCCTTCACGCCATGAAACGCATCGCCCAACCTGAAGAGATCGCCGCAGCGGCCCTGTTCCTCGCCAGCCCGATGGCCAGCTTCGTCACCGGCGCGGCGCTGTTCGCCGATGGCGGCAATGCGGCTGTGAAATAGCCGGACGGCTGGGTGTGAGTCCAAGGGTTGGGCGTAAGACTTGCCGAATGGGTGAGGCGCGCAGCGACATCAGCAACTCATACCAGGATGCGAAGATGCTGACGCATCCGCATCCGCATCCTGCAATGCTCAAGCGCCGCACGGGCTTGGCCAGAACCCGATGAGTCACGCTCATCGGGTTCTGGTATTAGCGCGCAGTTTAACAGGCGGCGTCGGCGCCGCCCCCGATCAGTAGTGCACCGAGCGGGCGTCGAGCGGCGTGGTCTTCGGAGGGGCGAACTTGGTCAGGTCGATGCCTGCCACCGCAGCCTTGTACTCGTCGGCGCTCGGCGTGCGGCCGAGGATGGCGGAGAGCACCACGACCGGGGTCGAGGCCAGCAGGGATTCACCCTTCTTTTCGGCGCTGTCTTCCACGACGCGACCTTGGAACAGTCGGGTCGAGGTGGCGAGGACGGTGTCGCCCTTCTCGGCCTTTTCCTGATTGCCCATGCAGAGATTGCAGCCTGGGCGCTCGAGATAGAGAATGTTCTCATACTCGGTGCGGGCGGCGCTCTTCGGCTGGTTGTCGTTGAACTCAAAGCCGGAATAGCGCTGCAGGATCTCCCAGTCGCCCTCAGCCTTCAGTTCATCGATGATGTTGTAGGTCGGCGCGGCGACCACCAGCGGGGCCTTGAACTCCACCTTGCCCTGGGCCTTCTCCAGGTTTTTCAGCATCTGGGCGACGATCTTCATGTCGCCCTTGTGCACCATGCAGGAGCCGACGAAGCCGAGGTCGACCTTCTTGTCCGTTCCGTAATAGGACAGCGGACGGATGGTGTCGTGGGTGTAACGCTTCGACACATCGGCGTTGTTGACGTCCGGGTCGGCGATCATCGGCTCATCGATCAGATCGAGGTCGACCACCACTTCAGCGAAGTACTTCGCGTTGTCGTCCGGGCGCAGCGCCGGCTTCTCGCCCGAGCGGATTGCGGCGATGCGCGCATCCGCCTTGGCGATCAGGCCCTTCAGCGTGCCGGCGGCATTGTCCATGCCCTTGTCGATCATGATCTGGATGCGCGACTTGGCGATTTCCAGCGATTCGATCAGCGTCGCATCCTCGGAGATGCAGATGGAGGCCTTGGCCTTCATCTCCGCCGTCCAGTCGGTGAAGGTGAACGCCTGGTCAGCCAGCAGCGTGCCGATGTGCACCTCGATGATGCGGCCCTGGAAGACGTTGTCGCCGCACTGCTTCAGCATCTGCGCCTGGGTGCCGTGCACCACGTCGCGGAAGTCCATATAGGGCTTCATCGCGCCCTTGAAGGTGACCTTCACCGACTGCGGGATCGGCATGGTCGCCTCGCCGGTGGCGAGGGCCAGGGCGACGGTGCCCGAGTCAGCGCCAAAGGCCACGCCCTTCGACATACGGGTGTGGCTGTCGCCGCCGATGATGATGTCCCAATCGTCCACGGTCAGGTCGTTGAGGACCTTGTGAATGACGTCCGTCATCGCCGGATAGACGCCCTTGGGGTCACGCGCGGTGATCAGGCCGAAATTATTCATGAAGCTCATCAGCTTCGGAATATTGGCCTGGGCCTTCTTGTCCCACACCGAGGCGGTGTGGCAGCCCGACTGATAGGCGCCGTCGACCAGCGGCGAAATTACCGTCGCCGCCATGGCCTCCAGTTCCTGGGCGGTCATCAGGCCCGTGGTGTCCTGCGAGCCGACGATGTTGACGATGACGCGGACGTCGGAGCCAGCGTGCAGCACCTTGCCCGGCGTCACGCCCACGGCGTTGCGGTTGAAGATCTTCTCGACGGCGGTCAGGCCCTGGCCTTCCACCGAGATCTCCTTGTTGGGCGCGAACACCGGCGTGGCGGCGACGCCAAGCGTCTCGGCGGCGAAGGTCTGCAGTTTCTTGCCGAAGACGATGGCGTAGGAGCTGCCGGCCTTCATGAACTCGACGCGCTGGGGCGTGAAGGACGATGCGATGTCGACCAGCTCATTGCCGTTCTCATCGCGCAGCTTCTTGTTCCTGGTGTCGATGATCAGGACGCGACCGGTGTCGACTGAGAACTGCTGCTCGAGGATCGGGTTGCCGTCGGCGTCGAGCACCGGCTTGCCATCAGCGCCGAGCTTGCGGGTCCAGTTCTTCAAATTGACGCCAATGCCGCCGGTCACATCGACCGTGGTGGCGAAGATCGGCGAGATGCCATTGGTGCCGGCGACGATCGGCGCATAATTGACGAAGGGCACATAAGGGCTGGACGGCTTGCCGGTCCACAGCGCCACATTGTTGACGCCAGACATGCGCGATGAGCCGACGCCCATCGTGCCCTTTTCGGCGATCATCATGACGCGGGCGTCGGGATGCTGCTTCTGCAGCGCCACAATCTCCTGCTGGGCGGCGGGCGAGATCATGCACTGGCCGTGCAGCTCGCGGTCCGAACGCGAGTGCGCCTGGTTGCCGGGCGACAGCAGGTCGGTCGAAATATCGCCTTCCGCAGCGATGAAGGTGACGACCTTGATCTCGTCCTCAAGGTCGGGAAGCTTGGTGAAGAACTCGGCCCTCGCGTAGCTCTCCAGAATGCCGCGGGCGATGGCGTTGCCAGCCTTGTAGGCGTCGCGCAGCCGGAACATGTCGGCGTCGTACAGGAAGACCTGGGTCTTGAGCACGTCGCCGGCCTGGGCGGCCACGGCAGGGTCATCGCCCAAAGCGATGTCGAGCAGCACGCGCACCGACGGGCCGCCCTTCATGTGCGACAGCAGCTCAAGCGCGAACGCCGGGGTGATCTCGGGGACCTCGGTCTCGCCGAGCACGATCTTCTTCAGGAAGTCGGCTTTGACGCCGGCAGCGCTCGTGGTGCCAGGCAGGGTGTTGTAAATGAAGAACTTCAGCGCATCCGGGCGATGGGCGTTGGCGGTGTCCTCGATCAGCGTGATGATCTCGGCCAGCAGGGCGCCGTCGTCGATTGGCTTGGGCGCGAGACCCTGGGTTTCTCTGCTTTTGATTTCGGCAAGGTAATCAAGATAGAGGGTCATCGCTCATCCAACATCATGACGGGTCTGGCTCATCAGGCCTGCGCCAGGCGCCGCAATTGTGGTTGGCCACACAACCGGCGCGCCGCGCTGCGCATCACAGCGACGGCTGACCAGACCATGCAGCCCCCGGGTCGTCAGGCGACCAATGCGCGCGCATCAGCCCCTGTTTTCTTTGGGTTCCGAGTACGCCAACACGGCCCGACTGACAAGGCGCCATACGCCGCGCCAGCCCTGCGCGCAGCGGCGGGCTGGGGCGATGCTCTGGCACGTCAGGGCCTTGCGGACGCGGTGAGGCAATGGCTGCCCGTGCGTGGCGGCGGAAGCCGTGGCGAGCGACCACCCGCCGTGCGCTGCGTCAGCCTCCGATCGCCCGGTCGCGCAGGGTTTCGTAATAGCGCCGCAGGGCGTCTGCGCCGTCAGCGCGGGGGCCGTCGCCAGCGCGTTCAGCCCGGACCTGGCTGGGGGTGGCGCCGAAACGGGCGCGAAACGCCCGGAGTAGCTGGTTGCCGCTGGAGAACCAAGGCGGTAGGCCAGATCCGAGATCAGCACGGTAGGGGCGCCTGGGTGCGTCAGTTCGCGAAACGCCGCGTCCAGGCGCCGGTCGCGCAACAGTTTCGCCACGCCGCCGTCCCCGGCGAAGGTGCGGTAAAGGTGCGAGCGCGAGACATTAAACCGCTTCATGATCAGCTCTGGCGACAGTTGCTGATCATGAATATGGGCGTCGATGAACGCGAGGATACGACGGCGCAACACCCGGCCGAGGGCGGAATGATCGGTGGCGGCGTCGATGTCGCCACGCGTTAGCCCTGCCGCCAGCAATCGCAGCATGGCGTCATGGGCGGCGTCGGCCTCGGCGTCCGACATGTCGAGGCATACGGCGTGCAGGCCCTGCAAATGGCTGCGCAACAGGGAGGTGATCGGCCAGTCCTTCTGCAGTACGACGCCGTGCAGATTGCGCCCGCCAAGCGCCTGGTCCAGCGGCTGACGCGGGGCAAGCACGGTGATGCGCGCCCCAGCCTCAATGCGGTTCTGCAACGGCTGCGCAAGATCGATGATCAGAATGTCGCCCGGGCGCGCCACCACATCGACGCCGCCGAAATTGCCGGCCAACGACCCAGCGGTAATCACCTGCAACACATAATGGTCGAGGCCGCTCTTGAGTATCACGGCGCGGTCGCGCACCAGCTCCTGGCGGTTGAATGTAATGGCGGCCGTGATCAGCGCGCCCGTCTGGCGCATGCTCACCGACCCCTCAATCACCGGATCACCCTGATCACGCCACGGAGCAGCGTCGAACAGCGGCTCATTCACGGCGCGCCACAGATCCGTCCTGTGGCCCGGCTCGACCAGATCAGTCGAGATCACTACCGGTTGTTTCACGCCTTCCCCCCACCGTCGCGTGCACGCAAACGCCGGACAAGTTCCGGACCTTTGCCGGGCCTTTACCGGGCCTCTACCTGGCCGGCCCTGGTCGTCGCCTCGCCATCCTCTGGCCACGCCACGCCCCCCGGCGTGATGCGGCCTTGGCCCAGAGGCATTCTAGGCATGCCGCTGACCTTTGACTACGCAGTAAGTGTTTTGTTCAGAATTCTTCTGGGGTATTTGGCATCTGTTTGAGCATTCTCGGTCGAACAGGGGAGGCGAGCGCAAATTGCGTTCATGAGCACTTATGGCTGCACGGCACGCCGCCGCGTGGCGCGGGCGACGGCGCGGGGATCAGCGCTGGCGCCGCGCGGCGGCGGCAGGGGCGGCGGCGCGATCGGAGCGGAGGGTCGCGCCGACAGTCTTGCCCAATGACTGGCCGGGACGTTCAACCAGCCGGTAGCCGAGCACGGACAACAGCAACGTCAAACCGAGGCTGAGCGGCACGAACAGGCTGTCTATGGCCAGCCAGGCGGCGAGGCCGATGGCGATGGGGTGCAGCAGATAGGTGGAATAGCTGATCTCGCCAAGCCAGCTCGTCAGCTGGTTATTGAGCAGGGCATGGCGGTTCAGCCACGGCAGCGCCGTGACGGCGACGAACAGCGCCGGCGCGGCGATCCAGGGCAGCAGCGCCTGGTAGAGTGTGATGTTCGGATGGCTGAAATAGCCGAACGAGACCAGATTGGCGGTGGCCATGACCAGGACGAACACGGTGGCGTCGCGGAGCAAATGCGCCGTGGGCAGGGCGCCTGACCAGGCCCGCCAGGCGCGGCAGCCGATGATCGCCGCATAAACCATGCCGATGCGGGCCAGCGGCAGCCGCTGGCCTGTGGCGAGGGACAGGATGACCAGCGCCAGCAGCAGCAGCGGCGCGACCATCACAAGCCAGCGGTCAAAATCCTGGCCGCGCAGCAGCACGGTGATGGCGAACACGCCATACCAGGCGAATTCGATGCTCAGCGTCCAGGTGACGCCAAGCAGCGGCGCCGCGCCGACATAATCCTGAATCAGCAGCAGATTGGCCAGCCAGTCAAAGGCGCTGGCGCTGCGGACATAGGCGAAGCCGGCGATATCCGTGCCATAGCCCAGCAAAGCGACGGCGATAAAGGCGGCGACGGCCAGCGGGTAGATGCGGAACACCCGTCGCAGGGCGAAGTCGCGCAGGTTGAAATCGGCCCTGAGCGTCATGGGAATGACAAAGCCGCTGACAAGGAAGAACAACGCCACGCCGAACACGCCTGGCGACAGCGTGGCGGTGAGCCAACGCCCGGCGTCGCTGTGAACTTCGGCGATGTGCTGCAACAGCACGGCCCCTGCCGCTATGAAGCGCAGGGTGTCGAGGAACGTAACCCGCTCGCGCTGAAGACGCGTCCTGACCTGGGCGGACGGCGGCGTGTCCTCCGCTGTCAACGGCTGTAACTGTGCCATTCGCCTGCCTCCATGTTGCGAACTCCGCATGGGGAAAACTAGGGCGCATGCCCCACAAGTCGCCGGGTTCATATGGGCGCGCGCGGTAGTTCTTTCGGACACGGGCGCCCGGGTAAGGGCGGCCACAAGCGCAAGCACGCGCCGCCGCATGATCGCCCCACCGTTATGCTGTGTGGAGGAAATCGTCATAGGGTCAGGCGCCTGGCGCAGGGGCGCATCCTCGCAGTCGCCTTATGATCCGGGCGGGGGCGAGGGTTGGGCCAAGAGCGGGGGCAAGAGCGCGGGCAAGAGCGGGCCTTGGGCGTCCCATCGTTGTCGGCGCACATCGGCCCTGCCAAGGCATGCCCCGCCAGAGTTGCCCCGCCAGACTTGCCCCCGGTTGGCCCGTCGCCGGGTGCGCGAGGTCCCTGCAATTGCGGGCGCAAGGAGCGATGCATGTCTCAATTCATCAACCAGCGGGATCAAGTGGTGACCGAGGCGCTGGATGGGCTGATCGCGCTCTCCGGCGGCGCGCTGAGCCGGCTCGACGGTTTTCCGCATCTGCGCGTCGTGCTGCGCTCCAATTGGGACCGCGCGCAGGTGGCGGTGATTTCCGGCGGCGGCTCGGGCCATGAGCCCGCCCATGCGGGATTCGTCGGCGCCGGCATGCTGACGGCGGCGGTCTGCGGCGACGTGTTCGCCTCGCCCAGCGTCGACGCCATTCTCGCCGGCATCATGGCGGTGACTGGCCCGGCTGGTTGTCTGCTTATCGTCAAGAATTACACCGGCGACCGGTTGAACTTCGGGCTGGCGGCGGAGCGGGCGCGCGCCGCCGGGCTCAAGGTCAGCATGGTGATGGTGGGCGATGACATCGCGCTGCCCGACCTGCCGCAGCCGCGCGGCGTCGCCGGGACCCTGTTCGTCCACAAGATCGCCGGAGCGCTTGCGGCGCAAGGCGCCGATCTGGCGCGCGTCACGGCGGCGGCGCAGAAAGTGGCGGCGGGCGTGCGCAGCATTGGCGTGGCGCTCGACACCTGCCGTGTCCCTGGCTCTCCCAAAGAGCAGCGCGTCCCGGAGGGCAAGGCGGAGCTTGGGCTTGGCATTCACGGCGAAGCCGGCGTCGAGCAGATCGCCTTCACCGGCGCCCATGGCGCCGTGGCGGCGATGATCGACAGGCTGGCGCCCAGGTTGGGCGAGGGCCGGCTCGTGGCGCTGATCAATAATCTGGGCGGGCTTTCGGAACTGGAGATGGCGGTGATCGCCCGTGAGGTGCTGGCGTCGCCATTGGGTGGGCGCATCAGCCATTGCATCGGGCCAGGCGCGCTGATGACCGCCATCGACATGCGCGGCTTCTCACTGTCCTTGTATGGCGCCGACGATGAGGAGCTGGCGCTACTGCAGGACGAGGCCGCGCCGCCAGCCTGGCCGGGCCTGCGACCGATTGCGCCGGTGACGACGCAGCCCGTGCCGCAGGGTGTGGTCGCCGTTGCGCCGCCGCCCTCCCGCAATGATATGGCGCGGGCCATTATCGTCGCGGGCTGCGAGGCCCTCATCGCGGCGGAGCACGACCTCAACGCGCTGGACGCCCAGGCGGGCGACGGCGACACCGGCGCCACCCTGGCCCATGGCGCGCGTGGCCTGCTGGCCGGGGTCGACCGCTTGCCGCTGGCTGATCCTCCGGCCTTGCTGCGGGCGATCAGCCAGGAGTTGACCCAGACCATGGGCGGCTCGTCTGGCGTGTTGCTGGCCATTCTGTTTGCGGCCGCCGGGGAGGCGATGGCCAAAGGCGCGGCGCTCGCCGACGCCCTGCAGACCGGACTTGCCCGCATGCAGGAAATCGGTGGCGCGCGTCCCGGCGATCGCACCATGGTCGACGCCATGGCGCCGGCATTCGCAGCGTTGAGCCTGGGCGTTGACGCCGCAGCGGCGGCGGCGCGGGCCGGGGCCGATCGCACCGCCGCCATGACGCAGGCCGGGGCCGGGCGCGCGGCTTATCTCAACGCCAGCCAGTTGGCCGGGCATGTCGATCCCGGCGCCGAAGCCGTGGCGCGGCTGCTGGCGCAGCTGGCGCGCGGCGTCGTCGACTGATTGCGCCCCCTGGCGCTGGGCTCATACCAGGATGCGAAGCTGCTGACGCATCCGCATCCTCACATGCTCAGGCGCCGTATGGGCTTGACCGGAACCCGATCGGTCATGCTCATCGGGTACTGGCGTCAGAACGGCTCGATCAGCCGCTTGCGCGTGGTTCTGGGCGCGGGCTGTGGCAGCGTGTCCAGCGTGCGCAGCAGGATCGCGCGGGTGTCGGCGGGGTCGATGACGTCGTCGTAAAGGAAGCGGGCGGCGCTCTCGAGCGCCGTGCCTGATCGCTTCAGCTCCGCCGTCAGCGCCGCGTGGCGGGCGGCGCGGGCGGCGGGGTCGGTCATGGCGTCCAGCTCCTTGCCGTAGATAATGTTGACCGCGCCCTCCAGCCCCATGCCGCCATATTCGGCGGTGGGCCAGGCCAGCAGGATCGCCGGATCCAGCGGGCGCGAGCCCATGACGTAATAGCCAAGGCCATAGGCCTTGCGCAGCACCACGGTCATCACCGGAATGGTGGCGTTGGCCAGCGCCGTCATGACCCGGGCGCTGTGCCGCATCAGCCCGGATTTTTCGGCGTCTGGTCCGACCATCAGCCCAGGGGTGTCACAAAGCACCAAGAGCGGAATGTCGAAGGCGTCGCAAATCTGCACGAAGCGGGCGATCTTCAGGCAGGCAGGGGTATCCATCGCCCCGGCCAGCTGCATCGGCTGGTTGGCGATGACGCCCACGGCGCGGCCGCCGAGCCGGATGAAGCTGGTGACCGCCGCCTTGCCGTAGCCGGCCTTGAGCTCAAGAATGCTGTCGCGATCGGCGAGGGTTTCAATCACCTTGCGCACATTATAGGCGCGGCGCGGATTCTCGGGCACGATGTCGCGCAGCGACGTCTGGTCCGCCGCCGCCCCGGCGGCGAGCGGCGGGCCGAAATAGCCCAGATATTTGCGGGCCACGGCCACCGCCTCGGCCTCGGTGTCCACCAGCACGTCAATCACGCCAGAGGCGGCGTGCGCCTCCGCCGAACCCAGCTCTTCCGGACGGAATTTCTTGCCGAGGGCCGCCTCGACCAGCGGCGGACCCGCCATGCCCATGGCCGCGTCGCGCGTCACCACCAGCAGGTCGCTGAGGCCGGCCAGATTGGCGTGGCCGGCGAAAGCGCGCCACGGCACAATGCCCACGGTGGGCACAAGGCCCGACAACCGCGCATAGACCACGAAGGTCGGCGTCGAGGAGCGGGCGGTGACGTGCATGTCATGTGGTCGTGCGCCGCCGCCGTCGAGCCACGAGATCACCGGCAGGCGAAAGCGCTCGGCGTGCTCATACATGCGGGTGATCTTGGCGTGGTTGAAGGCGCTCTGGGCGCCGCCGAACACGGTGTAGTCATACAACACGAGGTCAACCGGACGCCCGTCGACCTTGGCCGTGCCCATCACCAGGCCATCGGCGGCGCCCTCCATGCCGTCGACGGCTGGGCGCACCAGCCCGCCATATTCGGTGAAGCTGTCGGCGTCAGCGATGGCGGTCAGCGCCTCACGCACCGTCCATTTGCCACGCTTGTGCTGGCGCGCCACGGCGTCGGGGCGGCTTTGATCGGTCAGGGCGGCTTTGGCGCGCAGCAGCGCTTGCAGATCCTCACGCACGCTTGTTCTCCCGAGGCGTTGCGCCTCACGTCGCGATGGCGGCGGCGGGCTTTTGCCTCAGCTCGCCGCGACTGGATGGCATGTGAAGCGGCCCCGATGACGGCGGGCGCCATGGGGGCCTTGGCGCGGCCCCAGGCCAGGATGCGATGATGCTGACGCATCCGCATCCTGACATGCTCAGGCGCCGGCTTGACCAGAACCCGAAGAGGCATGCTCATCGGGTTCTGGCGTCAGGCCAGGGTCATGCGGGCGCTGTCGAGTTTTTCGCGCTTCAGGCGGATGCCGGCGGCCTCGCGGTCCCAGGTGTCTTCGGTCAGGCCCTCATTGCGCAGCACATATTTCTCGACCTTCTGGGTCGGGGTGCGCGGCAATTCTGGCAATTGCCGGATGAAGCGCGGCACCATGAAATGCGGTAGGCGGCGGGTGAGGAATTCCGTCAGTTCCTCAAGGTCGATATTGGCGCCGTCAACGGGGGCGATGATGGCCATCACCTCATCCTCGCCGAACTCGCTGGGCACGCCGATCACCGCCGCCTCGCGCACCTGCGGATGCAACAGCAATTCGGCCTCGACCTCAAAGGATGAGATGTTTTCGCCGCGCCGCCGCAGCGCGTCTTTCATGCGGTCGACGAAGAAATAATTGCCATCGGCGTCGCGGCGGAAGGCGTCGCCGGTGTGGAACCAGCCATTGCGCCAGGCTTTGGCGGTCGCCTCCGGGTTGGCGTTATAGCCGTGGTTGAGCGCCCATGGGATGTCGGAGCGCACCAGCAACTCGCCGATCTCGCCGACTTTCACCTCAATGTCATTGTCGTCCACGATGCGCACCTGGAAGCCGTCGCGCAGACGACCGCAGGTCTTGGGCACGCTGGGGTTGGGCTCGGAGATGATCGGGCAGGAGATCTCGGTCATGTTGAACACCGTGCGGATCTCGACGCCGAAGCGCTCGGAGAATTCCGCGGCGTCCTCGCTCAGCGGCACCATGACGCCCTGGCGCAGGGTGTGATCGCGATCTCGCGGCGTCGGCGGCTCCTTGAGCAGGAACGGCACCATGGCCCCCAGCAGGGTCATCGACGTCGCGCCGGTGCGGCGGATGGTGTCCCAGAAGCTGCGGGTGTCGAAGGCCTCGACCACGGCGATCGAAGCGCCGCTGAGCACCATACGGAACACGGCGTTGGTGCCGCCGACGTGGAACAGCGGCAGATTGACCATGGCGCGGTCATCGGGCCTGGCGTCGAGCGCCGAGCACATGGTCATGGCGTGGCGATAGGACGACAGCACGCCCTTCGACGGGCCCGTGGTGCCGGATGTGTAGATGATCGACTGGGTGTCCCACGGCATGATCGGCCGCGCGGGTCCCTGCGGCTCGCCCGTGGCCGCCGACAGCACGGTTTCGGGCAGGATGTTGAGGCCAGGGATGTCGAGCGCGCCGTCGCCGACCTGCACCAGAGTGGTCAACGCGGCGCGGTCAACGTCGGCGAGGCGACCGGCCAACTGGCTGTCGGCGACGATCAGCGACGCGCCGGAATTGGCGATGACATGCTGCAGCACGCCGCCGCGATAGCTGATGTTGATCGGCACATAGACCGCGCCGATATAATTGAGCGCGAACCACACCGAAATGGCGTGCGGGCCATTGGGCAGCCATGACACCACATGGTCGCCCTGTTTGACCCCCAGCGCCTCGAAGCCGGCGGCGAAGCGCCGGACGATGTCGCGCATCTGCCCCCAGCTCCAGCGGCTGTCGTCGGCGAAGATGGCGAACAGCTTGTGCGGGTGCGCGGCGGCGTGATGGTCCAGCAGATAGCGCAGCACGCAATTGTCCGGATCGCGTTGGGCATCGATGTCCATGGTCGTTTCCTCAGCCACATGTGACGCCGGTTTTCCGGCTGTCGATTTTGTTGCGCGTCTTCAGGGCAGGGTCCGATCGTGATGGACCGGGCCATGCTGTCGATCTCCATGCAGGGTGCGCATCCGGATCGATCAGACGATCAACGTCGACCGGAATGCGCCCCCAAACGGCGCTGGCGCGTCGCCTCGCCCCCCCGGGCGCGGCGGCTCGCTGGCCTCAGGCGCCCCCCGTCAGCGCATCCTCCGGGAGGATCCCTTCTTTCAGCGCTCCTTTAGCGCCCTGGCGGATCGCCGCCGTCGCCATCTCGTGCAGCATCGGCGTCAGGGCGCGGATGTCGGTTTCGCCATCACTCAACACCCATTCAACGAAGACGCCGCGCACCATGCCGACGATGATGGTGGCGATCTGGTTGATGTCGCTGGCGGCAGGGATCTCGCCAGCCTCGACCGCCTCTTGCAGATGCCGGCGAAAGCCCTGGGTGAAGGCCCGCGACAGCGCCCGCATGCGCGGGCGCAGTTCCGGCAGGCCAAATGAGGCCTCGATGTACAGGTAATAGATGACCCGGGTGCCCACAGGCGTGGCGAGGCCGTTCTCGACATGGGCGGTGATGCGGGCGCGCACGGCGTCAAGGCCGCGCAGCGCGCCGATCTGCTCCGGGGCGTGGCTGGCGAACCAGTTCTCAAACGAATCCACCATCGCTTCGAGCAAAGCAGTTTTGGAGCCGAAGCGCTCCACCGGCAGGCCGCGACTGTAGCCGGCGGCCACGCCGACATCGGCGAGCGTGGTCTTTGCCACGCCTTTCTCGGCGATCAGTCGCATGGCGGCGCGTAGCATGCGTCGGTCGGATGCCTGACGACGTTGGGTCTGGGTGAGGGCCGTTGACGGGGAGATGGCTCAGGTCCGTGACAGTAAAATACAACGCGGCCATCGTAGCACTTGCTGGCTGGCTAGCAAGTGCTACGATGACTCGCCAGGTCAGGACGAGGCGCGACAGATCGCCCGCCACAGGCCGGTGAGGAAACCGAAGAAGATCCATCTTCTCATCCCCGGGGGGAAACATGACAGATCATCAGGGCCGCCTCACGGGCCGCCTTCTGGCGTGCGACGGCGTCATTGATCGCCGCTCGCTGCTGCAACTGGCCGGCCTCGCCGGCGTGTCGACGCTGGTTTCCGGCGCAGGCGCCGCGGCGCAGGGCGCCGAACCGTTCCGCATCGGCTGGGTGCGGCCGACCACGGGGCGCTTCGTCACCTCCTACAATTCGCTGTATCTCGGCGGCGTGCTGGCGGTGGACGAGATCAACGCCGCTGGCGGCATCCTCGGCCGCAAGATCGAGCGGGTTGAGGAAGACGACGAGGCGCTGCCGTCCAAGGAGCCAGGCATTGTCCGCAAGCTGCGCGGCGCTGGCGTGCATTACGTCGTCGGCCCAACTGCGTCGTCCCAGGCGCTGGCCTCACTGGCGGCGACCACGCCGGCCAAAATGATCCAGGCTACCTATGCGGCGGCGGCTGAGCTGGGCGACGGCAAGCGCTACCCCTATCACTATCAAATCCTGTTCAACACCGACCAGCAGGCGGAAACCTGCGTCAACTATATGGTGAAGGTGCAGAAGCTGAAGAAGATCGGCATTCTGCAGGAGAACACCGCTTTTGGCGAACAGGCGACCGCCTCCACCGTCAAATTCCTCAAGCAGCTGGGGCTCGAACCCGGGTCGATCCAGATCTATCCGATCACCGCCCCGGATATGGCGCCCTATGTCGGCAATCTGCACAAGGCCGGCGTCGACGGCGTCATTGCGTGGATCGCCAATATTCCCAACGCGGCGATGACCTTCAACACCATGAAGTCGATGAACTGGTTCCCGCCGGTCACCGGGCACAGCGGCCTGTTCCTGCCGGCCCTGTTCGAACTCGTCAGCCCCGACGCAGTCAAGAACGTCTATGGCACCTATTACAAGACTTTCACATGGACCGATAAGGAACAGCCGGGCCCACGCCAGCTGGCCCTCGCCAACAAATTGCTGGCCATTCCCAATATCCGTGGGCACGAGGTCAACGTCGCCGCAAGCCCTTATTACGATTTCATCCATCTGCTGAAAAAAGTCATCGAAGAAACCAAGAGCTTCGACGTCGAGGTCATCAAGAAGGCGCTCGACCAGACCCGCGACTACCAGGGGATGCTCGGCAATATTTCGTTCACGCCTGAGAACCATTGCGGCATCTCGCTAGCCGACGTGACGCTGGCTTCGGTCAGTTCTGGCGTCGACAAGCGCGCCATGGGCTGCATGCGCGAGCGCGCGCCCGGCCTGTAACCTGGCGATCAGGGGCGAAGGGCAGGGGCTTTCTCCCGACCCTTGCGCCCTGTCCTGGGGCGCCCATGGACGGCTGATCGCTTTGCCGCTCCGTCGTGACGTGACGACGGGCGCGGCCGTTCAGCCCGATCGACGTCAAATTTGAGACTCTGCTGGATTGACGCATGTGACCGATAGCCTGCGCCGGACGGGCGCACGGCGAGGACGGCGAATACGATCCATCAGTTGCGGAATGCGCACGCGGTTCGCCTCAGGCATGCGCCCTGGGCACGCTGCGCCAGACCTGTGAGTGCACGACATGGATCCAGACATCCTGGCACGCGGCATCGTCGCCGGAAGTCTCTACGCCCTTGTGGCGGTGAGCTTCAATATTCTGTACCGCCCGACCAATGTATTCAATTTCGCCCAAGGCGAGCTCGTCATGCTGGGCGCCATGGTGTTCGCCAGCCTGGCGACGGTGCTGGGTTACCCCTGGTATCTGGCGCTGCTGGCGACGCTGATTGGCGTTGGCCTGCTGACCCTGGTGATCGAACGGGTGGCTGTGGCGCCGGTGCTGGCCAAGGCGCAGCATGGCACCGCCTGGGTCATCACCACGCTGGCCGTCTCGCTGATCATCGCCAATGGCGTCAACAAGATCTGGGGCCCGGACCCGATTGTGGTGCGCCCCCCGGCGCCGCTGAGCACGGACACGTTTTCTGTGGGCGGCATGACCATCAGCGCCTACCAGATTTTCCTCGTCGTCCTGACCATCGTGCTGGTGCTGGCGATTGAGCAGGTTTACCGCACCCGCCACGGCAAGGCAGTGCTGGCGACGGCGGAAGATCGTGAGGCCGCCCTGCTGCGCGGCATCAATCCCTCGCGGCTCAGCCAATGGTCGTTTCTGCTCGGCGGCGCCTTCGCTGGCCTCACCGGCATTCTGGCGGCGCCGGTGCTCTACGCCTCGACCGGGCTTGGCCCGACGCTGCTGCTGAAAGGCTTCGCCGCCGCCGCCGTGGGCTCCATCGGCAACAATCGCGGCGCGCTGATCGCCGGCTATATGATCGGCCTTACCGAAGCGATGGGCGCGGCCCTGCTGTCGCCGGGCTATCAGGAGGCCGTGGTGTTCCTGCTGGTGCTGGGCGTGCTGCTGATCTGGCCGCACGGCCTGTTCGGCCGTCCGTTTGCGAGGACCGTATGACCATGGCGGCCTCCAACAGAACCCCTGTGAGCGGCGCATCGCGCAGCCTGTTCCGCGCCGGAAACATCCTGCCGGCGCTGGCGGCTTTAGCCGTGCTCATCCTGCCGCTGGCGCTCGATCCGCATGGCTACGCTTTGTTCGTCGCCACCCAGCTCGGCATTTTCATCATCGCCGCCATCGGCCTCAATCTGCTCGCCGGTTACGCCGGTCAGGTGTCGCTCGGCCATGGCGCCTTCATCGCCATCGGCGCCTACGCCACGGCGCTGCTCGGCGTCGATTATGGCTGGTCGTTCTGGCCGGCGGCGCTGGTCGGCCTGGTGCTCGCGGCCCTGATGGGCGTGTTGATGGCCTTGCCGTCGTTCCGGCTGTCGACCTGGTATTTCGCCTTTATCACGCTGGCTTTCGCGCTGGTGTTCGAGAAGATGATTATCGAATGGCGCGGCCTCACCAAGGGCTTCGCCGGCGTGATCGGCGTGCAGCCGCCGTCGCTGTTCGGCGTGGCGCTCGAGCCACGCGGCGTCTATTGGCTGGTGGCGATCACCGCCATCATCTGCTTCTGGCTGGTGCGCAATCTGGTGCACTCGCGCTTCGGTCGCGGCTTCGTCGCCGTGCGCGATGTGCCGGCGGCGGCCCAGGCGGCGGGCGCTGGCCCGGCGCGGCTGAAGATGCTGGCCTTCGTCATCGCCGCCAGTTTCGCTGGCGTCGCCGGCGCCTTCTTCGCCGTGCAGAAGACGGTGGTCACCCCAGATGATTTCACCGCCGAGTTTTCCATCTTCTTCCTGCTGACCGTGGTGCTCGGCGGCCTCGGCACGCTGTGGGGGCCGGTGATCGGCGCCCTGGTGTTCTTCCTCGTGCCCGAGCTGCTGGCTAGCCTCGAAAGCTGGCGCATGATGGTCTATGGCGCGGCGCTGCTGGTGCTGATGCTGTTTGCGCCGCATGGCCTTGTGGGCGCCATCCGCTCCGCCGCCGCCCGCCTGACGCCGGCGCGCGCGGTCGCCGAGGCGCCTCCCGTTGAAGCGGCCCTGCAACGGCCGCGCATCGATGGCCTCGGCCTTGAGGTCACCGGCCTGCGCAAGAGCTTTGGCGGCGTGGCGGCGCTGGACGGCGTCGACCTCAGCGTCACGCCCGGGACCTGCGCGGCCATCGTCGGGCCGAATGGCTCAGGCAAGACCACCTTGCTGAATGTGGTGGGCGCCTTCTACGAGCGCGACGCTGGCGCCGTGCTGCTGGGCGGGCGCGAGACGCGCGGGCTGTCGCCCCAGCAGATCGCCGCCGGCGGCCTCGGTCGCACCTTCCAGACCCCGCGTCTGCTGGGCGAGCTGAGCGTGCTCGACAATGTGCTGCTCGGCGCCTACCAGCGCGAGAGCGCCACCCTGCCCGAGGTGATGTTGCGCCTGCCGCGCGCCATGGCCGAGGCGGAGCGCATGCGCGCCGAAGCCATGCAGTTGCTGGCTTTCGTCGGCATCGCCGAGCGCGCCCATGATCTGGCCAGCGAAACCCCGCATGGCCAGCAGCGACTGGTGGAGATCGCCCGGGCCCTGATGGGCGGCGCACGGCTGATCATGCTGGATGAGCCAGCCGCAGGCCTGTCGATGACCGAGCTCGACCGGCTTGAAGAGCTGATCAAGCGTATTCTGGCGCTGGGGGCCACAGTGGTGATCGTTGAGCACCATCTCGATCTGGTGGCCAGCATCGCCAGCCATGTCACCGTGCTGGATCGCGGCCAGGTTCTGGCGCAAGGCGCGCCAGGGGTGGTGTTCGCCGACCCGGCGGTGATGGCGGCCTATATGGGCGACAGGGCGCTGCAGAAAACCCCGGAAGCCGCCGCAGACGCAGGAGGCGAGGCATGACCATGCTCAGAACCGTCGAAGGCAAGGCGCCGGACGCCCTGTTGCAGGTGGAGGGCGTCGACGTCGGCTATGGCCACGTCGGCGTGCTCGAAGAGGTGTCGCTCAGCGTGCCGCGTGGGGCCATCGTGGCGCTGGTCGGCCGCAATGGCGCCGGTAAATCGACGCTGTTGCGCGCCATCTCTGGCCTGCTGACCCCATCGCGCGGCCGCATCAGCTTTGATGGCGCGGTGATCAGCCGGGCAAAGCCGCATGCCATCGTCGCGAGGGGCCTGCTGCACGTCGCCGAGGGGCGCCGGCTGTTTCGATCCCAGAGCGTCGACGACAATCTGGAGCTCGGCGTCTATGGACTGAAGCTGTCGCAGGCCGACTACCGCCGCAGGGTCGACCAGGTGCACACGCTGTTCCCCATCCTCAAGGAAAAGCGCGGCAATCTGGCTGGCGCCCTGTCTGGCGGTCAGCAGCAGATGCTGGCGATCGGCCAGGCGATGATGCGCGATCCCAAGCTGCTGATGCTCGATGAGCCGTCGCTGGGGCTGTCGCCCTTGCTGGTTGATCAGGTGTTCAACGCCATCCTGACCCTGCAGCGCGGCGGCGCCACCATTCTGCTGGTGGAGCAATTGGTCGAGCGGGCGCTGGAAATCGCCGACCAGGCCTATGTGCTGCAGAATGGCCGGATGATCGCCCATGGCCCAGCGCAGGAGATCGCCAGCAGCGAGGCCCTGCGCGCCGCTTATATGGCGCAGCACGGCTGATGCCAGGATGCGAAGATGCTGACGCATCCGCATCCTGTAATGCTCAGGCGCCGCGCGGGCTTGACCAGAACCCGATCTGTCATGCTCATCGGCTTCTGGTATAAAACCGCAGCCTGATCCATTCATACTTGGACGGATCAGGCTCCGGGGCTGATATAGCCCGGGCGGGACCTGCCCACTGTCGCTTTCTGATCGGCGCCATGGCGCGTCGCGCCGACCACGGGTCAGTTGACTGCACGCCGCGCCAAACAGGGGTCCGGCGCTCACGCACGCCTGTCGTGCCTGTCAGACCCGTGCACGCCCTCCCTTAGCTCCTCACCGCTACAGGTGGCTGTGCCCACCGCCGCCCGCCAAAACCCGGCGACACTGGCCGCTTGCTTCCCCTGCGTACTTGACAGGTCCCGCCGTGGCGCCGAAGGAGGACGCCAGAAAAAGAGGGGATCGTCGCACCACATGCGGCGCAGCAAAGCAGTTCAATGGATCAGTCATATTTTATCACAAAAGATGATCTGTTCGTTCCGACCCGCATCAGTCGCGGATATTGGGTGGAGAACACGATTACCGGCTCGGCCATCGCCAGCCTGCTGGCCTGTTGCCTTGAGCAGCGCTACGGCGGACCCGATCTGGTCATCACCCGGTTCAACATCGACATGCTTGGACTGGTCAAATCACAGCCGCTGGCGGTCGAAACCCGCAAGCTGAAGGATGGCCGCCGTCTCAAGCTGGCCGAGGCGAGCATCTATTGCGACGGCGAACTGGCGGCGCGCGCGACGGCGCAATTCGTTCGGCGTACGGAGAACCCCGCCAACCCCACCTGGCAGGCGGAGCCCTGGCGCGCTCCGCCGCCGGAGGCGCTTGGCCCGCATATGAGCTTTGGCCCGTGGGATCTGCAGCCGATCCCCGCCGAATATGCCCGGGTCTGCAAGGATGGCTTCAGGGCGGAGCGGGTGGTCAAGGGCAATGAGCCGGTGCTGGGGCCGCTGTCGCCCGTGGCCAATCGCCAGGCCTGGTTCCGCCCCAATAATCCCGCCGTGGCCGGCGTCGCCATGACGCCATTCCTGCGCGCCGCCATGGTCGCCGATTTCGCCAGCCCGGTGATCAATAGCAGCGAGTTCGGCATCGATTTCATCAATACCGATTTCACCCTCTACATGTATCGCACGCCGGTCGGCGAGTGGATGGGGCTGGAGATGGTCAGCCACCACGCCCAGGATGGCGTCGCCATTGGCGCCTGCTGGCTGCACGACGTCTCCGGGCCGCTCGGCGCCATCAACCTGTCGGCGACGGCGCAATTGCGCAAAAAGACCGGCGCCACACCGCGTGATGCGGGAGCGGCGGCTGCGCGCGCCAACAAGCAGGCGGAGCTGGAGAGCGCCTGAGGCCAGAAGCCGATGAGGCTTCTCATCGGGCCCTGGACAAATCCGCGGAGCGTTGGAGATTTGCAGGTCGCGTTTACGTCAGCAGCTCTGCGGTCTGCATGGAGGTTTCACCGGTATCAGGCGTCTGGCAGCAGCGGACAGGGTGCGGCGTCACAGACTGCCAACCTCCGTCCGTGTGCAATCGCGCGTTCGATCCTTGCGCCGGCGAGCTTTGCATAGCTGAGACCTTGACCGAGACATGGTCCTGTCGCCACGGCCGTCCCAACCCGCCCCCGCATCCATCAGCCTGAGAACGGCGGCGCGAGGGGGGACGGGCTGGGGGGGCAATCTGCGCCGCCGCAGTTTTTAGCATCGAGCGAGCCGCAAGCCAGGCGGCTCAGGAGGAGCCCAGCCCCACGTCGCGCCAGGCCATGGAGATCACATCCGCATCTGGCTGGTCGCCGCGCACCAGCATAAGCCCGGTCTTCAGCGCAATCTTGAGGTCAAGCCGCAGGCTGGCGTTACGGATATACCACAGATCCATGGCGACCTTGTCAGACACCGACACTTCGCGACCGCCGTGCACCTGGGCCCAGCCGGTCAGACCGGGCCGGATGGCGAGGCGGGCGGCGTAGGCCAGTTCCTGCTCGGCAAAAAGCAGCGGGCGCGGCCCGATAAACGACATGTCGCCCACAAGTATATGGTAGAGTTGCGGAAGCTCATCGAGGCGGGTGCGGCGTAGCAGTGCGCCGGTGCGCGAGGTGCGCGCCTGCTCGGGGGATGCGCTCGCCGGGGGCTGTCCAGGCCGGGCGCATGGTGCGGAACTTGTTGATGCGCAGACGCTTGCCCATCATGCCCAGCCGCTCCTGCCAGAACACCACAGGCGCACCCACGTCCAACGTCACCACCAGCGCCACGCAGAGCATCAGCGGCGCGGTGGCGATCAGGAGCACCGTTGCGCCAAGGATGTCGAGCAGGCGCTTGATCCGCCAATACGGCTGTCGAGATCAGCTATGGCCACCATCTGAGACAACGACGGCAAGCGTTCGGCCTGGCGACACAACATGCTGTCGCCCTCCGGCGCCGGGCGTGGCTGCACAAAGCCCAGCCGCTCCTGCAAATACTCCACCGACACGCCATCATTAGCATCAAGGCGGGCCAGCACCTCAGCCATGGCCGGCGGCAGATCATTTGGCGGCGTTGAAATAACGATACGCTGGATATCGGCCCCATGTACTTTCAGTTGCTGCAAAACCTGAGCGATGTCGTCTGGGCTGCCCATAACCGGAACGCCATTGAAGGTGCGGCCCTGATAGCGCCGCGCCGCCGCCAGCACCCCGAGCACCTGCACCTGGCCGCGCGTCATCTCGCGGGTGGCGCGCAAGAACAATGCGGCGACCGGATCCACTCCCACAAGCAATACACGTTCCGGTTGCGGCAGCACGGCGTCCGGCGCGTTCGTTATGGCTCGCCCGCGTCGGCGCGCATGACGCAAGCGGCGCACGGCGCGCAGGCCGGCTGCAAGGCCGGTAAACAGGAGTACGTGCAATATGGGGACCGAACGGGGTACATCCTGCAGTCCGTTGTAGATATAGGCCAGCATGGTGGCGCAGGCGACAATGGCCGTTGCCGCAACGAAAATGCGCAATAGATCGTCAAAACCCGCGAACCGCCACACGCTCCTGCTGATGCCGCTCAGCGGCAATAGTACAATTGCGGCCAAGAGTGTCGCGGCAAGATACGGCCACGCTAAAGTTAATCTGTCGATGTTCAACGCCAAATTGTCGCGCAGTAAAAATGCCCCTACGGCAGAGCAGAGAACAGCTATGCAATCAATAAACAATAGTGCAAAAATAGTCATGAAGCGCCCCCACTCCCGCAACTGATAGCACTGGCCCGGGAATATGAAAATAACAATTTACAAAAATGGGCCAACGACCCGGTCTGTTGCTGACAGGCTGCGCTGCTTTTGCTCCCACGTTTCCCTGCAATAATCAGGTAATGGACTGTTCATCTAAGAATCTGAAATCGCGGTTTCGCACAGGGAAGACGTGAGGAAGGCGTCGTGGATGTCTGGCATACAAGCAACATCACTGCAGCCACTTGCCCCCCTGCGCCGCTAAACTTGCGCGCGCCGCCCATTGCGCGTCGTCACGCGCGCACCGGAACACCAGGCGCATGACGAACATGCGCCGGCCACACGCCCTGCGGCAGCCTTGCATCCCACTCCGACAGTGTTTCGCGGACATTTACTTGGGTCATCGGGGCGGACGCAGCGTCAAAACCCTCGACCCCACGTTAATACTGAACCATGACCACCCCGGTTCTGGCGGCCCACGCTGCGCCGTTACTGCGACCGGCGCCGGGCGGCCGTTTCAGTCGCGGGGCCCTGTCGCCGACGACATCGCCTCGACCTCAGCCACCAGCAGCTTGAGAAAGGCGCGGGCGGCGTGGGGCAGGGTGCGGTCGCGGTGGACGCAGACGCTGGAGCGGGCCATGGCGAACTCCGGCTCGTCCAGCGGAATGGCCTTGAGGCTGCCGCTCTCCAGCTCACGGATAACGGTGAGGGCGGGCATGAAAGCGACGGCGTCGCCGGTCGCAGCCATGGTTTTGGTCAGCTCAAGCGAATTCGTGGTGAGTAATGCGTTGAATTTCAGGCGGCGTTTGCTGACGGCCTGTTCAAAGATCTGGCGTAGTACGAAACTCGGATCAGCCAGGGCCAGCCGTTGCTGGCACAGCTCTGCGAGCGACACGCTGGCGCGCGCAGCAAATGGATGATCCGCCGCAACCAGGCAATAGATCGGCTCCAGAGAGCTGCCGACCACCTGGATATCCGCCCGTGTCGGCGCGTTGAAGACGATGCCGATATCCACCTCGTCCGATATCAGCGCTTCGGTCGTCATGTCTGTCGACGCCGTACGCACGTTAAAGCTGATTTCTGGGTACTGCGCGTGGAAGCGCGCGATCAGCCCTGGCAACAGGCTCGACACCACGCCCTCGATGACCGACAGATTGACCTCGCCGCGCCGCAGCCCGCGCAAATCGTCAATGGCGGTGCGGGCTCTCTCCAGATCACGGAAAATCCGCTGCGTATGGCGCGCCAGCTGCTCGCCGGCCGTGGTCAGCTGCAGGCCGGTGCGGGCGCGTTCAAACAGCGTCGCTTCAAGTTCGTGCTCCAGCTGGGCGATCTGACGACTGACCGCCGACGGCGCTACATGCAGCCGGTCCGCCGCCTTGCGGATCGAGCCGAGGCGAGCGACTTCGTTGAAATAACGCAGGGTCAGAAAGCGCAAGCGCGGTGCTCCTTCTGGCCAGCGTCCAGGCGCGCTGACGATGCACGGTTAGCGACGCCCCCGCTCTAGTGCATTCCACGCATAAGGCCAACATCGCGGCGACGAGAGGGGCCGCCGCCACGCCTATGCCCCGTCATCCACGCAAGACGCAGCGGAACCCGACATGGCTGGTGGAGGTGTCGACAGGCTCCGGGTGGCGGGCGGCGGGCCGGTAGCGCCGGCAGTAGTTTGGCGCGCACAAATGCGAGCCGCCCTTCAGCACCTTGCGCGGCATGCGGATGGCAGGCTGACGCGGATCGTAACTTTCCGCTTCGGGGCCGCCGCGCGGATTTGTCGGCGCGCAACACGGACTGGCGGGGCCCTCCGGGTGGCGCGACGACCAGAAGTCCGCCGTCCATTCCCAGACATTGCCGATCATGTCGAACAGGCCATAGCCATTGGGCGGAAAGGCGCGGACCGGGGAGGTGCGGGCGAAACCATCCTCTTTGGTGTTCTCGATCGGGAACTGCCCCTGCCAGATATTGGCCATATGGCGGCCGCCGGGGGTGAGCTCATCGCCCCAGGCGAACTCCTGACCAGACGCGAATTCCTGACCAGAGGCGCCGCCCCACGCCGCATATTCCCACTCGGCCTCACTGGGCAGATCCTTGCCGGCCCAGCGGGCATAGGCCAGGGCGTCGTCATAGGCGACATGCACGACGGGGTGGTCGTCCTTGCCCTTGAGCGAGGAGCCTGCGCCATAGGGCTTGCGCCAGTTGACGCCGAAGCGAAAGCCCCACCATTGCGACCAGTCGCGCAGGTCGGCCACAGCTGACGGCGGGTTGAACATCAAGGAGCCGGCGCGCAGCATATGGGGCAGCGCCCCAGGATAATCCCGTGGGTCAGGCGCCTGCTCGGCCACGGTGACATGCCCTGTGGCCGCGACAAAGGCGCGAAACTGCCGGTTGGTCACCGGCGTATCATCGATCCAGAACCCATCGACCCTGACCGGATGGGCCGGCGCCTCTTCCGGATAGTGATGGTCCGATCCCATGATGAACACGCCGCCACCGAGCCGGACCATGCCTGCGGTAGACTGTGGTGTGGTCATGACAGGCGGTCACATCTTCTATTGCTGGCGGGACTGGGCGGCGTTGCGTTCAATCTGTGCGTCCACCTTCTTGCGGATGTGCTGCAGTGAGAAATCCTCCATGCGCTGGCTCGGCGGCCACGCCACGAAGGTTTGCAAAAACTGGCCGCCGACGCGCTGGGCGAGGGCCAGCAGATAGGCGTTCTCCACCAGCCATTGGTCATAGCCGCTGCCAGAAATCTCTGCGTGCTCAAATGGGTCCATGCGCAGGTTGAACATCTTCGGCACGCGCAATTTGGTGAAGGGATAGGACCAGATGTCGAACTGCCCCTGCCTGTCCTGGCGCTCATAGACCATCTTCCAGTCACCCACGCGCACGGCGACCAGATCCCCCTCATCGTTGAAATAGAAGAAGCGGTCGCGGGCGCTCTTCGGCGTTGCCCCCGTCAGATAGCCGAGCTGGTCATAGCCATCGAGGTGATTGCGGAAGACCGGTCCGTTCTCCTGAGGGCGCCAGCCGTCGAGCAGCTTCTGCTTCACATCCGTCACGCCGGCCGCCGCCAGCAGCGTCGGAAACCAGTCGAGGCCAGAGACGATGCCATTGCGCACGTCACCTGCCGGAATGCGCCCTGGCCAGCGGATCATCGCCGGCGAGCGGTAGGCGCCTTCCCAATTGGTGTTCTTCTCCGACCGGAACGGCGTGGTCGCCGCATCGGGCCAGGTGAAGGCGTTGGGGCCGTTGTCGGTGGTAAAGATGACGATGGTGTTTTTGGTCAGGCCAAGCTCATCGAGCGTCTGCAGCAATTTGCCGACATTCTGGTCCATCTCCCACATGCCGTCGGCATAGGCGTTGCCCGGCAGGCCGCTCTTGCCCTTAAACTCCGGCCGGATGTGGGTGAAGATGTGCATCCGGGTGAAGTTCATCCAGGTGAAGAACGGTTGGTCCGCCTGCGCCTTTCGCCGCATGAAGTCGATGGCGGCGGAGGTGGTTTCGTCGTCGATGGTCTCCATGCGTTTGCGGTTGAGCGGCCCGGTGTCGACAATGGCGCCGCCAGCCGTCGCCTTGATGACGCCGCGCGGCGTCATCGCCTTGACGAACGCGGGGTCGTTCTTGGGCCAATAGGGTCGCTCCGGCTCCTCCTCGGCGTTGAGATGGTACAGATTGCCGAAAAACTCGTCGAAGCCGTGCTGGGTCGGCAGGTGTTCGTCACGGTCGCCCAGATGGTTCTTGCCGAATTGCGCGGTGGCGTAGCCGCGCGCCTTCAGCGCCTGGGCGATGGTGATGTCACGGGCCTGCAGGCCGGTGGAAGAGCCTGGAATGCCGATCTTGCACAGCCCGGTGCGCAGGCAGACCTGGCCGGTGAGGAAGGTGGAGCGTCCGGCGGTGCAGCTGTTCTCGGCGTAATAGTCCGTGAACATCACGCCTTCCTTGGCGATGCGATCGATATGCGGGGTGCGGTAGCCCACCAGCCCCTGGGAATAGGCGCTGAGATTGGTCTGGCCGATGTCGTCGCCGAAGATCACGAGGATGTTTGGCGGACGCTCCGCCACAGGCTGCTGCTGCGCTGGCGCCGCTGGCGGCGCAGCCTGGCTCTGGGCAAAGGCGCTGGAGGGGAAATCGCCGCCCGATAATGGCGCGCCAAGACTGATGGTGAGGGCGGCGAGCGCCGTCGCAAGCAAACCTGAGCGTTTCATTTCCTGCTCCTGCCGGCTGTCCTCCCTGGATCAGGGGACGCTGCGTGTCGTTGCCCGCCAGTTCAAGCGATCGCGCCGCCGGAACCTGCGCCGCCGATCATGCGAATCGGACGGGCGACGGGATGCCGGCAAGCAATAGTGACTGGCGCACAGGCGGGCAGGGGGCAATTCGATGAAACGACATGTTCACTCGATGAACCGGACGTTCGCAGATGCTGTCGCTGGGCCGTGGTGAGCCTTGCCTGGAGGGGCGTCTGGCGTCGCCTCCGGGTCGGGCGACAGCGCGCCACTGGCAGGGGCGTAAACCTTAGGACAGGACTTACAATCCTGCCTGGCGCCGGGCGCGCCATATGGCGTCGGCTGCAAACCAACAATGCCCGCCCCAGTGGGGGGCGGGCCGGGGGGCGGGCCTGATACGTCTATCGCGCGTCGCTTTAATCAACGGGCCCAGCGGCCATCATATTTGAACGAAGGCGCGGCGGTGAGGGCTTCCTTGGTGGTTTCCATGGTCGCGCCCCATTTTTTGTCGTCGGTGGCGTAATTCACCTTGATCGCCTTCGGCGACACCACGACATAGCGCTCACCGATGCCGAGGAAGCCGCCGACCGACACCACATAACCTGCGAGGCGCCCCTCCGAGACCACGAGGTCCTTGATCTCGCCAATGGTCTCATCGCGCGAATTCTTGATGTTCAGGCCAAGCAGGTTGCTGCTGAGCACATCGGTTGGCTGGGCGGTTACATAGACTTCCTTGACAGAAGACGTCGTCGTGGCCGTCTGCGCCATGGCGCCGGAGGCCGCAGTCAAAGCAACGGTCGCCACAAGGGTCATCAACGTCTTGTTCATTCGTCTCTCCAGTTCGCATATCACGTTGCGAGTGCTGGGATAACGCGAGGTAATGATCATTGTTCCCTGATTTTATACAAAACAGGCGTCGCCGCGCTGCGGCAAGCGTCAGCGCGCGTTCACCTGCAGGCGCGACCGGACCGTGACAGGGGCCGCCTGGCGGCGGCGAGTCAGCGCGCCTGCGCCGCCCGCGCCATCGACCACAGCAGGTCCGTCTGGGTGACGACGCCGGTGACGCGGGCGTTGTCGTCGAGGATCATCACCGCGTGGGCGCGGCCGTCGGTGAGGCGGGGGAGCAGCGTTGTCACCGGGTCGTGCTCATGGGCGGTGGCGGCGGCGGTCATGATATCGTTGACGCGGGCGTCGGGGGCGGCGGCGGCGAGGTCGCGCAGGCCCACCACGCCGGCCAGCCGCTGCGCCGGCTCGAGCACTGGCAGGGCGCGGATATTGTGGGCGAGGAGCAACTGGCGCGCCTCGTCGATGTCGGCGTCGCGGCCGACGCTGATGAGGTCGCGCGACATGATGTCGGCGCAACGCACCGCGCCCCCGGCCCGGGACAGGGCGGCGGTCTCCGCCTGACGGATCAGCCGCAGCAGATCGTTGCGATCAACGTCGAAGCTCTCGTCCAGGCTGGCGAGGGCGGCGTCAATATCGGCAGGCTGAAACGAATTGCGCATCGCCGCCGGCATGTCGGCCGAGCCGACCGGATTGGCGGGCGCGGCTGTCGGACGGTGCGGATAGCTGCGGCCGCACAGCCGGTGGAAGGCCATGGCGCACAGCAGCAGCACCATGACATTCAACGCTACGGGCAGCAGGGCGGCGGCGAATTGCATGGCGCTCATCGCCGGAGCGGCGAGGCCCATGGTCATGGCCATCGCCCCGCCTGGCGGATGCAGGCTGCGCGTCAGGCTCATCGCAAGGATGCCAAACGGCACAGCAAGGCCAGCGATCAGCGGCGCCGACCAATGGAGCGGCGCCAGCAGCATGGCCAGCACGAGGCCCGCCGCGCCGCCGATCAGATTGCCGCCGATCACCGGCCAGGGCTGGGCCAGCGGGCTGGTGGGCACGGCGAAGACCAGAACGGCCGAGGCCGCCACCGGGCCAATGATCAGCGGCTGGAACAGCTCGCCGCCGACGATCAGCCGGGTCAGCAGGCTGGCGAGGCCCATGCCGGCGAAGGCGCCGAGACAGGCGAGCAGACGTTCACGCAAGGTGGCGCCGGCGATGATCGGCCGGAACAGGCGGAAGGGCGTGGGCATAAGGCTTTTTACCGGACTTGACGCGGCGACGGGCGGATATGGTGGAGGCGATGCGATGGCGCGCGCCTCGACTGGCATCTGACCTAAAGCAACCGCCAACTGAATTGAACCGGATCATGCGGTTGCTGCCGTTGTTGTGTTGAGGGAGACGGCGAGAGGCGTCCCCCAGGCAGTTGATGCGTCGGGCGCGTCGACCTGCCGACGGCTCGTTGGTTGCGACATGTGCACGCGCCCACCGGACACCGAACCGCGCCTCGTTGTCGCAACGTTCAGCAGATGCATCCCATCCAACGGCGGCCCCCACATGGATAACCGGCTTGCGTGCAACCAGGAACGGCGCGGGGGGGGCAACGCAGCCGGCGACCGCATCTGGCGCGCGCCACGTCGGTGGACCCCAGTGGGGACCATTTCAATTGCTGCGGCCGACAGTCGTCGGCGGCTTGTCGCAGCGCGGTTCCGCGCCTATGCAGATCACCATGACAACCGGGTTCGCGCGCACCGAGATGGCCGGCCGCATGGCGGCGCTGGCGGTTCTCTATGCGTTTGTCGTCAAGACGCTGCTGGTGCTGGCGATGCCTCTGGCGTCGACGGCGCCGCATGGCGTCAGCGGCGCCTCCGGTTTCGCAACCCAGCTGACAGGCGCGATCCTGTGTCTGCCCTCGGCGGATGGCGGGACGGTTGACGCGACCTCTCCGGAGCGGTCTCCGGCCCAAGATTCCGGCTGCTGCCTGTCCCACTGCCTCGCGCAGCTGGCGGTGGTCGCGCCGCTGGCCTTGCTGGCGCTGCTGCTGTGGCTCAGGCCGCCGGCGCTGGCCGTCTGGCCGCCCAGCCGGCGCATCGATCAGCGTCAGGGCGGTGTTCTGCGCTTCTGGTCGCGGGGGCCTCCGGCGCTGGCCTGAGGAGCGGAGCGGCGCGCCATTACGGCGCGAAATCCGCCGCATGCGCCCATCGGGCGTTTTTTCCCATCGCGTTGCGCCTCCATCCGCCCAGCAGACGGCGCATGTGGCCACGCGCCTTCGCCAACGATCACCCGCGTATCACGCCCATGGACCGCTGATGGGATTGCCCAAGGGGGCGACCTTTGCGGCCGTCCTCAGGGCCAGCGCGCCGGCGTGATCGATGGCGCCCGTCCCTCGCGCGGCAGCCTGCGCCAGGGACGGCAGCCCTGATGACCGCCATTGGGCGGACAGGACCGACCATGAAACGTCAATCACTTCACCACGCGGGCGCGGCGCCGAAAGCCGCCCAGCGCCACGCGCGCCATGCCGCGTCACTCATGCTGTGCGCCAGCGCTTTCGTTCTGGCGCAGGCCAGCGCCGTCCGCGCCGAACCGCCGGGCGCCGCGCCCCAGACGTCGCCAGCCGCTGAAACCGCCATCGCTTTGCCGACCCTCGAGGTGCAGGGGGCCAGTGGCCAGGGCTCGCTGACCGCGCCAGGCAATGCGGCGCTGGCGGCCGCCAGCGCCCGTACTCCAGCCGCCGTCAGCTTTGTGGAGGCCAGCGCCTTCGCCAATCGCAGCGCCGCCACGATGCGCGACATGCTGCGCGACACGGCGGGCGTGCAGGTTGAGGAGCGCTATGGCCAGGAGCAAAGGCTGTCGATCCGCGGCGCCGGCCTTGCGCGCGGCTATCACCTGCGCGGCGTCGAGGTGATGCAGGATGGCGTGCCGACCAACAACGCCGACGGCAGCGGTTCGCTGTATCAGATTGATCCGCTGTCAGCCCGCGCAGTTGAGGTGTGGCGCGGCGGCAGCGCCCTTGCTTTCGGCGCCACCACCCTTGGTGGCGCCGTCAATGTGGTGAGCGAGACGGCGCGCACGGTAAGCACGCCGCATGAGGCGCGCCTTGAGGCCGGCGCCGACGGTCTGTTGCGCCAGCACTTGCGCCTGTCGCATGTGGCGGGGCCAGTCGACGTGCTGGTCAGCGGCTCGTGGCTGAATGGCGACGGCTATCGTGACCACGCCGCCAGCATCTATCGCCAGTTCAACGCCAATCTCGGCTGGCGGATATCCGATCAGCTGGAGACCCGGTTTTACGTCGGCCTGTTCGACATACGCCAGAAGCTGCCAGGGTCGCTGTCGCTGTTCGACGCGCTGCATCAGCCGCGCCGGGCCAGTCAGCCGGCGATTTCTGGCAATCAGTCGCGTGAGGAAACCGCCGTCCGCATCGCCAATGTCACGAGCCTCAGGCTCGACGCCGGGCAGTTGGATGTGACCAGCTGGGCGATCCGCAAGACGCTGAACCACCCGATCTTCCAGGTGGTGGCGCAGGATGGCTGGACCTGGGGCGTCGCGCCCCGCTACCAGGGGCAATTCACCCTGGCGGGCTTCAACAACGATCTGGTGGTCGGGGCGCGGCTGTCGGGCGGCCGCACCGACGCCCGACAATATGTCAATCGCGCCGGCCATCGTGGGGCGCTGACGGTGAGCGGCGTGCAGGACGCGCTCAACGCCGAGGCCTATGCGGAAAACACGCTGTGGCTCCATCACAGGCTGGGGCTGGTCACCGGCCTCAAGGCCTTCAACAGCCTGCGCGCCTATGACCAGGGCTTTAACGCCGCCCTGCGCCCGGCTTTCTCGGATCGCCATGACAGCGCGCGCTATGCTGGCGCAAATCCGCGCATTGGCGTGCTGTGGCGGCCGCTGGATGAGGTGCAGGTCTTCGCCAATCTGACGCGCAGCGTCGACGTCCCGGACTTCACAGATCTGACCCAGACCTTCGCCGGGACCACGAAATTCGCGCCGCTGCGGGCGCAAAAGGCGTGGACGTTTGAGGCGGGCGCGCGCGGCGCCTGGGGACCGGCCAAATGGGAGCTGACCTGGTATCGGGCACGACTGCGCGACGAGATGCTGGCCTATACGGTCAATCCGTCGATCCCGGCCAATGTGTTTAACGCGCCGCGCACGCTGCATCAGGGCGTCGAGCTGGCGGCCAGCGTTGATCTGTTCCGTCTTGCCGGTCTGGATCTCGACGGTGCCAGTCTGACCTTGCGCCAGGGCTGGACGTGGAACGATTTCCGCTTCCAGCGTGATCCGGTCTATGGCTCCAACCGCCTCGCCGGCGCGCCAGAGCATGTGCTGCGCACCTCGCTGTCGCTGCGCAGCGCGGCGGGGCTGTATCTGACGCCATCGGTGGACTGGGCCCCGGCGGGCGCCTGGGTCGACTACGCCAATACGCTGAAGGCGCCAGGCTATGTGCTGCTCAATCTGGAGGCAGGGCTCGACGCTGGCGACGGCCTGAGCTTCTACCTCGACGCGCGCAATCTCGCCGACCGGCGCCATATCGCCGATGTCTCGACCATCGCCAATGCGGCCACCGCGCCGGCCAGCGGGCTGGCGGTGTTCTATCCAGGCTCCGGGCGCAGCGTGCGCGTCGGCGCGCGCTACGCCTTCTGAGCGGGCGCACGGCGAAGCAGGGTCAGGCGCATGGTCAGGTTGGCCCCGGACGGATCATGCGCCACCGCGCCTCCAGGCCTTACAAGCGCCGTCGCTGGCGCTGCGAACTGCCGGCGCCTTCGCCCTGGGCGGCGGCGCAGCGCGGCGCGCGCCAATCGCGGCGGCAGGGTGACGGGTTTGTGAAGCCGGTATGGCGTCGCACTCTGGACCAGTGTGCGCTGGCGCACACCGCGTCAGCCGCCAGCGTAGGAACTGTGCATCTTTGTACCCCATGCGCGTTTGACGCAGATCAAACCGGCGATTACTAACCGTTCGGTTGGAAATAAATGGATGCGACATGGGCCGACGCCGGATCATAGACAGCGACGCTTTGCTTGACGCTGCCGAGCGGGTGGTCCAGCGTGCCGGCGCCGTGAACCTCACCATCAGCGCCGTGGCCGAAGAGGCTGGCGTCAGCAAGGCGACGGTTCTCTACGACTTCAAGACCAAGCAAGCGTTGATTGCGGCGATCGTCGCGCGCCAGATCGCCGCCGACGAGACCAGGCTGCAGCAATGCATTCGCGAGGCGTCGGAGGACCCGGATGTGACCGATCCGGAGCTGGCGGGGCGACTGCGGTTCGCCGCCAGTCATCCCGAGACGCAGGATCGGGCGAGCGTGCTCACCCTGTGCGTGGCGATGGCCTCGGATGACAGCGTGCGCGACCGCATCAGGGCGTTTGTCCAGAAGGATCTGGAGACTTTCGCCCCAACCTGCAGCAATGATCCGGCGCCGTTCATGGCGTTTCTGGCGTTGCAGGGCTATCTGACCCTAAAGTATTTTGATCTTTACGAATTCTCCCCTGAGGTCCGTGACGTTATCTTCGACAGCGTCGCCCGGATGGCCCGGACCCAGTGCAACTCTGGCAGCAAGCAGTGACGGATATGGCGCAATTGCAAAAACTCTCCCGTAAAACGCCCGCCTGGCTGGCCCTGCTGATGTGTGCGCCAGTGCTCGCCGGGGGCGCCGCCGTGCTCGGCGCGCCTGGGGTGATCTCCACGGCGCTGGCGCAGCCGGCGATGCCGCCCGCCTTCGTCCAGTTCATCACCATCAAGCGTGAGCCGGTGCCGCTGACCCGCGATCTGCCAGGCCGCATCGCTGCAGTGCGCACCGCCGAGGTGCGGCCGCGCGTCAGCGGCATCATTGAGGATCGGGTGTTCCAGCAGGGCAGCATCGTCAAGGAAGGCGACGTGCTCTACCGCATCGATCCGACCCTGTTCCGGGTGGCGGTGGCCAGCGCCAAGGCCAATCTGGAGCGGGCCAAGGCGGCGCGAATCCTGGCCAGGCAGAAGGCGGACCGCCAGCAGGAGCTGCAGAAGCGCAACGTCTCCTCGGCGCAGGAATATGACGTGGCCGTCGCCAATCTCGCCCAGGCCGAGGCCGAGGTCGCCGCCGCCCAGGCGGGCCTCGACCAGGCCAATGTCAATCTCGATTACACCGAGGTGCGGGCCCCGATCACTGGCCGTATTGGCCGGGCGCTGGTCACCGAGGGCGCGCTGGTCAGCGTCGGCGGCGTGCAGCCGCTGGCCATCATCCAGCAGCTCGATCCGGTCTACGCCGACTTCACCCAATCCTCGACCGAAGTGCGCCAGCTGCGTCAGGAGCTGGAAGCCGGTTCGGTGGCGGGCGTGAAGAAGGATGAGGCGTCGGTCGAGCTGCTGTTCGACGACGGCGAGGCATATGGCCACAAGGGCCGTCTGCTGTTCTCGGAGGCCTCGGTGGACCAGACCACTGGCCAGATCACCCTGCGCGCCGAATTTCCCAACCCGACTGACGAGTTGCTCCCTGGGCTCTATGTGCGCGTGCGCATTGAGCAGGCCCGCATCGACAGCGCCATCGCCATTCCGCAGCAGGCGGTGACCCGTGACGCAGCCGGCACGGCTCAGGTCTATGTCATCGGTGAGGGCGACGCGGCGACGTTGCGCCCGATCGAGCTGGGGCCGGTGACCGGCGACCGCTGGCTGGTGCGCAGCGGCCTCAACGAGGGCGACCGGGTCATCGTCGAGGGTTTCCAGAAGATGATGCCGGGCGGCAAGATCATTCCGCAGCCGTGGAAGGGGCCTGTGGCCGCCCGCCAGGCGGCGGCGGACGCCGCCCCGGCGTCAGGTCAGGGGGCTGGGCAAGGTGCTGCACAGCAGCCAGGCAAAGACGCGGGCAAGGATGCGGGCAAGGATGCGGCCAAACCGGCTGACAAGCCGGCGGCTGGCGCGCCGGCGAAGAAGGGCGACTGAGGCTGATCAATGGCTCAATTTTTCATTCTGCGACCCATCTTCGCGTGGGTCGTCGCCTTCTTTATCTCCATCGCGGGGTTGATCGCGCTGCCGTTCCTGCCGGTGGCGCAATATCCCAAGGTGGCGCCGCCGCAGCTCAGCATCTCGACCATGTATCCGGGCGCCTCGCCCGGCGAGATCTATCAGGGCGTGACGCGCCAGATTGAGGATGAACTCAATGGCGTGAAGGGCATGGCCTATTTCGAGTCCACCTCGGACGCGACGGGCCAGGTGTCGATCACCGCCACCTTCAACACCGGCACTGACATCGACATCGCCTCGGTGAACGCCCAGAACGCCATCCGGCGCGTGCAGCCGCGGCTGCCGACCACGGTGGTTCAGCAGGGCATCAACACCGAGGAAAGCGGCGCCGGCTTCCTGCTGATCATTTCGCTGACCTCGACCGACGGCAAGACCGACGACGTCGGCCTCGGCGACTATCTCAACCGCAACGTGCTCGGCGAGCTGCGGCGCATTTCCGGCGTCGGCAAGGCGCAGCTGTTCGCCTCGCCGCGCTCGATGCGTATCTGGATCGATCCGGACAAGATGCTTGGTCTGAAGATTTCTTCGACCGACATCGCCAACGCCATTCAGGCCCAGAACGCCCAGGTGGCGGCGGGCAAGATCGGCGCAGACCCCAATCCGATCAACCAGCAGCTCACCGCCACCGTGCTGGTCAAGGGCCAGCTGACCTCGCCGGAAGAGTTCGGCGCCATCGTGCTGCGCGCCAATCCGGATGGATCGAGCGTGCGCCTGCGTGACGTGGCGCGCGTTGAGGTCGGCAGCGAATCCTACAATTTCGCCACCCGTCTGGACGGCAAGCCCAGCGCGGCCATCGCCGTGCAGCTGTCGGAGAGCGGCAACGCCGTGGCCACCGCCAATGCGGTGCGGGCCAAGATGGAGGAGCTGGCGAAGTTCTTCCCGAAGGGCATTGAGTACTCGATCCCTTACGACACCAGCCCGTTCGTGGAAGCCTCGATCGAGAAGGTGGCGCACACGCTGCTGGAGGCGGTGGGTCTCGTCTTCCTCGTGATGTTCCTGTTCCTGCAGAACTTCCGCTACACGGTGATCCCGGCGCTGGTGGTGCCGGTGGCGCTGCTTGGCACGCTGGCGGTGATGTTCGCCGCAGGCTTCTCGATCAATGTGCTCACCATGTTCGCCATGGTGCTGGCGATCGGCATTCTCGTCGACGACGCCATCGTGGTGGTGGAGAACGTCGAACGCATCATGGCCGAGGAAGGGCTGTCGCCGCTGCGCGCCACCCAGAAGGCGATGAGCCAGATCTCGGGCGCCATCATTGGCATCACGCTGGTGCTGGCGGCGGTGTTCATTCCGATGGCGTTCTTCCCGGGCGCAACCGGCGTGATCTACCGGCAGTTCTCGCTGACCATGGTGGTGTCGATCCTGTTCTCGGCGTTCCTCGCGCTGTCGCTGACGCCTGCGCTGTGCGCCACCTTCCTCAAGCCGGTGAAGGGCCATGGCGAGGAGAAGCGCGGCTTCTTCGGGGCGTTCAACCGCTTCTTTGACCGCACGACCCGGCGCTACGCCGGTCTCGTCACGGGCGTGAGCTCGCGCGCCGGGCGGCTGATGGTGATCTTCCTCGCCATCACCATCGGCACTGGCTGGCTGTTCATGCGCCTGCCGTCGTCGTTCATCCCGAACGAAGACCAGGGCTATATCATCGTCGACATCCAGACCCCGTCGGAGGCCAGCTCGAACCGCACGCTCGACGCCATCAAGCAGATCGAAGCCATCGCCAAGGCCGAGGAAGCCATCGCCAATGTGGTGGCGGTGCGCGGCTTCAGCTTCTCCGGCAATGGCCAGAACGCGGCGATCATGTTCATCACGCTCAAGGACTGGAGCGAACGCGGCCCAGGCAAGAGCGCCCAGGATGTCGCCGACAACATGAACAAAAAGATGTGGGGCATCTCGGACGTCATGTCGTTCGCGTTGTCGCCGCCGCCGATCATGGGCCTGGGCAATTCGGCCGGCTTCTCGTTCCGTCTGCAGGACCGCGGCGGTCTGGGCCAGGCGGCGCTCGCCTCCGCCACCCAGCAGATGATGTCGCAGGCGCGCCAGAGCAAGATCCTCACCGGTCTGCGCGTCGAAGGCCTGCCAGACGCCGCCCAGCTGACGGTGATCATTGACCGCGAAAAGGCCGACACCTTCGGCGTCAGCTTCTCGGCGATCAACGCCACCATCACCGCCAATCTGGGCTCGTCCTACATCAACGACTTCCCCAACAATGGCCGCATGCAGCGGGTGATCATCCAGTCGGAGGCCAGCGCCCGCCTGCAGGGTGAAGATCTGCTCAACCTCAACGTGCCCAATATCCACGGGGGCATGGTGCCGCTGTCGTCCTTCGCCAAATTGCAGTGGCAGAAGGGTCCGCAGCAGATCGTCGGCTACAATGGCTATCCCTCGGTCCGTATCTCGGGCAGCGCCGCGCCGGGCTATTCCTCGGGCGACGCCATCGCTGAGATGCAGCGCATCGCCGGCACCCTGCAGCAGGGCATCGGCTATGAGTGGACCGGCCAGACGCTGGAGGAGATCAAGTCGGGCAATCAGGCGCCCGTGCTGTTCGCCATGAGCATCCTGTTCGTGTTCCTGCTGCTGGCGGCGCTGTATGAGAGCTGGTCGATCCCGCTGTCGGTGATGCTGGTAGTGCCGCTGGGCGTGATCGGCTGTATCCTCGCCGTGATGCTGCGCGGGCTGCCGAACGACATCTACTTCAAGGTCGGCCTGCTGGCGATCATCGGCCTGTCAGCCAAGAACGCCATCCTGATCATCGAATTCGCCAAGGACCTCTATGCCGATGGCATGAGCCTGCGCGAAGCGGCGATTGAGGCCTGCCGTCTGCGCTTCCGACCGATCATCATGACCTCACTGGCCTTCACCCTTGGCGTGGTGCCGCTGGCCATCGCCACGGGTCCCTCAGCGGCCAGCCAGAACGCCATCGGCACCGGCGTGGTCGGCGGCATGATCTCGGCGACCATCCTTGCAGTGGTGTTCGTGCCGGCGTTCTTCGTCTTCATCCTGAGCCTGTTCAGGACGAAGCGGCCGGTCGATCACGGCGCCTATGTGCCGGAAGCTGAGGAGAAGCGCCCACATACGCCGCCGGCGCCTGACGCCGCGCATTGAGCACGGCGCAGCTCGATCAAAGTGCGATGCGTCTTACGCGCCGCACTTTGGTATGAGGCCCGGTTTTCGTGAGTGACCAAGGCGGGGAGCGCATCGGCGTTCCCCGCCTTTTCGTTGATGGCCCACGACCTTGCCCGGCTGAGGGCTTCTGGCGATAGCCATCGGCGCCAATGCAGGAGCGCCATCGGCGCCATTCTGGCGACGGGTCGCGACCGCCGCCGCCCTGACCCGCATGCCCCCAAACAGACAAGGCCCCGGTCGTCGGACCGGGGCCTTGGGCGTTAGGAATGCTGGCGGCTGGGCGCCGCACGGGCTCGGACGTTATACCAGGATGCGATGATGCTGACGCATCCGCATCCTGAAACGCTCAGGCGCCGCACGGGCTTGGCCAGAACCCGATGAGTCATATACTCATCGGGTTTGGTATTAGCCAGCCGCCTGGGCGGTGCGGATCAGGCGGCCAATGCGCAGCACGCCTTCCTCGATGGTCTCGGGGCTGGCGCAGGAGAAGCTGAGGCGGATGGTGTTGGCGCCCGTGCCATCGGCGTGGAAAGCCTGGCCTGGGACAAACGCCACCTTCTCGGTCTCGACGGCGCGGGCCAGCAGGCTGGCGCCGTCCATGCCGGCGGGCAGGGTGATCCAGATAAACATGCCGCCTTCCGGGCGCGTGAATGTGACGCCCTCAGGCATGTGGCGGGCGAGGGAGGCGAGCATGGCGTCGCGGCGTTCGCGATACACCTTGCTGATCCGCGCCACCTGGGCATCGAAGCTGCGCGTCGCCACATGGGCGATGGCCATCTGGTTGATGGTCGAGGAATGCAGATCCGCCGCCTGTTTCATCAACACCAGCTTGCGGATGACCGGGGCGGCGGCGACGATAAAGCCGACGCGCAGACCAGGGGCCAGCGTCTTGGAGAAGCTGCCGCAATACAGCGTGCGCGTCGCGTCGATGTCGCCAGCGCGGGCCACATCCAGCGCGAGAATCGGCGGGATCGGTTCGCCGTCATAGCGCAGCGACTGATAGGCCGCGTCTTCGATGATGGCGATGTCGAGCTCGGCGGCCAAATCCAGCAGCGCATTGCGGCCTTTAAGGTCGAGCGTCTCGCCGGTCGGGTTGGCGAAATCGGCTGACAGATAGGCGAATTTGACGCGGCCACCAGCGGCTTCCGCCGTGGCGCGATAGGCCTCTGGCGTGCGGTTGCCCGTGACAGTGAGCTGGTCATAGGTCGGCTCATAAGCGTTGAACGCCTGCAGGGCGCCGAGATAGGTCGGCCAGCGCACCAGCGCCGTATCGCCCGGCGACAGGAACAGCTTGCCGAGATAGTCGAGACCCTGCTGCGAGCCGGAGACAATCATGATGTTGTCGATGCTGCAGGGAATCGCCAGCTTGGCCATCTCACCCACCAGCCATTCGCGCAGCGGGATATAGCCTTCGGAGATCGAATATTGCAGGCCGGCGGCTGCATCCGCGCCGCCCAGAACATCCGCATAGGCTGCGGCGAAATCCTGCTTCGGGAACAGCGCCGGATCAGGGATGCCGCCAGCGAATGAGATGATGTCCGGCCGCTCAAGCAGCTTGAGAAGTTCTCGGATTTCGGACGCCTTCATCCGCGCGGCGCGCGTGGCGAAGACCTGCTCCCAGCTCAGCATCGGGATAACCTCGGGCTCGTTTGTCGCCGGGAACCAAACACAGCCCCCCATATGTGTCAATAATACTGACATAACCCCCGCGCGCTGGCGCGCGCAGGGCTGGGGGAGAGCACGCAGCGCCCAATGCAGCCTCGCAGCTCCGCTGAGCCACGGATGATCGCGCTAGCGCCGCGCCGCCCTGACCAGCGTTCCGTCAACCCTGTGGAGAATGAGGCAACAATGTTGCAAGGCGCGCTTGACGGCGCGGCCGCCGTTTAATGTAATAACGTTACAAAACAGGGGTCGCCATGTTCATCTCCCGCCTTGCACATCTGTCCGCTCGCCAGCCACACTCCAGCCCTGTGCTCATCACCCATGTGCGTCGCATCAGCGCCGGCGTCAGCCTCGCGGCCTGCACGCTTGCTGCTGGCGCCGCCTTTGCTCAGGGGGCGCCTCAGGGCAGCGCGCCGCAAGGCAATGCAGCGGGCGCGGCGATCGAGCTGGACGCCATTGAGGTGCGGGCCGACAGTCCGGTGGCGGCGCGCAGCGGCGCGGGGCAGGGCGGCGCCGCCGAGGGCGCGCCAGGACTGATGATCGTGCCGCTGCGCAGCTTTGCGCCCGTCTCCGTCGTCACCCGCAGCGATATTGAGCGCAATTTGCCGCAGAGCCTGGGCGAGGCCGTGGCTGATCTGCCCGGGGTCACAGCCACCTCCTTTGCTCCAGGCGCGAGCCGGCCGGTGATCCGTGGCCTCGACAATCATCGCGTCGCTATCCAGGAAAATGGCGTCAATGCCTCCGGCGTATCGACCCTTGGCGAGGACCACGCCGCGCCGGTCAATCCGTTGACGGCGGAGCGGATCGACGTGATCCGTGGCCCGGCGACCCTGCGCTTCGGCTCCCAGGCCATTGGCGGCGTCGTCAGCGTCAGCGACAATCGCATTCCGACGAAAATCCCGGAAAAAGGCGTCAGCGCCCGCATTCTGAACGGCGTCTCCTCAGCCAATCGCGGCTATTCAAGCGCGGGCGAAGCCACCGCGGGCGCCGGCAATGTCGCCGTGCACGCCGATTTCTTTCGCCAGAAATCCGGCGACTACGCCACGCCGGCCGGGCGGCAGCTGAACTCGGGCCTCAACAGCTCCGGCGCGGCCATCGGCGGATCGTTCATCACCGACAGTGGGTATGTCGGCCTCGCTTATTCGCATTTGCGCAGCCTGTATGAGATCCCCGGCGGGGAATCGGCGGAACTGCGTAGCCGCATCGACATGGTTGAGGACAAGCTCTTTTTGCGCGGCGAACACCGGCCTGGCGGCGCGTGGATCGACGTAATCCGCTTCTGGGCTGGCGCCTCGAACTATCGCCACCGCGAGCTCGGCCTCGCCCACACCCACGCTGATCATGACCATGATCACGACCATGACCACCACGATGTGCACGCCGATCATGATCACGGCCATGGCCAAGATCATGGTCATGATCATGCCGGCGAAGCCGCCTCGCCAGCCGGCCAGACCCTGCACTCGACCTTCTACAATCGCCAGCAGGAAGCCCGCGTTGAGGTGCAGCATAGCCCCTTCGCCTCGGCCATTGGCACGTGGAGCGGGGCGCTGGGCGTCCATGCGGCGCGGCAAAAACTCAACGCCAGCGGTGAGGGCGGCGGTCTGATCGCCCCGGCGGAGACCCGGTCGCTGTCGGCCTATCTGTTTGAGGAGTTGCAGATCACTGACAACTGGCGTCTGCAGATCGCCGGTCGCATCGGCCATGTCCAGGTTGATGGTTCCGCGGCCCGCTTCCCGGCCGATTACCTGCCGCATGTTCACGACCATGGCCATGAACATGCGCACGACCACGATCATGATCACCATCATGACCACGCGACGCCAGACCCTTCCACCAATCTGACGCCGCGTACCCGCAGCTTTGCGCCGAAGAGCGTCAGCGCCGGCGTCCAGTACACGCTGCCCTGGCACAATATCGTTGCGACGCTCAACGCCCAATATGTCGAGCGGGCGCCCACGGCGCCAGAGCTGTTCTCCAAGGGCGCCCACCACGCATCTGGCACGTTTGAGATCGGCGATCCCAATCTGAAAATGGAGCGCGCGCGCACGATTGAATTCAGCCTGAAGAAGTCGGATGGGCCGGTGCGGTTCGAGGGCAGCGTCTATCACACCCGCTATGCCGGCTTCATCTACAAGCGCCTGACCGGCGCCGGTTGCGGCCACGACTTCGCCAGCTGCGGCGTGGACAATGAGTTCCAGCAGGTTGTCTACTCGCAGCGCGGGGCGACTTTCACCGGCGCTGAGTTCATGGGCCAGTTTGATCTGGCCTCGGTCGGCGACGGCAAGCTCGGCGTTGAGGCGCGTTATGACATCGTGCGGGCGAAATTCAATGACGGAACATGGGTTCCGCGCCTGCCGCCCCAGCGCCTGGGCGGCGGCGTCTACTGGCGCTCCGACGCGGTGTTTGCCCGCGTGCTGCTGACCCACGCCTTCGCCCGCAACGATACGGCGCCTCATGAGACGCGCACGCCAAGCTACAACAATCTCAAGGCCGAGCTGAACTGGCGCTTCAAATTGCCAGGCAATGCGATCGGCGCTGAAGAAGCCGTGCTCGGCGTCGTCGGCGACAATCTGCTGAATGATCGCATGCGCAATAGCGTGTCATTCAAGAAAAACGAAGTGCTGATGCCAGGCCGATCGGTGCGGGCGCATCTGACGGTGAAGTTTTGACCAGTCAAATGCGGCGACGCTTGCCTGCCTGTGACGCCGCCCTGCGGGCGCGCTTGCGCACGATCCTCGCGCCGCCGCATGGTTGTTGCGATCATGCGCCGCCCTCGGCATGACGCAAAGAAAAGGCCGCCAGAACAGCGGCCAGTTGAGGTTTTACAGTAAAGGGACACGCAGGAACGCACGGCTTACAATGCTTGATGGTGGGGGGCGCTGTCCAACCCTTGGCGCCACATAGCGGGAGCAAACGGGAACGACGGCAAGCCGCGGCACATTGCGTCGACGACCCCACGACGAATGTCGGCGCATACCGCTGTCGCAAGCACCGCATCGCCGCCTTCGATCGCGCCATGGCGCGCGTGACAGGCCGCCAACTGCTCATAAACGTGCACATACTGCCACTGCAGGCGAGTTGCGCCGGTGGGCTGTCGATCTTCCCGGCTGCATCAGGGCTGGGTGACACGACAGGCCGGTCGCCATATGCGCCGCCGCCAGCGTGGCGCCCGTGTCGCAACGCTGGGTCAACCGCATGATCCTGGTGAAGTTGCGGCCGGACAGCCTTAACAACCGGTTGTGACGGAGCGGCTGGCCGACTAAGACGGGTCAGCAATTGTCTCAACCGGAACAAAACGTCTGATGAAACCGCCCGTCTGGCGCCAGCAGCGCTCCATCTATCCATACGTTACCCGCCTTCAGACCCGTTATCGCGACGAAGACCGGCTGGCGCATATCAATAATATCGCCATCGCCGAATTCTATGACGAGGCCCGCTCGCGTTTTACCCGTGACCTGTTCGTCCGCGCGGGCGTCGGCATGAAAACACGGATCGTCACCGCGGACAGCCGCCTGACCTATCTGGCGGAGGTGTTCCATATGCAGGATGTCGACATCGCCACCGGCATCCTGCGCATTGGCTCGTCATCCTATGACATTGGCCAGGCGCTGTTCATTGGCGAGGCCTGCAAGGGCATTTGCACCACCACCTTCGTCCACGCCGCCACCACAGGCGCCACCCCCATGGGGGACGACCTCCGCGCCGCGTTGCAGGACATGCTGATCAACGTCCCGGCCACGGCCTAAGCACTGGCGCCGGCGTGATGCGGCGTCGACCCGGCGCCCGCCGCCAGCGCATCGGCCGGTTGGTGGGCGCCAATCCGGGCGCCCCATGCCGGGCGCACAGCAACACAAATCCTTGCCATGTCGCTCATGCGGCTGTCCTGACGCGAGGGTGTTCATCTCGTCGCGAGGCCGGCTGGGGGCACGAAGTATGCCGCGTTCTTGCCGGCGCCGGTTTTGGCTTTCGCCAGTTCTTCCCTGGCGACGACCCGCAGATGCACTTCGTCGGGGCCGTCCAGGAAGCGCAGGGCGCGCCCCCAGGTCCAAAGCCAGGCGAGCGGCGTATCGGGGCTCAGCCCCATGGCGCCGAACACTTGCATGGCCCGGTCCATGACCCGTGTCTGCAGCCGGGCGGCGACGATCTTGATGGCCGACACATCAATCCGCGCCGCCGCATTGCCTTCCCGGTCCATCCTGTCGGCGACTTTCAGCACCAGCAGGCGGGCCTGGTCGATGTCGAGCCGTGTTTCGGCGATCCAGTCCTGGATATTGGCATTGTCCGCCAGCGGGCGGCCGAAGGTCTTACGCTCCAGAGCGCGCTCGCACATCAGTTCGAGCGCCAGTTCACACTGGCCAATGGTGCGCATGCAGTGATGCACCCGGCCCGGGCCCAGCCGCTGCTGGGCCAGCCGGAAGCCATGCCCCTCTTCACCAATCAGGTTGGACACCGGCACGCGCACATTGCGGAACAGCAGCTCACAATTTCCCTCGGGGGTGTTGTGATGCATGATGGGGATGTTGCGCACGACGTCGAGCCCTGGCGCATCCATCGGCACAATCACCATCGAATGCTGGCCAGACGTACCGTCCGGGGCATGCCCGCCGGTCACGCCCATGACGACGGCGAACCGGCAGTTGGGATGGTTGGCTCCGGTGATGAACCACTTGCGGCCGTTGATCACGTAGTGGTCGCCATCCCGCTGGATCGTGGTCTGGATGTTCCTTGCGTCGGAAGACGCGATGTCTGGTTCGCTCATGGCGAAGCAGGAGCGGATTTCGCCGATCAAGAGCGGGTCAAGCCACTGCGATCTTTGGTCGGCGGTCGCAAACAGGTGCAGCAACTCGATGTTGCCCGAATCCGGGGCGCTGCAATTGAATACTTCTGACGCCCAGTGCACGCGCCCCATGATCTCCGCGAGCGGCGCATATTCCAGATTGCTGAGACGTTGCCCCGGTTCATCCTCGCTGAGGCCGGGCAGGAACAGATTCCACAAACCCTCCGAGAAGGCGCGCGACTTCAACCGTTCGATTAACGCGAGCGGATAGCGCCCTGCAGCCACCTCCCGGTGCCAATGGCCATTGGCGGGCTCGACATGAAAGCGCATGAAGTCGCCAAGCTGCTCCCGCAAGCGTTCCACCTTCTCAGCGTATTCGAAATTCATTTTTTTACTTTTCTTTCTCAACGAGAATTTGCGTTCAGCATGCACAAAGCAGCGCCCCTTTCGTCATTGATGCAGATCAAGCCAGGCATGCGTCACCACGGCCTGAGGGTTGTTTTGGGTGCTGGGCAACCAGACGCGGCGGCCACTGTGACAATCTGCGACGCCTCAAACGCACGCCTGAGCACCGGAGGGCAGGGGCCGTGAGCGATCCGTCCGAGGCGCCCGTGTGTGTCGCTCCAGATGTGGAGCCGCGGGGCCCGCCGCTATTGCACGGCGCGTGCCTGGGATCTGCGCGTCGTCGTTCCCGGCGCCGTTATGCTGCGGACGCCACGCCGGCCATTTGGGATTTTACTCAGGATTACGCCGCCATGAGCAGCCTGCGACGCACAAATTGCGGCTCGCCTGCGCCCTCAGGAGAGTGTGGCTGTCGCAGGTGGCAGACCATCGCAACTGAGGCAAAGAGCTTGCCCGGCCACCGTCTGCAGCACGATCGGAAAACAGCCGAAGGTCACGACGTCGCCTGCGTTCAGGCTCCGCCCATCAGCCAATGTCTGGGCCAGCCAGACAATGGGCTGAATGATGTCCATCGGCTGCCGGGCCATACCAACGACACTGCCGTCAATGGCGACGCTCACGGCGATGGAGCCCCGACGCAAGAGCGCCTGTGGATGTGCGTCTGCGCCCAGCCACGTGGCCACGTGCAGGCCGAAATCGGCGATGGCGGCGCAATGGCTGTCCCCCGTCACCAACGTCCGGCGCCCGAGTAGTCCAAAGGCGGGATGGACGGCGGTGATGGCGTTCGCCACTTGCGCGGGGTCGACGACGCCATCCTGACAGCATGAAACTGGAGCGCCGAGCCACAGGGCAAGCTCACACTGGACCCCAATGGCGCCCTCTGGCAGCCGCAAGCTGATGTCCGGACCAAAATGGCTGCTCGCGATTGGCGCGTAGATGGGCGTGCGCAGACCAAGCTGTCGACGCGCATCTGCTGTCCAGCCGACCACACAATAGCCCACACATTCAGCTGAGAACGCCAATATCGCCTGCGCCTGGACCTCCCAGGCATCCAGCTCATTCATGCCAGGCGGCATGGATGCCGCCATGCGCTGCGTGCGCCGGGTTGTCGCCAGTCGCTCCGCCAACGAAGCAATTTCTTGCGTGTTCATCAACAATGCCTCTGGCGGCATGAGAGCGTCATCGCGCGCCACTGGCAATATGCAGCGTCACTATAGGCGTCAATTTATTTTTATAGTCATCATAATAACAGAATTACTATATCGCGAGCAGGCAATAGCTCTCGTATCCACATGGCGATGTCTGCAGGTTCTGCGCATCCCCTGGCCCACGTGAGGCCCGGACAGGCACATTTGCTTGCGCCGGACGGTGCGGCGGGGGATCGCCTGCGCCGCCTGTCATTGCGCGCCCACGGCTCAGGACGCAGCGCCCCACTGAACGCAGAAAGCACCGTCATGACCCATCAGGCTGCGAAGAATTTGCCCGTCGCACACTTATCTGCGCATGCCATCGCCGCAGCGCGCCCCACGGGGGCGAGCCACAGCCGCCCCTGCCGTCGCGGCACGAAGTTTGGCGCCGCTTGCGTGCTTGCGATCGGCGCAGGCCTTGCGACGGGGGCAGACGCGCAGGCCGAGCCCGTCGCGGCGCCCGCATTCGGCGGCCCATTGCGCGCCAATCCGACCCCCTACACCATTGATGTCGGAGGTTTCGGTAAACTCTCAATCACCGGACAATTGACCGGTCTCGGCATAACCCAGAGCCACGCCATACCTTATAGCGGCCCGCAGAACCGGCGACCGCTGCTTGACGTCAGCAACGCCCAAATTGAGGTTCAAACCACGGGAAGCCCGCTACAATTCTACGCCCAGGCCGGCGCCTATGCGCTACCGTCGCTCGGAACTGCCTATATGCGCGCGACTGACGCCTTGAAACAGCTCTACGGCCCCGTTCCCGTCGCATATGGCAAGGTCCAGATCACGCCCGAGTTTTCTATCCAGGCGGGGCTGCTCCCAACCCTGGTCGGGGCTGAATCCACATTCAGCTTCCAGAACATGAACATCTCGCGCGGCCTGTTGTGAAATCAGGAGCCCGCCATCAGTCGCGGCGTTCAGGCCAATGTCAGCAAGGGTGCGCTGACGGCATCCGTTTCGCTCAATGACGGCTTCTTTTCTGGCGAACTGAACTGGTTGTATGGCCTGCTGGCCTGGGCGGTGACGCCGACCAGCACCATTACGGTGGTCGCGGCCGGGAACCTCGGTGAAACGCGCAAATCGACGCCTGCGACACCACTGGCGCAGAATAATGGCAGTATATTCAATGTCATCTACAGTTACAGCGCTGGTCCCCTGACCATCTCGCCTTACCTGCAATACGCACGGGCGTCAGCCAACCCTGCAATCGGCATCGATCGCCCGGCCGAAACCGCCGGGGTAGCCGTGCTGGCGCGCTACGCCTTCACTGAACAGTTCGCGCTGGCTGGCCGGGTGGAATACATCGCTTCAATCGGCGGGGGATGCAGCGCGGTAGAAAACTGCGCCCCTACCAATCTGCTTTATGGCCCGGGAAGCCGGGCGTGGTTGGTGACGCTGACCCCCACCTACCAGCAGGGCATTTTCTTTGCCCGTGGCGAGGTGTCCTATACGCGCATCGACCGTCCCACGCCGGGCTACGCCTTTGGCGCCAATCTTGATCAGCGCGGCCAGACACGCGGCATGATCGAGGCGGGCATTCTGTTCTGAGTGATCGGGGCGTGCGCCGCGCGACGCCTCGCGGCGCAGTTTTCCGATATGCGTCGTAAACATCCACGATAAAAGCCACGTCCAGACATGTGCGCTCATTTCGCCACGCATGTCGCCGTTCAGAACCAAGCGGCCGCGCCGCCGATCACAGGTGGACCCGCACATATGTCCGCACGATCAACACGGTGCCGGTTTCGGGGCATCTTTTGTGCGCTGCCCACGCCATTCTCCGCCAACGGCATCGACTTTGCAGCTCTCGATCGACTGCTGCAGCGCCAGCTGACGCAGGATGTCAGCGGCATTGTCATCTGTAACGCCAGTGGGGAGGCCTCGACGCTGTCGATCGAGGAGCGCTGCGCCATCATCAAGCACTGCGTCGCGGCGGCAGGTGGCAAACTCAAGGTCATCGCCGGCGCGGGCACCAATGATACGCGGCGATCGACAGAGCTTACACGCATGGCCGCCGACCTTGGCGCCGATGCTGCGCTGCTCCCGGCGCCATATTACAACAAGCCGGGCCCGGAGGGACTGTTCCGGCATTTTGCAGCGATCAGCCACGCGTCCAGCATACCGCTCATCCTGGACAATGCGCCGGGCCGCGCCGCTGTCGACGTTACGCCCGACCTGCTGGATCGGCTGATCACGCTGCCCGCCGTCGCCGCCATCTGCGACGCCACCGGCAGCATCACACGGGCCGAGGACATTCTGGAGCGCTTCGGAGATCGCATTGACCTGCTGTGTGGGCATGATCCCGCGGCCCTGGCCTGGTCAGCAGCCGGCGCCAGCGGCGTGGTCTCCGACATCGCCAATGTGGCGCCTGCCGATATGGTGGCGATGGTGGAATGCGCCGCGAGCGGCGACATCGTCGTGGCGCGGCGCCTGCATGCGCGATTGGCCCCACTTTTCGCTGCGCTGGAGCGTGAACCATCCCCCGGTCCGCTCAAGAGCGCCTTATCGTTAGCGCACGGGCTGCCGGCATCGGTGCGGCTGCCGCTGGTCGGCGCTGAGCCCGAAACCATCGACGCACTGGCTCACGCCTTGCTGGGCATGGGGTTTGAGCTGGACGGGCGGGTGCCGGCTGCACGCGCATGCCTGCCCGCCGGCGCCCCAGGTCATCATGAAAAAACAACGCATCTGCAGATCAGCGACATGGATAGAATATCTGCCGTTTCGTAAATTCCTGGCATTGTCTACATGCCAGGACCGCTGCAGAGGCGTGCGGCGCTGGCCCGGTCACAACCAGTCACGCCGGTGATCCAACGCGGCCGTCGCCGCTGGCCGCCAAAGCTGGCGGCATGCAAGACGCCAAGCAATCCGCAACTGCGCTCGCCAATCATATGGGACATCGCCAATGGCGCGATCACTTCGCACAAAAGAGCCTCCTTCGCCAGTAAATCACTTCCTGGTTCGCCGGGACGCCAGAGGGTGCTGGACAGTCGAGGACGAACGCGGCCTCGTTGGCGGTATTTTCATCAGCCGCGCTGTGGCGCTGCGCTTCGCCCGACGTGAGAGCAACGGCGTCGCCGGCGCCGTGATCTGCTCACCTGAGGAACTGACAGTGCAGCGCGGGGTCGTCCTGCCGTTTGGTCGCGAAAGCGCTTGCCGGTCAGACGACGAGGTTTGATCAATCAGAATGCGCCCCCGGCATGGAGATGCGAGCGTGCGCCGATCATCACAGATCGGAGCGGTTCTGAAGCGCGCCGGGATCGTCGGTTACGAAACAGGGGCCCAGGGGCTGCATCTCGCAGCGGCTTTCCTGAGCGGCCTTTCAGGTTGGCAGAGCTGTTCTCGATCCCGTGTAGCCGCGATCAGCTGGCCGACTGACTGTTCAGTCTGTAGCCATGCAAGGACGTTTCCTGCACCCCGTGGCTGGCGATCGGCCTGATAATGGCGAAAGTAGATGCCGAACGACTGCATGCTGGCAGGGCGTTCCTGCCCCGGAGGGCGCGTTGACGCGCCGCTTGCGCAAAGGGATGCGACCCGAAACCAACTGGCCCGCGATGGACACGCTGCGCATGACCGCCCTGGTGGGTCGCGCCCTGTTCAGGGCGCAGGATGACGTCACACGGAATAGCCGGTGGGCTGCTGGACAAGCGCCGGACGGCGTCACCGTGACGGCGGCGTCGCGACCTCACACGCAGATTTGTCGCGAACATAACATTCAACGGGCAAACTTCAGCGCACAATAGACCAGTGGTCCGACGCCATTTGCGCGCGCCATCTAGAGATGGGCTGTGACCGATGCTGGGCTTGCGCCCATGCCTGGCGACACCGCGCAGCACACATGGGAGGCGCCAGTTGACATGGGTTTTACCCGCCGCCGCAGCAATGACCATTCGCGCCAACGCTCGCCCGGCCCGGGCCGGCAAGGTCCTGCAACCTGTTGTCGGCGCAAACCAGATGCGTTTCGACCAGGCCTGCGCAACGAGGTGGCTGGCGTTCGCCTTCGATGGCGGCCTCCTGTGCAGGGGCGCCAATGCCGCGATGATGGGCGAGGACGGCGCCAGACGGATGGGCGTGCGCCGGCGGGAGGTGGCCATGCCAGCGAGGCGTCGCCACGCCACCGCTTTCAGAATGGCGGCCAACCCGCGTAACGTGATGCAAAACGTGTCCTGATAAATCAGCTTTGGTCCGACTGAACCGGGCGCCTCGGCTGTTTCCAAGGCAATCAGCACATCGCAGATCAAATAAAATAGGGAGGACAGTAAACATGAAAACCTACGAGGCCATTGCGCAGGCCATTCTTGATCAGGGCGTTGAGGTCATGTTCGGCCTGATCGGAGACGCCAACCTCTATATGGTTGATACGTTCATCAGGAGCGGCGTAGCGACGTATCAGGCGGCTGTCAATGAAGGGGGCGCTGTCCTGATGGCGCTTGGTTATGCCCAGGCGTCCGGCAAGGTCGGCGTGGCGACCATCACCCATGGTCTGGCGATCACCAATGCCCTGACCGCCCTCGTCGAAGGCCAGCGCGGCTCGATCCCCATGGTGCTGTTCGCCGGCGATACGGCGGTTGTTGATCGCTATCATTTCCAGAACATCGATCAGCGTGAGTTTTTCCATGCCGCGGGGGCAGGGTTCGTGCAGCTTCGCTCGCCCAGGACGATCGGCGAAGACGTGGCGACAGCTTTCAGGCGCGCCCGCATTGAAAAGCGCCCGATCGTCGTCAATATGCCTGCCGACCTGCAATGGCAGGACGCTGAATACACCCCGCACAAGGCATATGCGCCAGCCCGGCTCGAACATGTCGTCGATGGTCCGGATATGGAGAACGCGGTGGGCATCGTCGCCTCTGCCAGGCGCCCGCTCGTGCTATGCGGGCGAGGCGCATGCGATGCCTCCGCGCTTGAACGCATCGAGGCCTTCGCTGACCGTATCGACGCCCCGCTGGCGCACACGCTCAAGGCAAAGGGGGCGTTTGCCGGGCATCCGTACAATCTGGGGATTTTTGGCACCCTCAGCACGCCGGTGGCGACCGACGCCATCATGGCCAGCGATTGCATCATCGCATTCGGGGCAAGCCTCAACCAGTATACCACCGCACAGGGTAGCCTGCTGCGCGGCAAAAGGGTGGTGCATGTCAGTTCCGACCCCGCAGATGTTGGTCGCCACGTGATCCCGGACGCCGGCCTGGTGGGAGAGCCGGGCCGCACGGCGGCGCACATGGCGCGCCTGCTCGACGAAGCGGAAATTCCTGGATCGCGCTACCGTACGCCGGAACTGGCGCAGGCCATTTCGGAATTCTCTTATCCGCCGCTGCCGGACAAGGGCCTTCCGGGTACGGTCAGCGTCAGGCTGGCGCTACAGACCTTCGACAGAGCGGTGGACCCGGACCGCATCCTCGTCACCGATACCGGCCGCTTCCTGATTGATTCATGGCGGCTGATGAGCGTGAGAGACCCGCAATCTTGGGTCTATACAGTCAACACCGGGACCATTGGCCTCGGCATTGGCGAAGCCATCGGCGCCTCCTTCGCCGACCCCAAACGCCAGACCTTGCTGGTGACGGGCGACGGCGGCTTTATGCTGGATGGCCTGAACGAGTTTACCTCCGCCGTCCGGGCCAGGGCGAATTTGATCGTGGTGTTATGCAATGACGGCAGCTACGGCGCCGAACACATCCAGTTCCGCAGCAAGCAGATGGATCCATCCATTTCAATGTTCGAATGGCCGGATTTTGGCCCGGTGGCGGAAGCCATGGGCGCCGCCGGCGTCACAGTGCGCTGCGCTGCCGACCTCGACCTTGCTGTCGAGGCCATCCGGAGCAACCGACGGCCCTTGCTCATCGATCTGAAGCTTGACCCCGACAATATGCCAATGATTGATCACTGACGGATCCCTATGCCGTGGCCTGGGGTAGCCTGGGAACATCGACCATCAGGGAGCACCCAGCAATCAAGTTCGTTTGGCTGACTGCTCCACAGCAACTTCTCTCGGGACGTGCTTAACTTCCCGGGAGCAACAACAGCCACCTTATGTTCCCGACTTTACCCTCGAATGTACTGGAATGACATCCGCTCCGCCCGCCAATCGCATTTTGGCGTCATCGTCAAATCCTTGCTGAGATGGCCCGAGCCCGATGGCTGGCCTCCAGTCAACTGATATCGCTATTTTTTTACCTTGATCAGCGGGCCTTGCCTAAGGCTGGCCGCGGCAGATCGTTCGTTCAGTTCTTATATCGGAGCCCGATGGGTCAAACTCTTCGGGTTCTGGTTAAGCCCGCGCGGCGACTAAGCTTTGCAGGTCGCGGATGCTTCAGCATCTTCGCGTCCTCGATGAGTCCAGCGATACACCGGACCGGTCTAGCATCGAACCGCCCTTTACGTGGGACCATTGCCGTCGACCGCAGAGCCCACGTGGATCAGGTCGGCACTGTACGGCATTCCAGAGCATGTGCCGCTCTCCGTGAAAGGGAGCGGAATATGGGAGCGGAGTCTGATCGATAAAACGGTTCCGTGTCATCGGAGAACGCTCTCGACGCTCAGCCCGCGCGAGTCATTTCAATCCTGCAGGAGGCATCAAGCATAAGAGCATAACGCCGCAACCCAGTTGCCATCGCTCTCGGAAAGCGCCTGCAGGTCGATCTGTTCCGGGGTGCGCAGCTCAACGAAGCGCATGTTCGGTCGCATCACAGCTTCCACGAGGGCTGCTGCGTCCACCATGTCGGTCTTGTTTGCCCAAGCGATCAATGATGTTTGGGAACGTAGGCATAGGGCTTTACACCCGAACTGGCATGCGCCCTACTTTAGTTTGACAATTGAGATCAATCCGCAAGGGGGCTGCCCCGGATTCCTAATCATCAATTCCGGGCGTTTGGCTGCTCCGGCTGACCGGAGGTGCTCTGGAGGCAGTTCCTGCCAGACCACGGGTAGGCATCGCACAGGCTGAAGTCATACGCAGCTATCAAACATCTCGCGTGGTTTCAGTTGCCGGCGCTTACTGCACGCAGTTGCCGGCGCAGGCCCCAGAGACTGTTCAGACTGCCGCCTACAATAAGTTCGAGGGGGTGCCGGCCGCGGAAGAATGAGTCAAAAATCCGGGCCCTGAGCCAGGCATTTTCTGCCTCTGCGTCCCCCACGAACGTCGCAACATCCGCAAAGATGCCAATAACCAGAGATATGCGCTCCAATTCATCAATATCGAGCGTGAAATCCCGTCGGCTGGCAGCGAATGTTGCGTAGTGATTGTAGCTTTCAAGCGTGAGGCCCCCAAGTATGCGCCTGCGCTCATCTTCGGTGATGCCCCAACGGTCGGCAATATTAACGAATGTCCTGAATCCGGCGGCGCTCACCTTTGTGCGGCGTTCAGGGTTGAGATAAGGATCGTCGTCATCGCGGGGGATGATGTAGTTGGCTGTTTCGCTGTCAAATCCGGTCATGGTGTCAATCTGCTTTATGTACACCCGCGCGTGTGCCAACGGCACGAGGGGCCGGTGATTGGCTGGCAATGAGACGGGCAAAGGGGGGAAAGGGTGCGCAGGCAGGCGATGGCAGGCGCCTCATGTGCGGTCAGATACTGGCCCGGGCCATGTCGCCCCGGACGTATCAGGCCGTAGCCTGCAGTCACCTTGCGGTTTGTTTGCGAACAGGGTGGGACATAAGTTACCCATTCCGCAAGTGGCTGCTGGATGCAGGCGCAATGTGCTGATCTATGGAGTTCTGACGTATTTGCGTCACCTGGTGTGGCAAGGCATTTGAAATTGTCTGGACTTATTGACGGGACGTTCCGGAAAGAACTGCCTGTATCATGAGCTCGAGCCATTCGACGTCCTGGACTTCTGATGCCCTGAAGGGGACAAGCTCCCGGACTGGCAGATAAGTCAATCCGGCCCGGTCCGCCCGTCCTGCTGTGCGGCGCAGCACTCCAGGCTCAAGCCCTGCCCGCTCGCACAGATCTTTGCCTGGCCGGGTCTGTGACCACCGATCTACCGCGTGACACCACATCTGCTGGGAAAATGCCGCATCGAAAGAAGCCCCGGTCATGCCATCGGGCAATGATACCCGCAAACAGTGGCTCTCTCGCTGCACCAGTGTGCACTCAGGGAATGTCACGGGATGGGCCAGTTTCGACGGAAACCAGTCGTCCCATCCAGGCTCGAACTGATTACCTGCGTCGTCGCATGCGCCATATACAAGCTCGCGGAGTATTTTGACCAAATTCCAGACCTGATCCGGTTCGCACGAGGTCAGGAGGTACATGGGGCGCTTCAGGCGACTGGCGAGGTGAGCAAGACCGGTACACCCTAAAGCGATTATGGCGCGTTGCGGGGCCGCTGAGGATAGCCGGCCTGATCCGTTTCTTAACGTTGCATACGAACTGTCGTGTCCCAGGCTTGCCAAACCTCCCTTCGCCGTATGATATCGCGCTTCAGCAAGCTTGGCGGGTCCTGACGGAGGCCTGTCGAGGTGGCCTGGCGTCATGGCGTCAGCGAAAAGCTGAAACTGATCCCCGGATCGGTCAAATGTTTCAATTGTCATGTTTGTTCCGTGCTCTTATCTGATTTGTATTGAAATATGGCCGCTGCGATGGAGACTTCACGCCTGCCAGGTCATGGAGCGCGCCGGGTCGTGATGGGAGCTGAAGTTATGCGGGGCTAGTGCGCGAGATGTGACGCCCGATTGCAGGTGCTGTTCAATGATGCGATGCACGATCCGGGCAAGTATCTCTGCGTGACTCACCCATCTGGGATTGAAGGCAACCAGTTCACCTGCTGGAGAGAGCCGCGTGTCAGTGCCGCCAGGATAGGCGGAAAAGCGCCGCAACATCTCCGGATTCAGCCCCATGACCGCACAGTGGTCGCGGCCTTCGTCGGTCATCGACCAGCGGTCAATCGCGCCCTTGCGAAGTTGCCTGTCGAATTGCGCGTCAAATTGTTCGGCAGAGAGTCCGGGCGGGAGGCCAACAATCATTGATTTTCCGCAGCGCCGGATCGGTCCGCTCAGGGGGAGGGCATCGCCGAACTGGACGATAGACTGAAACCACCTATCCCACGCAGGTTCGTGGCGGATATCCGACCCGGCCAGGTATGCAGACCCGTATCGCGCTGCGTTGTGCTCATCCATTCGCTGGCCGACGCGATCGGGATCGCAGCAACCGATTTTGTAGATCGGGAAGCCGGCACGAAGGGCGAGATCACGCGCGCCGGGGCTGGCTGCGACGTAGATCGCCCGGTCGGAGACCGGCACATAGTCTGGAGTGCGGGGCAGGGCGCCTGCACTGCGGTATGGGGAGCTGTCGCGTCCACCGACCCGCGGCCAATCAGTTGGCAACTGCGACAAAAGAGGTTGATGTTTGGCTCCTCTGTTACGGTTGCGCGCCGCCAGCAGACCTGGCAGCAGGGGGACGCTCGTGTCGACAGGTGAATCGAATACAAATCTACTGTACACTGTATCAGTCTCTATATTATTGCTGGGGTTATGAAGTAATTAACTTCGTTAGTGGCTTCTTTGTTAAATAATTTTTTGTATTTTGGGGTTGATGATGAGGAATTGGCTTTGGCATTCCCTGTCACCGCGAAGAAAGGCTGCAATGAGGGAAGCGTGCTGCCTGTCCATGTGACAATGGCTCCCCCCGCGCCCAATCCAGTTTGAAGTTCGATCTGGGTCTGGTGCGAGGAGCAGATATGGCGCGCCCCCGATTCTCATAGGAACAGATCAACGCGATCCTGAAGGAACACGCGGCATTCCTGTAGCAGAGCTATGCCGGAAGCACGGGTCAGTGACGCGAGCGTCTGCAAGTGGAGGGAACGGTTTGACGGCATGGAGGTGTCCGAGGCCAAACGGTTGTGAGCGCGTGAAAACTAGAAAAGTCGGCTAAAGCGCTTGTAGGCAGATTCCACGCTCGGCAACGCAGCGCTGGCGGACCTTCTGGGAAAGAGGTGGTGACGCTCGCCGCGAGGCGGCAAGCCGTTCGCCATCTCACCCAGCAGTACGGAATGAGCGATCCTCGGGCGTGTAAAGCCGCGCGGCGCGCGGATCTTGGCATCCTGCGAGGTCGCATAAAGGAGCTCGCCCCTGACGCCGCCAGTTCGGCTATCGGCGTCTGAATTTCCTGGCGCGTCGCGAAGGCTATGAGATCAACCACAAGTAGCACTCGCGGATATGCATGGAGGAGCAACCCGGCGTGCGACGACGCGTCGGTCGCAAGCGGGCCATGAGTGTCAATAATGAACGCATTGCCGCCGAACGTACGGTGGTCGCTCGACTTCGTGTCGATCTGCCGACTGGCTGCAGGCGCCTATTGTGCCGCACCTGATCGGCGATGCCATCCGGCCGCTCGGCGTGATCCCAGAGCGGATCCGCCCACGCGCCGGAAGGTTCATATGGGCTGGCGGACATGGGGTTGTCGGCTCGGAGCACCTGAATACCGGGGCCGAGCATGGGCACAACACTCAGAGCGCGCTGGATGGCAAACGTAAACGTGGCCGCCGATCGCATTGCGATCCGACA
>NZ_JCAWFG010000112.1:0-1037 GCF_059740505.1 Camelimonas sp. FR25 | reverse complement strand
AAAGGCGGTGTGTGATATTGGCAACAGTGTGAATAATGGCATTTCACTTTTCGTCGCACTGGCGGTTTCTGCCTTCCCACCAGAGGTAGGAGTTCAACCGTTTGCGATTTTCGCGCCATCTGCCCACCAGAGGTAGGAGTTCAACCGTTTGCGATTTTTCGCCTGGGCTGCTGTGTGTTATTTGGGCATCAGCGTGAATAATAGCCTTTCATTTTTCTTCGAACTGGCGGTTCTTTCGCTCTCACCAGAGGTAGGAGTCCAACCGTTTGTTATTTTTTGCCGTCTCCGGTCCAGAGGTAGGAGTTCAACCGTTTCCAGATTTGGCCATATTCTGCCTCTCTCGGAATGTTGAAGTTCAGCGGTCAGGTTTTTGGCTGATGCGCGATGTGTCATTTATGCATCACTGGATCGATCATCGTTCATTTCGGTCCGGGGCAGCCGGATTGGCTGCTCCCTGAGCCTGAAGCCACAGCCGCTTGTCAAAGCGCATGGGCGTCAGACAGCGCCGGCGTCGCTCTGGGGGCAGGGGGCATGGGCGGGCCGGTCAGCGTCGGTAGTGCTGAACATCTCCTGCCAGATACATGGCCTGCCTGCCTGCCTGCCTGCCTGCCGCCTTGCCTGGGCGGCAGGCGACTTCATCCCCCGCACTTGCAAATCTGTATTCCTGGGTTGCGCCTGATCAGGTGAGGTCTTTGGCCTGAGCGTCGGGTAGGGCGCGTGAGAGACGCGCCTTTCACCAGTTTGACCGGCGAGTATATCCCGGCCGGCGCCCAGCCGCTGGGGGATGTGGCCAGGCGCTGCTTCAGGCCCGCCCTCACACCAGCCTGGGATGCCGCCGGCAGCCAGCAGGCCGCCGTGTGCGACGATGCGGAGCATGGAGTTGTGGCAGCGCCCAGGCAGGGTGAAACGGGAGCGGCAGCAGAAGGTGTCTCGCCAGACGCGCCCCGGCCTGGGTCATGGACTGCAGGCCCGGTGGATCATGCCGCCAGCGCTGTGGGCGTCGCGGAGACAAGCGCCGCCGCAATTCCTTCGAGCCA
>NZ_JCAWFG010000012.1:0-10077 GCF_059740505.1 Camelimonas sp. FR25 | reverse complement strand
CTAGTGCACAGCCAAATGATACGACCGCCATGGTCGCAGGTGGTATAGCCAGCGCGGCTGTTATTGGGGGAGCAATTGCCCTGGCGAACAAGGATGGCGGCGGCAGGGATGTCGTCAGACCGGTCAGCCCCTGAAGTTGAAAACGCCTGCAGATTTTTATGGCAGGCCAGTTTCTTCTTTGCGTCGACCACTCACCATGGCTCCCAGCACATGGAGACAATGGTTAACGACGCAGGAATAGCCCACGATATTTGAGTGAACGCCCTTGTCACGTGAGGAAGTGACGACGTTTTCTCTCCGGTCTGTTGATCCTCAAGCGCCTGGCCATGCGGCTTTGGTCAAAGGCAGAACGCCGCCATCCGCCAGCCCGTCGTCAGGCTGGCGGATAATCAGGTCATCAGATATTGGCGTAACGTGAATTGCGGATCATGCGGTAACCACGGATCAGCTCAGCGATACCGGCGTCAAGGCTCCAGTCGGGGCTCCAGCCGGTGCGCTCCAGCTTTTCATTGGAGACGATGTAGTCTCGCTTGTCCGGATCTTCGCCGATTGGCGCCTCCAGATAGACAAAACCGGGCGCCTGCTCGCGAATGCGCTCACACAGTTCCAGCTTCGAAAGGTTAGCTGTCGAGAGGCCAAGATTATATGCGCCGCCGCGCATGGCGCCGAAATTGGCCATGGCGTGTTCGAAGCCTTTCACCACGTCGCGAATATGGATGTAGTTGCGCTTGAAGTGGCCTTCAAAGATCACCACAGCCTTGTCAGTGACGGCCCGCCAGGTGAAGTCGTTGACCAGCAGGTCAATGCGCATGCGGGGCGACATGCCGAATACGGTGGCGAGGCGCAACGACACGCCCTGGCTGATGTCCAGCACCGCTTCTTCGGCCTGAACCTTGGTGACCCCATAGAGTGAGATCGGATTGAGCGGCGTTTCCTCGGTGCAGAAGACCCCTGGCTGGCCAATGCCATAGCCAGAGTTTGTGGTGGGATAGATCACCATTTGGTCGCGAGAGGCGCGCCTTGCTAGCGCAACCACCGCGTCGCGATTGAGCGTTTCAGCCGCGATTGGGTCTTCCTTGCACAGCGGCGCGCCAACCAGCGCCGCCAGCGGTATGATCGCATCGGCCTTCGGCGCCAGCTCATCAAGCAGGCGCGTGTCACGCGCATCGCCGCGCACCGGCTCAAAGCTCGCATATTTGCAGCAGGGCGCGAGCTCCGTCGTGCCGCGCGCGAAATTGTCGAGCACCGTCACTTCATGGCCTTTTTCCAGCAAGGTCGGCACGAGCACGGAGCCGATATAGCCGGCCCCACCTGTCACCAGAACTTTCATGATTACACCTGTCTCTGCAATTGCCCAGCATCAAAACAGTCACTACTTGAGCTTCGATCTGCCGATACCTTCGGAATATGTTGATCAGACTGGCGCGCCTGGCGGATCGGCAGGCATCCCTGGCGGCACAATCGACGCTATTTGCGCCCCAGGCGCCGGGAATGCGCCAAACCGTTGCTCGACGGCGGGAAGAACCCGCTGCATTTCGCTGAACGCGATCATCAGATGGTACAAGGACGAGGCTGGCGCATGATCAGACAGGCTGGCGCCCGCAGCGTCTATCCTGTCGATCCAAAGGCCGTGCGGCGCAGGCTCGAGAAACTGCGTCAACAGCGCGTGGCTCGCCATGTCAAATATGGGGCGCGGATCTTCGTCAAACAGTTCAAACATCGCGACCGCCGCCTGAATCCGTTCCGTGTTCGGCCAGATACGTGAACCGGCGTCCAGCAACTGCCCGTCATCACGCACCTCGTTGACGGCCAGTCCGCTATCCGGGTCGACGCCCCAGCGCTCCGCTGAGTGAACAAGGCGCTGAATATGGCCGCGCATGTCGCGCCCCGTCAGGCATTGGTAATTTGCGAGGATCCACGCCCATTCGAACTGGTGGCCGGGCTCACTCACCCTGCCCCGCTCGCCTGGCAGGGGCCGCCAGTCCTGCGCGAAATACTCACCAAGAGCGCCAGATTTCGGCGCGACAAAATACGCCGCGAACAGATCGACCAACTCGTGCGCCAGCGCCTCAAAGCGGGGATCGCCGGTCGCTTCGAGATTAATCAATGCAGCCTCAAGCAGGTGCATGTGTGGGTTTTGCAGGCGTGGGCCATTGGCCGGCCGTTCATTGACGAAGCCTCGCCCGGAGGCGCAGCGCATATGGCCGAGGATGAATTCTAGCGTGCGCAGCGCCCAGTCGCGGGCTTCGGTCTCGCCAGATGCCTTAAAGCGCCAGCCGAAAGCGAACAGGATGAAGGACAGGTCGTAAAGGTCAGGCGTGGAATCGCCCACTGCGCCATCGGGATGTAACTGCCGCGCCCATCCCCCGCGCTGGCCCAGCCATGCGTGGCGCGTCAGGAAGCGATAGCCCTGCTCGGCCGCTTCCTCGGCGCCGGGCGTTCCCAGCATGGCGGCATGCGAAAATACATAGATCTGGCGGCCGATCACCCGCGTGCGCTTGAACCCGCAGTTGCGCGGGGCGCCGTCAAAGCCCATCTGCTCCACATAGCCGCCGCCCTCGTGGTCGACGCCGCGCTCGAGCCACAACGGCAATGCGGCGGCGTGCAGCCAGCGGATGACCGCCTTGGCGGGACTATCCGTGCGCACGGCTCCCTGTTTCCGGTGGATCTGATTATTGCTGTCGTGGCCCATGTCAGCCCGCCTCCATGGCCAGAGGCACGGCGCCAGTGGGCGAAGGCCCTTTTGCCATCGTCAAATCGGCGCCAATGGCGCCAAACTGAGCCAGGCAGGCGCGAACGGTGGCCAGCAGGTCGTCGCCGTCGAACAGCACGCCAGGGACGCCGGCACGCTGCGCCGCCTCTACATCGCTGGGCTGGTCACCGATCAGGAACGACCCAGTAGGGCGGACATGCCAGTCGGCCATGGCCCGCAGGATCATGCCAGGATTGGGTTTGCGGTCGGGATGGTCCGGATGGGCGAACCGGGGAACCGCAGCGTCAGGGTGGAACGGGCAATGGTAAAAGGCGTCGATATGCGCCCCGGTTTCCGCCAACTCAGCCTGCATATGAGCATGGAAGGCCCGCATCTGCGTCTCGGTGTAATAACCGCGGGCAACGCCTGCCTGATTGGTGACGACAATGACGAGATAACCAGCGGCGTTCAGCGCCTTCACCGCAGCCTTCGCACCCTTGCGCCAGATCAGACGTTCAGGCTGGTGGGTGTAACCGGCGTCGACATTGAGCACGCCATCGCGATCGAGGAACGCGGCGGGCCTGGCATACAAAGCGGCGAGCTCACGTCGGCCCTGGGCAAGCGTCTCAGGCAGACCGATATCGAGAAAATAGCTGTCATAGACGCGACCGCGCGCCAGACGCCGCGCCGCCAGCGCCGGAAACACGTCCTGCTCGAGCGAGCATTGGGCGGCGACATGACCGCAGATATCCCGGCCAAGCAGATAGACCCCGCCATTGATCAGGCCAGGACCAGAGCGACACGCATCCTTCTCATGAAAATGCGTGACCAGATCACCATCAAGCGCCACCGAGCCGAAGCGCCCGCTGTCCGCAACCTCGCGCAAGGCGATACGCGCCACAGCATTGGCCGGGCCTGGCGACACGAACGAACGTAGATCGATATCGAAAATGGAATCGCCATTGGCGAGGACGAACCATGGCTGCAGCAATGGCGCGACCTGGCGCAGCGCGCCCCCCGTTCCGGCCGGAGCAGGCTCACGAACGACGCGGATCGTGGCGTCGCCTACCGTCTTGCCGTGATAGAGCGCCTCGACGATGCCGCCATGGTGGCCAGACAGCAGAATGATATCGGTAAAACCCTGTCGCGCCGCCCTGCCGATCAGAATATCGATGAAACGGACACCGGGCGCGACCTCAAGCAATGGCTTTGGCGTCACTGCTGCCAGTGCGCCAAGACGGCTTCCCTTGCCGCCCACAAGAAAGAGGGCCTGCCTGACAGGCATAAGCACACCTCCAATACTTGCGCTGCGGCAGTTATGCCTGCATACGCGCTGCTGTTCGGCCCAACTTCGGTTTGCTGTGTCCACGCAGCAACTCGCCCAATAGACGTAACGCGCCTGCGTCTTTCGATGGCGGCCAGCGCCTTCCGAGCGCGGGGATCACGCAAGTTGCGCCTGAGGCTCATGCAAAGACGCGCCGGCGCCGCCTCGCGCGTGGAGCGCAAGGTGGCGTGAAAGGCCGATTGGCATTGGGTGCGAGGATGCGATCGCGTGATGCCGGAACCCGATGAGCATGGCTCGTCGGGCTCCGCTTAAGCCCGTGTGGCGCCTGGGCATTTCAGGATGCGGATGGGTCAGCACCTCCGCATCCTGGTATGGGACGGTCACGCGTCGCGCGACCGTTCACCGATGAACCGATGGGCGCCGCGCAATGAGGACGCGTGCATAGCCGTCGCAAGCGGGCCGCAATTGATGGGGCGCTGACCTGCCCTGCGCCACCCATCGCAACGTGTGATGCGGCCTGCAATCGGAGGCTGATAGGGGCCCCAATAGCAATGGGGCGGGCCAAAGGCGCCGCCCCACAACGCAATTAATCAAGTGCCGCCGTCAGGCGGATGCAGTGAAGCGGTCGACGAGGAGGAATTTCTGCACCTTGCCGGTCGGCGTGCGGGGCAGCGGTTCGTCCTGCCAGAAAATGGTCCGGGGGATTTTGAACCCTGCGAGGCGTTCGCGGCACCATTGGGTCAGCTGTTCGTCCTCAACGGCGCCACTGGCGCCGGGCACCAGCAGCACCGCCACTTTCTCACCCCAGAAATCATCTGGCAGCGCGAACACCGCCGCGTCCGCCACATGCGGATGGGCCAGCAGGATTTCCTCGACTTCCGCGGCGTGGACATTCTGGCCGCCGGTGACGATCATGTCCTTCTTGCGCCCACTGATGGTCAGGAAGCCCTCGGCGTCGATGACGCCGATGTCGCCGGTGTGCACCCAGCCGTTGCGGAAAGTCTCCGCCGTCTTTTCGGCGTTGCCGAAATAGCCGGTGACGGCGTTGGGCGAGCGGCCGATGATCTCGCCATGGCTGCCGGCGGGTAGCGGATTGCCGGCGTCGTCGACGATGCGGATGTCGCAGAACACCATCGCCCGGCCTTGCGACGCAGGGTTGCGTTTGCGGTCGTCCGGCGTGCTGACCACCAGCACGCCTGTCTCCTGCATGCCGTAATATTCGTAGAGGTCGGGGCAAAGATGCTGCTGCGTCTGTTCGCGCACCGGCTGGGGCAGGCTGGCGCCGGCGAACACGATGCCACGCAAGGAGGTTGGCGGCGCGGCGCCCGCTTCGACCGCCTGGATCAGCATCGCCGCCATGGTCGGCACCAGATTGAGGATGGTGACGCCCTCGGCTCGCATCAGCTCCAGCACCCGCTCCGGCGCGAAATTGCACAGGACATTGGGTACGCCAAACAACATGGCGCCCAGTATCCATGCCAGTCCCACCCGGCCAAAGGCAGGAAACACTGTCATCGCCACGTCCTGGCGCGACATGTCGAAGGCCATGAACATCGGCCCAACGGTGCTGTTATTATATTGCGTCAGAACATAGGATTTCGGCAGCCCGGTCGTGCCCGAGGTGAGGTTGAAATAATACGGGTCTTCCTCACGAATATCCCGCTCCAGCGCGGTCGCGGCCGCCGCGCTGGTCAGCGCCTCATAGTCCTGCTCGCCATGCGAAGCGCCTGGGCCAATGCGGATCACGTCCCGGACCCGCGCGGCCGTGGGCGCGGCCAGCGCCGCGAAGCGGTCCTCATAGATCAGCGCGGTGGCGCCCATCGACTGGGCGAGGCTGTCGATTTCCGGCGCCGCCAGCCGGTAATTCAGCGGTATGCCAATAATTCCGGTGCGGGCCAAAGCGAAGTAAATGTCGACGATCTCGGCGCGATTACTGACGAGAAACGCCAGCACGTCGCCCTTGCGCAGCCCGAGCCCCTCCAACGCATGGCCGAGCCGGTTGGCGCGTTCATCCAACTGGCGGAAGGTGAAGCGGCGGCCAGTATCGGCGCACACGATCGCGGTGGCGTCGGGAAAGCGGGTGGCGGCCGTCGCCAGATAGGAGCCGACCAGCATGCTGCCGAGGCCGCGCTTCACCGGCATGCCGGCCTGTTGGGGCGCGGTTGCGGGCGGTTGATGCTGTTCCAGATGATCTGCTGACATGTGACGTTTCCCCAATCGCTGCGGCCCGTCAGTTGCGATCGATGCCGACGCTACGGCTGGCCTCTGCTAGCCGTGCGGCGAAGCCTGTGCCTGCGCGGCGCTGGCCGTGGTGTTGCCTGGTGGCGTTGCGTCGTGGCGTCGGGCGGAGCCGCTGGTTGTTATGACTGTGGCTTATACCAGGATGCGAAGATGCTGACGCATCCGCATCCTGGATTGCTCAGGCGCCGCACGGGCTTGACCAAAGTGCGATGAGTCGTGCTCACCGCACTTTGGCATTATGCTGCGCCCGGGCCTCCCGGACGCAGGTCGTTGGCGGTCGCCGTGCGCGGGCAGCTGGCCATTGGCGACGCGCCAGCCTTACCCCCTCGGCGCGTGCGCCTGTTCGCCGTCAGGCGCGCCTCACCTCACGCGACGCTGCGATCGCGCTTGTCCCAGAACGGCTTGCGCAGTTCCGTTTTCAGGATTTTCCCCGCCCCGGACATCGGCATCGGTTCGGTACGGATGGCGACGCTGCGCGGGCATTTGTAGCCAGCGATCCGCTCCTTGCAGAAGGCGATGATGTCGTCTGGCGTCGCCTCCATGCCAGCCTTCAGGATCACCTCGGCATGCACGGTCTCGCCCCAGCGCTCGTCCGGAATGCCGATGACGGCGCATTGCGCCACGGCGGGATGTTGCGCCACGGTGTTTTCGACCTCGGTCGAGTAAACATTCTCGCCGCCGGTGATGATCATGTCCTTGATGCGGTCGACGATATAGATGAAGCCGTCCTCATCCATGCGGCCGCCGTCGCCGGTATGCATCCAGCCGTCGACCACCGCCTTGGCTGTCTCTTCGGGACGGTTCCAGTAGCCCATCATGACATTGGCGCCGCGGGCGATGACTTCGCCTACCTGCCCCACTGGCACATCCTCGCCGTTTTCGTCGACAATGCGCACCTCGACGCCAAAAGTGGCGCGACCGGCGGAGCGATGGCGGCCGATGCGGCGCGCCTCGCCGACATGGTTCTCCTCCTGCGAAATGGTGGCGATCGGCGACAGTTCGGTCATGCCATAGGCCTGGACGAACCCGACATGCGGCAGCTTCGCCGCCACGCGATCCAGCACCGCCTCGCTCATTGGCGAGGCGCCATACAGGATGCGCCGTAGCCCAGGCAACGTGGCGTTGGCCATGGCGGGGCTGTCGACCAGCATCTGGATCATGGTGGGCACCAGCAACATCTCATTGACGCCATGGCGTGTCACCGCGTCGATGACGCCCTCAGGGGTGAAGCCCGGGATGATGACATTCGTGCCGCCGGAGATCAGCAGCGAATACATGGCGGCGCCATTGGCGAGGTGGAACATTGGCGCTGCGTGCAGATACACCGTCGATGAGCCAAACAGCCCTTCAGCCAGCGCGTTGAAGGCGTTGGCCACGAGATTGCCATGGCTAAGCATCACCCCCTTGGAGCGCCCCGTGGTGCCGCCGGTGTAGAAGATGCCAGCGAGGTCATCGGCGCCGCACATGGCGTCAGGCACGGGGGCCGCAGAGGCGATCAGCTGTTCCAGGCTGATCATGCCCTCGGGCGCTGCATCCTGCCCGATCCAGAGCAGGCGGCCGATATTGTTCTGCGCCGCCAGTCCGCGGCCCATGGCGGCGAAGGCCGCATCGACACAGAGCACAGACGCGCTGCAATCCTCCAGCGCCGCCGCGTTCTCGGCCACGCTCCAGCGGGTGTTGAGCGGCACGATGACAACACCGGCCCACGCGGTGGCGAGATACAGTTCGAGATAGGCGCCGCTGTTCAGCGCCAGCACGGCGAGCCGGTCGCCGCGCGCCAGCCCGAGCGTGGCGAAGGCGCCGGCGAGGCGCGCGACCCGCTCGCCCACCTCGGCCCAGTTTCGCCGGATGTCGCCGTCGATAATGGCGACGCCGTTGCGATTGACCTGCTGCGCCCGGCGCAGCCCCAGGGTGATGTTCATGCTCCGGTTTCCCCCTATTGCGCCCCGGCCTCTTTTTTGGACCTCGTGGCGCGCATCCCTGGCCGCTCAGGGCTTCATCTCAGCCCGTCATGGCGGCGGTTGCTCCGGGCGGAGACCGCCCGGAATATTGCTGAGCCTGTCAGCGTAAGCAGCGCAGACCTCCTGCGCCGACAGCGGGCCACCGGGCTGATACCAATGGCCCATCCAGTTGATCGCTCCGGCGATCATAAAGGTGGTCAGACGCACGTCGCAGGGCGCGATGGAGCCGTCGGCTATGCCCATCTGGATGAAATCGCGAAAGCCCTGGTCGATGGCGCGCTTGTTGCTGCGCGCCTGCACCCGCGCCTCCGCTGACAGCACCCGGTCATCGACGGTGACAAGGCAGCGGCCGAAGTCCTGCATTAAAACTTCGCAATAACCATAGATCAACGCGCGCAGCCGCGCGCGGCCGTCACCGTCACCCTGACGAATGCGCTGCAACCGCTCCATCGCCATCTCCTGACCAAGGCGGTAGCACTCGACGAGGATCTCCTCCTTGCTGCGAAAATAGGTGTAGAGCGCCGGCTTGGTGATGTTGAGCCGCTCCGCCACCTCGTTCAGCGAGGTGCGGTCGTATCCCTGCTCCAGAAACAGCTGCACCGCGACCCGCAGCACCGCCTCGCGCTTGACCTCACGGTCGCGGCGACGGTCCTCGAATGGCTTCCACGGCGAGGCTGCGGCCTCGCCCTCATCCACTATGTCTGATCCTGACGACGTGTTGAACGACATAAACCAACCTGATCACGCTTACTGATTGTCTGGCGCCGTCGGCGATGCGCGCCGTTAACGCCAGCGGCCTGCACCCGCCGCTCTCTGGAGCCCCAGGAGCGAGCCCCCTGGCGTCAGCTGTCTGCCTTTCGAGGCAAACCCCGCCCCCGCCAGCTGAGCGCCGGATAACCGCGAAACGAAAGCTCCACGACGCCCCGCAGCACAGACTGGGCCGCCGGTCGCGCCGCACAAGCCCCTTCGCCAATCCAGGTTCCATCTGACATCAAACCGCTTGACGACGCCCGGAGCCTGTACCAATCTGCCAATAACTGACCGTTCGGTAAGACGAAGACTGGCTGATCGGTTTTTGAAAGTAAAGAACAAATATGGAGACGCCCGATGTCCCAGAGCGTGTATGTGGCGGGGGTTGGCATGATCCCGTTCGCCAAGCCAGGCGCGAGCGCGCCTTATCATGAGATGGGCGCGGAAGCGGCGCGGCTGGCGCTGGCGGATGCGGGCGTGGCCTATGACCAGGTCGAGCAGGCCTATGTCGGCTATGTCTATGGCGACAGCACCTGCGGCCAGCGCGCCGTCTATGACGTGGGCATGACCGGCATCCCGGTGATCAACGTCAACAACAATTGCTCCACCGGCTCCACCGCGCTGTTCCTCGCCCGCCAGGCCATCGCCAGCGGCGCCGCCGATTGCGTCATCGCCGTGGGTTTCGAGCAGATGAAGCCAGGCGCGCTCGGCTCGGTGTTCGATGACCGCCCCAATCCGATGGAGCTGTTTGAGGGCCTCGCCGACAATCTGGTCGACGCGAAGGGCGTGCCCTCCGCCCTGCGGCTGTTCGGCGGCGCGGGCCTCAGCCACATGAACAAGCACGGCACGCCGCTGTCCGCCTTCGCGCAGATCCGCGCCAAGGCCAGCCGGCACGCGGCGAAGAACCCGCTGGCGATCTTCCGCAAGGAGGTAACGACCGATGATGTGCTCAACGATCTGCCGATCTGGCCGGGGGTGATGACCCGCCTGATGGCCTGCCCGCCCACCTGCGGCGGCGCGGCGGCCATTCTGGTGTCGGAAGCCTTCGCCCGTCGCCACGGCCTCAACACCGACGTGCGCATCCGCGCCCAGGCCATGACCACCGACACCGCCTCGACCTTTGAGGCCAAGGACATGATGCAGCTGGT
>NZ_JCAWFG010000111.1:0-1532 GCF_059740505.1 Camelimonas sp. FR25 | reverse complement strand
CTGGATCCCAGAAATATCGCGAATCTCGCCAGATCTCAAACGCTTTTTAGCCCAACAAAAGGAGGGGAAACCAACCCTGTATTCACAATATATTGCAAACTCGATGCCGGCAGTACGTCAATTGATGTGCATTTCAGCAGACGCGCCAGCCCAAATGACGAAGAAACGCTAACCGCGACATTTGACGCCCCGGCGCCAACGGTGGTGGAAGGGACATTCCGCGAGCCGGCCACCCCCAGCAGCGTATTTGTCAGCGAAAGTGGCGTCGAAGCTGCGACGATTGAGGTGGCCCCAACATCTAATGAAGCCTCCATCCTGCACGTGACTGCAACCTACCCGTCGGCGTTTCTTGGATCCCTGTCCATCAGCATCAAGGATCAGCCCGTCAGTGATGCGCAATTGGAAACCTTGGAGGATGGACGCCAGATTGGGCATATTTATGCGACTGTGCCAGCCGGAACCGCCGCGACGCTGGCCTTTCAGGCCAGCAAAGGGGTGAATGGTTACGCACAGATACAGTACGAGACCGATCTGACGAATGCCTATTCCCCCGGCGCGTTGGTGTTTATCGACCCCGACCAGGTGAATCGCTCCGCGGACTCACCGCGCGCATTCTCGCCAGTCACGTTATCCGCTACGTCACATGTGGTCATTACCCTGACCCCGCCGACATTCCCGGATACGATCACACAGTTGCTCATTCTGCAAAAACCTACGGCGAACCAGACGGACATCATCAAATCTTTCCCAATGTTCAGCTATGTCGGCGCCTCTACCGACCTGACCAAAGCAGTCACATTCAGCATACAAAACAATCTTCTCCCAATTGACTTTAGCGACCCGTCAAAATCGTTCGTCGTAAACGCCTATTGTTTCCTGAACGATGCGCATGGCAACAGTACATTGTCTCCTCCCAATCCAATAACTGTCAAGTTGAACCCCGCGGAGCCGCCTCTGCCTATTCCAGGCGGCACGCTTCCTGCGCCGACACTCAACGGCAACTTAAACTCGCTGATCAACGTCAATAGCGTTGGCGACACCTCGCCTGTCCAGTGCAGCCTGACCCCGGACGATGTATCCAGGCTCGTCCCGGGCGCAACAGGCGTCATGTTCAGCCTTTACGTGAACGCAACGCGAAACGGCGCCCCCGCCAACACGGTCATTCAGGTCATAAAAACGTTCGGGCCATTCGCGCCAGGAGCCGTTCCAATTGAAGTTCCGTTTGATACGAACAGGCTCAAATTTTTTGATTCGGACGCCAATGGCAGGCCCGGCTCCCTCGCCGTGCAATATGTGATCCTGCCGCAGAAGTCTGGCCAGGTTGTCAGCATTCCGCGCAACTATCCGATCGACCCCATGCCGCCGTCGATCAGTCTAACTCCTCAATCTGGTACGGACGCTGACGACAGCGATGGCTAAGACGATGGGCCGGGCCAGCCGATCCTTTCTTGCGCGATCGGTGGCCAACAGGTCAGTGCGAACAGGCGTCGTTTGGTGTGGCGCCTCTTACGTAAGGCTCTCGGTGCAGGGCA
>NZ_JCAWFG010000110.1:0-838 GCF_059740505.1 Camelimonas sp. FR25 | reverse complement strand
AAGGATGTACGATCCGCCGCAGCATGAGGCTTCCGAGCGCGACATGGATCATGGCTTCGGAGACGTCGAGGCGCACTTCATAGTCTCTGACGAGGCGCTTCCACCGGGTCATCCAGCCGAAGGTTCGCTCGACGACCCATCGCCTTGGCAGCACCTTGAAGCCGGATTGTTTGTCAGTGCGGCGAACGACCTCGAGGACGAAATCGTGATATGCAGCGGCGTCCATGAGGCGGGTGCGATCGTAGGCTCCGTCGGCGAACAAATGCTTGAGCCAGGGCCAGCGCTTGCGGATAGCCGCGACGATGTGTTGGGCGCCGGCGCTGTCGGAGATGTCGGCAGTTGTGAGATTGACCATCAGCAGCCTCCCATCTGTATCGACAGCGATGTGGCGCTTGCGACCGAACACCTTCTTTCCGGCGTCGAAACCGCGCTTTTCCGCCGTCGGCGCCTTGATGGACTGGCTGTCCACGATCGCTGCGGTCGGGCTTTGCTCCCGCCCCTCACGCTCCCGATCAAGCATGAGCGCGACGTCATGGATCGTTCTGAACAGGAAGCGACGAACGAACCGCCGGAACCACCAGTAGACTGTCTGCCAGGGCGGGAAATCGTTAGGCAGCATCCGCCAGCCGCCGCCCGTCCGGGCCAGGTAGCGTAGCGCGTCGAGCACTTCGCGGAGGTCGGTCTTCGGCTTGCGCCCGCGCGTCGGCACCGACGGCAGAAACGGCGCGATGAAGCCCCACTCATCATCGGTCAGGTCAGTCGGGTAGCGCTTCGCGCGCTTCTCAAATCCAGCCATCCGGCTACGGCTCGCTCGGGTCCACATCCCAAGCTTGAATCA
>NZ_JCAWFG010000109.1:0-6915 GCF_059740505.1 Camelimonas sp. FR25 | reverse complement strand
TGTGGGAAGGACCTTGGATCAGCAAGAGTGTAACGGTTCTCTGTAAGGCCTTGCTCGCAGGGCATCTCGCTCCTTTGGGAGGTTCTGGCAAGCTCAATCAACTTCCATGGGGCTTGTCGCAAACCGTGGCGGTAGCCGCAAAGATCCCTGCGCCCCCCTGTTTTCAGGTTTCGTTAACCTTTCGAAGTCCGAAACAGAGTGCGATCAGTTCATTCTGCCGGCGGACCGTCCAGTCGCCGACGAAGCCGAAGCCCTGCCGCAACCACAGTAGCGCGTCAAAGCCAGCGATCGTACGCCGCGCCGTCGCGAAACTGCGCAGCCAGCCCGCTTTCGGCATCATCTGTTTGAGCCGAAGTGGTCGCTCTCGATTACCTGCGGCAGGTGCTTTGAGACGCAATGGGTGACATCGGCGCCCAGAAGGCCTTCCATGGCGCCGTCCTTGCTGGACGCAGGATAGACGCTGGCCCCCTCCTTGCCGATCGTGTCCGGCGCAAGCAGGTGGCAAACTTTCAGGGCCTTACGGAAAAGCGTTTGGCCGCGGCAAGATCGCGGTGTGCTGTGAGCAGGAAATCAATCGGCGCCCCGTGCTTGTTCACGGCGCGGTAGAGATACCGCCATTCGCCACGGAGTTTGACGTAAATCTCGTCCACACGGATTGATGCGCAATGGGGTTTGCGGAAGCGGCGCAGGCGCTTCTCGATCAACGGCGCGTAGACCAGAACCTTGAAAGGCGCGGTTTCGTGCCAGACCGCAACAGCGAGCAAACCGCCCAGATATTCCATAAGATATCTTCTGCGAAGTTTGTGACAGGCGTGCGCTCGGGACTACCCTCACTCACCCATTCAGAAGCGCCTTCCGCCAGATCATGTCCCCGTATGAAACGGGACCCCCTTCGATGGCGACAAACAGAGCTCACCGGGAGCTTAACCTGCCGTGTGGTTCCCGGCGTCACCTTCAGCAATTTGGGTGGCAGGTTCGTCTTCAGCGGCTCAGAGTTCATGAACAGACTCTGACAGCACGCGTGCAACGGGCGCGAGCAAATAGTCGATTATGCGGCGTTTGCCCGTGGTGATCTCGACGGTGACGGCCATGCCGGGCGACAGGGGAACGTGTTTTCCCTCGATGACCATGCTGGACGCGTGCGGCTCGACGAGGACGGAGAACACCAGGTTCTGCATGCGCTGCACATTGCCTCGGGGCACAACTGCCTGCAGTTCCTGTGCCGCCGCCTGCTCCAGCTGCTGGGCGTCGGGCTCGGGGACGGCGTCTGTCGCAACCTGGGCGACACGGCCGGGAATCGTGCCGTAGCGTGTGAAGGGAAACGCCTCGACCTTGATGACGGCTGCCTGGCCTTCCGTGATAAACCCAATATCGCGGTTTGGCAGATAGGCTTCAATCTCAAGCCGGGCGGCGCGCGGGACCACCCGCATCAGCTCCGCGCCTGGCTGGACGACCTGGCCGGGGGTAGAGATGGCAGACGCCTGCACGACCCCGTCGATGGGACTTCTGATCGTCATGCGGTTCAGGTTCTCATTGGCCTTGATCATGCCCTGCGAAAGTTCTTCAACCTGGCGTGACGCATCGGACAGTTTTTGCCGCTGCTCGGCGACGAATGTGTTCACATGGCTTCGCGCTTCCCGCTCGCTGACCACAATGGCGGCGTTCGCCTGCAACAGCCGGCCCTGCATATCTTCCAGGGCGCTTTCTTCCTTCTGCCTGATCTCGACCGCGTCAATCAGGTTAGCCTTGCTGCCAGCTTTCCTCTCAAGCAACTCTGCGCGCATCGCGACCCGTTGCTGTAGCGTCGCAATCAACGTCTGTCGCGCAGCGATGGCGAGCCGCAAGCCCCTGGCTTCGGCCATATGTTGCGCACGCTGCGCAGCAAGGGCCTCGAGGGAAGCCCCAAGTCGCTCAAGATCCGCCCGCAAGCAGGCGGCCTCGCGCTGCTGGATAGCAACGGCAATGTGGACCGGAAATTTCAGTTCAGCGCCGTCGTGCAGCAATGACTGCTGTAGCATGTGCAACTGGTCCAGTGACGCGGCGGTCGCGATGGCCCGCTCCCTGCGCATGACTTCCGCCAACCAGTTCGCATGTGCTGTCGCCAGCGCCAGGCTGTCGGCGCGTTGTTGCGAGTCCTCCAGTTGCACCAGGACCTCGCCGGCAGCCACGCTCCGGCCATTGGCGACGGGCGGCGACATGACCTTGCCCGGCGCTGCCGCCTGAATGATCTTCACCCGCCCCGATGGCTGAACTTTTCCTTGCGCTGTCGCCACGATGTCGATCTGGCCAAGCCACATCCAGATTGTGACAAATAATGTGATGCTGGCGATGAGTGCGATGAACGCAGCCCTCACTGGTGAAGCAGGCGTTTCGAGTATTTCCAGTGCGGCGGGGAGAAACTCCATATCAGCGCGGAGCCGGGCGGGCTGAGCGCGGCGCCGTCGCCTGGCGGAAATCCAGTGCGTCGTTTTCATGCCAGGGCCTCACCGGTCTGGAGGCGCCACAGCTGGGCGTACAGCCCATTGGCCTGTGCAAGAAGCGCATCGTGCGGCCCCTCCTCCAAGATGCGGCCACCCTTCATGCTGATGATCCGGTCGCACTGCCGGACAGTGGCAAGACGGTGGGCGATGATGATGACCGTCCGCCCCCGGACGATGTCGCGCATATTGGCCAGGATAACGCGTTCGCTTTCGTAATCGAGCGCGCTGGTCGCCTCATCGAGGATCAGGATCGGCGGGTTGGTCGCCAGCGCCCGGGCAATCGCGATTCGCTGGCGCTGGCCGCCCGAGAGGTTGGCCCCGCGCTCCTCGATCATGGTGTCGTAGCCGCGGGGAAGGCTGACGACGAATTCGTCTGCGCCCGAAAGGCGCGCCAGCGCGACGACGGCGTCACGCGACAGCGATGGGTCGGCCAACGCAATGTTGTCGTGAATGGTGCGGTTGAACAGCAAATTCTCCTGTAACACCACGCCGATGCTCGCCCGGAGCCACGCAGGGTCAGCCTGAGCGATGTCATGCCCATCGATGAACACGCGGCCTTCGACCGGGATATGGAACCGCTGGATCAATCGTGTCAGCGTGGACTTGCCGGAGCCGGACGGCCCGACGATGCCAATCACCTCGCCCGGCTGGATATCCAGCGAAACACCAGTCAGCACGTCCTGCCCATCGGGCCTGTAACGAAACGAAACCGACTGGAGACGGATGGCGCCACGAGGCGCCGGAAGCATCTGCATCTTGTCTGGCCGAGGCTCGGGCGCGGCGTTCAGAATGTCCGCCAGCCGCGCGATGGAGACCTGAACCTGCTGAAAGTCCTGCACCAGTTGCGACAGCCGCAGAATGGGCTGCGCCACCTGGCCAGCAATCATGTTGAAGGCCACCAGGCCGCCAACGCTCATCTCGCCCTTGATCACGGCATGCGCGCCGAACAGCAGCAACGCCGCATTGCTGAGCTTGCTGACGTACTGGATGGCGTTCTGGCCCATGGCGGCGAGCATGGCGGCAGAGAACGACGCCCGCACGTAGCCAGCGAGCCGTTCTTCCCACTGGCTGGCGACGATCGGTTCGACGGCTGCCGCCTTGAGTGTCTGAATTCCGACCACGCTTTCCACCAGCAATTGCTGGCTCCATGCGCCCTGGTCGAACTTGTCGTCGACACGCTGTTTGAGCAGCGGCCTGATCACCATACCGATGACGACGTAGAGCGGGATCGAGGCGACCACGATCCACGCCAGCGTGGTGGAATAGGCGAACAGCACGACGATGAAAATGATGGTGAAGATCAGGTCCAATCCGCAAAACATGCCCTGCCCGGTCAGAAATGACCTGATGTTTTCCAGTTCCCTCACGCGCGCCACGGTTTGTCCGGCCGGGCGTGTTTCGAAGTAATTCAGCGGCAGCCGCAACAATTGGCGAAACATGCGGCGGCCAAGCTCAACATCGATGCGGTTAGTGGTGTGCGTGAGCACGTAACTGCGCAGATATTGCATCGCCACCTCAAACAGGCCGAGGGCCGCAAGCCCGACAACGAGCACGATAAGTGTGGAATACGAGCGATGCGTCAGCACCTTGTCGACGACGATCTGGAAGAACAACGGCGTGACCAGAGCAAACATCTGGATGCAGAGCGACGCCAGCAACACATGCGCCAGCGGCCGCCGGTAACGCCACAGGGACGGCAGAAACCAGCCCAGGCCAAACTTCGCCGCGTCTGCCCCTGGTCCGCCGCGTCTGCGTTGCACCAGGATCATGTGTCTGACACCGCGCTCCAGCAGCTCTTCTGCTGACAGCTCAGTTGCACGGAAGGACACCGGATCCACCAGCCGGTAAGAGTTCTCCCCCGTCCGCCCTGCAAAAATCGCGAACTGTCCATCGCCAAGACAAGCGATTGACGGGGCCGGCAGAGTGCGGAACCGCTGCGCGCTCGTCACGAGGGTGCGTCGGGCCCTGAGGCCGACAGATGTCGCAGCGCGGACAAGATCGGGCGCCGTCGTCGGCGCCTGCAAGGCGTTCTCCCGGCCGACAGCGTCTGCCCGTACGGCGATGCCGCAATAGCCTGCAATTGTGCAGAGCGCCGCAAGCCCCGCATCGCGCGCGAGCGCGAGCGCTGACGAAGAGGCTTCGCTCGTCGCCTCATTGTCGTGTTTCATGGCGTGTAGAATCCGTTCGCCTCGTCCAGGCCGGTGTACCTGGCGCTCCGACCTGACCAGGATTGTGACGTTTTCAGCGGATTTCGGGCGGCAATCCGACGGACCGGCGGGCCAGGGCTTCGGCGCCGATTGACGATGCGGTCAGTGTTTCGGCCAGCGTCGGTGCAACGGACGTTACAGTCTCCGCAAAACGGAAAGCGCTGTCGCTAGCAGGCAAAAGATCGATCAATCTTGATACGTCAGCCGAGAGGGCCGGGCTGGCGCGATCGTCGTAAAAAGCGTCAGGCTCGGTTTCGCGCCACTTGCGAAACTCGATCAGTCGCCCAGAACCGGTGAGCATGGCGTCCACATCCTCGGGCGCCGGCGCTGGCCGGGGGAGACTGTGCTGTTCGCCACGCACGCCAGCGGGCGCTGAGGCTTCCACTTCTGCAACAGTACATGCGTGCGCACGCGACGTCGCCCCGCCCGGAACGCCGCTCCGCAGTGCAAGGCCAAGGCTGTTTGCAGCGATGTTCTCGCCGCCTCCCAGTGGTTGGTCATTAATCGCCACGTCAACAGGTGACAGGTCGAGCATCGGATCGGGAAGCGGCGGGGCCGCTACTGCGCCCCCGGCCACGTTGGCGCCGCTACTCAAGCGAGGGCTGGCTGCCTCATCGGCAGGCGATGTCGATCTGCGTTTTCTGAAGTGGCCGGAGAATCCGCCGCCAATGCCGCCGCCAATGCCGATGGACGACATTGGCCCAACGGTTCCACCGACCCCAGACACGTATGGCGTAACTGGCGGGAAAGGTGGCTGGACAGGGATGAGCGGCCGCGAACCGCCTCCGCTCAACGTATTCATGTGGATCTTCAGATTGGCCGGAACGCCATAATCTGGCTTGAACATGGTTGGCGGCGGCATGGAAGAACCAATGGGCGGCGGGTTCGCCACTGAACCAGGGCCCAGCTCAAGTGGTGGCGCGCCAGACGTCACGACAGGCGCTGGCAGCGGTAGTGGAGGTGGCAGGGGCGGCGGCGCCGGGAGCGGAGGTGGCGGGGGCGGCGGCGGGACAAACTGTGGGATCGGCGCTGCTGGCGCAGGCGCGATTGACGGCGGTGGAGCCGCCGGCGCAGGTACAGGCAAAACCGGCGTGGGCTGAGACGCCGGCGTGGCGACAGGCGCAGGTGGCGTGACAGGCACGGGTGTTGGGACAGGTGCGGGTGTTGGGACGGTTGCGGGTGTTGGGACGGGCAAAGGCGCCGCCTCCTGGGGCGGCGGATTGTGTGGTTGCGTATCGTCGGGGCCCGAGAGGGGCGCAGGCTGGGACGACGATTGGGACGCTACAACCGCGCCATCCGTGACCGGCGCGGGCGCGTCAGCGCGAGGCGCCGGCGCCAGCTCACTGTCGACTGGCGGCGAAACAATATAGGTAACGGGCTTCGCAATTCCAGCCTCATCTGATGCTTCACCCTTGTTGGGATTTAGCAGCTCCAGCGCGGCGCCTGACGCGACAGCGGGCACGACCCCAATGGCCTCACCTGTGACGTGCGCTGGTTCGGCCGTGGCTCCCGCGTGATCCTCTTTCGCCGGATCGGCGCCTTCAGCCCCCCTTGCGCCCGTTGAGGGCATTATCTCCCTGCCGCCAGCCGCGCCATCCGGCTTGGTGGGCAGTATGGCCCCCTCCACCTCGCCAGAACTGTCGCCTGGCGCGACGGGCGTTGACATCGACGGGCTCCCTGCGCCGTCCTGAATCACGCGTGCTGCGCCGCCTTCGGGCGCTCGGCCCTGGGAATCCATGTCTTGCCACGCCTTTAGCGGGCCCTTGTCGAGCCGGAATGCGCGCCGCGCGTCGAGCCGCGCACTGATCGCCGGACCATCGACATAAACCCGCTCCAAGCCCTCGCCGCGCGCGTACCAACGCACCTGGCCGTCAGGCGCTATTTCCGCCCGATAGCTCTCAATGTGCATCGGATCTCCAGCCAGGGAGGCAATGCTTCCGTCCACATTGTCAGCGACCCGGTTGAGCACCTCCGCCATCACATCGGCAGGCGCCTGGGCATCAAGCGCAGTGGTTATCTGCTCCTTCGACAGCCCACTTCGCCTTACACTCTCTACGATTGCCTTTGCGTTGCAGGCGATAAATTTCTCATATTCAGCGGGGCTTTCCATGATCCGACGACCAACGGTGTCGCCCGAAAGCGTGGACAGCTGCGTGTTCCAGTAGTATGCGGCGCCACCCCACCCGCCGACGGTTTGCCCACCTTCTTTTGCAGCAGCCATCCAGTCA
>NZ_JCAWFG010000108.1:0-12128 GCF_059740505.1 Camelimonas sp. FR25 | reverse complement strand
CGCCGCCAGCGGTTGCTGGCGACGGCCCTCCTTGGCCGGGACCCTCTGGCGACGGACATCGGCGCCGTGGGGTAAATGTCATGCGAAGCGTCTGCTTCGGGTCGCTGCCTGGCGTCAGCGCCGGCGAGCGGAAAGCTCTCGGAACGACCTGGCCATCATTGCCAGTTTTTACGCTGCATCGGCGTCGGCGTGGACGCAGGCGTCACAGGCCGACATAACGTTCAGCGTTGATGATTGCATCACACACGATCTCGACCGTGACGCACGAAGACATGGCGCGCGTCCGGATGGTGTCATAGGCGATCTGTTCTGACATGCCTTTGCGTTCCATCAGGATATGCTTTGCAGTTTCAAGCTTCCTGAAGTAACCCAACCGTGCCTCAAGCTTGCCGAGCCTGTCAATCTGCTTTTTTTGCTTTGCGGAAAATGTGTGCGCCAGCACCATGTTTGTGAGCAATCCGAAGGCGCGCACCGGCTTGGTGATGATTGCTGAGGCGCCGGCGCGCACAATGGATTCGATGACAGTGGGGCTTTCGAACTCGACGATGCCAATAAGGGTCACATCCTCGCCGCGTTCGGCGAGGGCTTTCAGCAACAATTGGGTAAAGTTGTCCTGGCGAAACAGCACAAAGATAATGCTGGCCTCGGCGGGAATCTGGTCCCGGGGCGGCCAGCAGGCCTCCACGCGGCAGCCGATGCGGTTGAGCTGCGCGACAAGTTCGTCGCGCTCGCGATCCTGCGGGTGGTACACGACCACACTGACGTTGCGGAGATCCCTGAGGGCCTGCAACATGAATCTATTCCTGCGCTTCAGCGGAGAGGCACGCGGCCGCCTTCCAGTCCGCGAGGCTGTGATGGATGAGGTAGGGGTCTGGTTTGATGGCTCTGGGCGCTTCGGCGATGATGTCGAACTGGCCGTTCGCCTGCGCCCGGCCAATGCGTGGCCACAGGTAGAGGTGGCCGTTTTCCGGATCAATGCGGATACGGCCCTGGGGCGCCTCAAAATCGACGTCGGCCATGGCGGCGCGGATTTGCGCGGGGCGCAGGGACCGCGCGCGCCCGACGGCCGCGAGCGTCATATGGGTGATGCTATAAGCGGTTTCCGCCATGGCGTTCAGCGTCGAGGCGTCGCCAAAGCGGTTGTGATAAGCGGCGACAAAGCGCCTGCTGGCGGGGCGGTCGAGTGACTGGAACCAGGTCGCGCCCGTGAGGCAGCCTTCGGCGACGCCCGCGGGCATCTGGCCGAGTTCCGCTTCGGTGAGGGTGAGGCTGGCGATTACGCACGTATCACGCACGCCAGCTTCCGCGCACAGTTCGTAGAAGATGGCGGCGGCCTCGCCAACCACGGTGCAGAACACCACGTCCGGCTTCTTGCGCAGGATGTCCTGGACGATGAGGTCGAGTTCGCGCCGTGTCGCAGCGGGGAGCGCATAGCGTTCAGCGAGGGTGACGCCGTTCTGTTCGGCGATCAGGGTCATCAGCACACGATTGCACTCCACCGGAAAGGTGTAGCGCGAGCCCACGAGGTAGAAGCTGTGCCCGCCATTACGAAACAGGTGCTGGGCCAGCAGCAGGATGTGCTGGTTGGGTACGGCCCCGCCGTAGATGACATTCGGCGAGTACTCAAAGCCCTCATAAGGGGCGGCATAAGCGAGGGCGGCGCTGCGCCGCTCAACCACGGGCACCTCGGCCTGCCGGGTGTTGGTCATGTAGCATCCAAGCAGAAGCCCGGCGCCGCCCTCGTCGAGCATGTGCTCGGCGTGGGCCTGGAAACGTTCAGGGCTGGACTGGGCGTCGGCGGTCAGCACACGCACTTCGCATCCTGCGACGCCGCCTGTTGCATTGATCTCTTCTACCGCCAACAGGGTGGCGTTGAGCTGGGTGCGCTCGACAAATGCAGTGGCGCCTGTCGATGAATACAGGGCGCCAAGCACCAGAGGCCGCGCGGGATCAAATATTCTGCTCATGCGCCCTCAACAAGAAAAGCGCTTCCCCCGGGGCGGTCAGCCCGGCGGAAGCGCCCTTGCTTCTGGACTTGAGGCTATGGCTGGCAGATTTTGTGGTCAACGGAGCCGCTGCACAAACAACCTGCAGATAGCCCTCAATGGAGCAGGGCGGTTGTTCTCGGCGCCAGAGGCCGCGACACAGGCGGTTTGCCACGCGCCATGCGATATGTGCGAAGGTCAACTGGTTTTCAGGGGGGTGGAATGAAGATGGCGGGGCAGCCTGTCATTGCCATTATTCTGGGCGCCCCCACGGATTAGCTTGCCGCAGGCGCCAGTCGCGCTCGCAAAAGCCGCGCGTTTTGGCGCGTGGCGCTGTTCAGCGCCCTGACTGCGGCGCGCTGACTGGAAGTCGACCATTGCGTATCTCACGCACCTCTGAAATCCAGTGGCGTGGTTGGCGGGCAGGCTGCTGCCGTCGTGGCCTCAATGCAGGTACCTGTGCCAGTTACAAAATCTGCCGCAATACGCATCTGCGCATATATCGCGTTAATACGCATCTGCGTATATTGCACTATTATACGAACTCCCGTATGATGCTGACGGAGGCTTCGATGCGTGAACATATCGCCCGCACTGAGAAACAGCTGGGAGCCATCCTGCGACGGGCCCGCAAACAGCGCGGCCTCACCCAGGGAGCTCTGGGGGCGCAGGTCCATATGCGCCAGGGCACCATCTCGCGGCTTGAGGCCGGTGAGCCGGCCGTGCAGCTCAGAACGCTCATGGAGGCGCTGTCGGCCCTGGAGCTAGAGCTCACCGTGAGGCCACGCAGTGAGGCAGGCGCCGCCGACATTGAGGACATCTTCTAATGGCGCGCAAGCGAACCCACGCGCCGCTCCAGGTCGTTCTGAACGGTCGTCGGGTCGGCTTGCTGCGCCGCGAAGCCACCGGCGCCATCGACTTCACCTATGACGCCACATGGCTGGCATGGACGCACGCCTTTCCGGTTTCGCTTTCGCTGCCCCTGCGTGAAGACCGTTACATCGGCGCGCCTGTCATCAATGTTTTCGAGAACCTGCTGCCGGACAATGAGTCCATCAGGAGGCGCGTCGCCGAGCGTGTCGGCGCGGGCGGCGCCGACGCTTACAGCCTGCTGACGGCCATCGGCCACGATTGTGTGGGCGCCATGCAGTTTCTTCCCGAAGACATCGACCCTGGGCCTGCCGGACTTGTCGACGGACAACCCGTCTCAGAAGACGACATCGGCGCGATACTTGGCAATCTGGCGAGCGCCCCTCTGGGGCTGGGGCCTGATGAGGCGTTCCGCATCTCGCTTGCGGGCGCCCAGGAAAAGACGGCCCTGCTCCGTGTCGACGGCCAGTGGTTCAAGCCTGTCGGCGCAACGGCCACCACCCATATCCTCAAGCCGCAGATCGGTCAGCTGCCGAATGGCATCGACCTCTCAAACAGCGTCGAGAACGAGTATCTTTGCCTCAAATTGCTCGGCGCCTTTGGCATTCCTGTCGCCAGGGCGGAGATGGCGGATTTCGGCGGCAAGCGCACGCTGATCGTTGAGCGCTTTGACCGGCGCTGGGCAAGGGATGGCCGCCTGCTCCGCGCCCCGCAGGAAGACATGTGTCAGGCCCTGTCCGTGCCGCCAGCGCGCAAATACCAGTCCGATGGCGGCCCCGGCATGCGCGACATTATCCAGCTTCTGAAGGGCAGCGACAGGCCGCAGGAGGATATCGCCGTCTTCATGCGTGCATGCATCGTGTTCTGGATGCTGGGGGCGCCAGATGGCCATGCCAAGAACTTCAGCGTCTTTCTGGAGCCGGGCGGGCGCTACCGCATGACGCCGCTCTATGACGTGCTGACGGCGCAGCCAAGCCTGGACGCCGGGCAAATCCAGCGTAAGAAATTCAGACTGGCCATGTCAGCAGGGAAAAACCGGCGCTATCCGATACCCGACATCATGCCACGGCATTTCGTGCAAACAGCAGATATCACCGGGGTCGGCAGGCCGCTCATGCGCCTCATCCTGGATGAGCTGGCCGCGAATGCGGTGACCCAGGCTGATCACGTTTTCAGCGAACTGCCGCAAGGCTTCCCGATGGATCTGGTGGACCCGGTCCGGGCAGCCATCGTCGCGCGTGCAGCGGTTATCGACAAAACCAGAGACGACGCGCTCAGATAAACGCGCCTGCCGTGACCTGCGTCCAGTTGATCAAACCGGGAGGCGAGCCGGCAATCATACCAACGCCCGATGAGCAAGACCCATCGGGTGTCGGTCAAGCCCGCGGGGCGACTGAGCCTTTCAGGTCGCGGATGCATCAGCGTCTTCGTGGCCTGGCGCCAGGCGCCGCCTCGCCAGGGCGTACGCGCAACCCAAAAGCGCGGCTTTGGCCAGCCATCGTCTCGCGCCCGGCCTTTTCGCCCCGGTCGCGGCCCCACTCCCGGCAGTGGTCCAGATAATGTTGCGTCAGCCGCGTGGCGGCGGCCGCGCGCGGTCTACGCGACAAATTCCATAAGCGGGGCTGATGCCAGGATGCGAAGATGCTGACGCATCCGCTTCCTGCAATGCTCAGGCGCCGCACGGGCTTAACCAGAACCCGATGGGTCACGCTCATCGAGTTCTGGTATGAACCATGGGCGCAATTGCGGGTTATCCGCAATGAAGGCCATCCCATGCCAGATGGCGGACAGCCTATGAGACAGATTTCCTCACTAGCGAAAGCGTGACTGTAGGCGTGGGCTGCGGTCGTGCTAAAGCGGTGGCCTAACGGTAATAACCTAGGGGAAATTACAGATCATGAACGATAAACGTGAGCGTTCTGAGTTACGTCTCCGAAATGTGCACGTCATGGCCAAAAACGTATATGAATTGAGCAATGTGCTCGGCGTGTCGCCCGCACGTGCACGAAAGGCCGCTGAGAAAATACTGAGAACGCGTGTAGATATTCGGTCTGACGTTGGCGTTGAACATCGCAGATAGGCGCAGCGCACAAGAATTCTTGCCCGCCCGCGTCCACCACGGGGGCGGCGAGGCAGGCGGAGCCGCGGGCCGCAGCGGCGGAAGGTCCGTTGCTGGAGGACACGCGCGTGTGCACGTCCTGGGCATGTCGCAGCCCACGGTCCTGGCCGGCGCTGACGCCCGACAGTTCCTGGCTGACGCTTTGCCATGCGGGCGACGGACGGGTTATGTCCAGAGCCAGAGTTGCGTCGCCCGATCTGGCGCGCGATGGCGGAAAGGGACAGGCAATGACGGCGATGATCAACCCAGGCGCGGCGTTCACGGAGAATGTGCAGCAGCTGCCGGCCGTGGACGCGGTGGCGCGTATTGAGATCCTCGACGCGTCAGGCGAGACGGTCGACGCCATTGAAAACATGCCCGGCAAGCAGGGGTCGCTCGCGGTTTACCACTATCTCAACGCGGTGTTCGGCGCGCTCGACGCGCGCGCGGCGCTCCATGGCCTGGAGGTTTTCGGGGAGCACACGCCCGATGCCCAGGCACGACCCGGCGCTCACCCGAACATCGACAGGCTGCTGACGATCGCCGATGGCGGCGAGAGGCTGACCATGCGGGTGGTGAGAAAGGACTGAAGACGCGGCCCGACGGGCGGCGTGCGATGAGCGGTTTCAGTCATCCCCGCCAGGCCCGGCCGTCTGGTGGGCTATCGGTCGGCGCCCGCATGAGATGTTGGGTGAAGTGGCGCAAATCAGCCAATGCCGCACGTGCGGGCCCATTGCCCGCCCGGGTTTAGCTGTCGTCGCCTGCCTTTGCGGCGGCGACGGCCTTGGCGGCTGGCCTGCGCCGGTGCGCGGCGCGACCGGCGGCGGCGGCCAGATCGCGGTCCTTGAAAAAGGCCCGGTCCTCGACCCGTAATGCTGCCCCACCTGCCGCGCCGGCGGTGGCGGCGAGGGCGCGGTTCTGCGAGAAACTTCGCTTTTCTTTTGGCACGCTTTGCCCCCCGAGGCGGGCAATTTCCTTGACCTTGTCCTGGGACATGCAAGCGAAGCCGCGCAAGCGGCGTTTTCCATCCGTGTCAGCCATGGGTGCTCCCGGCGTTGGCGATGTGTTCCCGATCTGCGCGTTTTTTATTGCGCTGAGACGTAGGGTGATATGAATTCCGCCATAGGGCAACGATCAGATGAGCGTAAGCGCATCATCAAATTGGCGTATAGTTTTTAGTCGTTCTAAATTATTGTTTGACCAATTACTTTAGCGGCATCGGTATTTAGGTGACAGCTGTCTCGTGACGTCTGTCAATCAGGCCGGTGAAGGCCGTGGAGATCGCCAACAAGGCGGGAAGGGGGGTGTTGCGCCCATGGCCTGCGCGCGCCGCCCCTGGTCGGAACAACTCAGTAAAGACTGGCTGACCCAGCGCCAGCAGAGGCGCACGACCGGGGATGCGCATGGTGCAAGCCGACCTGAGCGGGAGAGCCGAGATGGTGCTTGTCGTGCGCTGGCGCGCAGACCCGTACAAGCCCTGCGCGCCAGCGGAGGGCTTGTACCAGTGCGGTGCGCCGGGCTCAGCGCTCGTCACCCACGACGATGGCGCGTGAGCGTTTCAGGATGCGATTGCGTTGGCCTCTTTACATCCAGGCGTCAGGCGTCAGCAGCGGCCAGCGCCTCGCGCACGGCGATGTCGGCCATGGCAAGAGCTGCGTCGCGGCTGGCGGCGGCGGCGATGAAGCGGCCGTTGTGGCAGAAGCGGGCGCCGGCGACGCCGCTGGCCTGCTCCAGCGCCTCATCGGTCAGGCCGGCCCAGGAGGCAGGCAGATCGGCGCGCAGTTCAAAACCATCCTCGGCGCGACGAATGCCGTTGATCGACCAGTCCCGGTCGCGCGGATTGACCACGAACAGCAGGTGATCCGCGCCCGCCTTCACCACGGTGGGACGATAGGGCATGCCCATGGGCAGTTCCAGCACCTGGCTGGAGCCGGCGGCCGCAATAGCCTCAAGCACCATCGACTCGGCCCGCAATTTGGCGGCGCTGCGCGCGATGCGCGCTTCGACAAAAGCCCGGGCCACGGTCAGCGCCCGGTGGAAGGCGCGGTCGTCGGCGCCCGGATCCGTGACGTCGAACACCGGCTTCAGGCTCTCCAGCAGCGCCGGCAAAGTGAGGCCAGCCAGCAGCGGGCCGGCGCTGGAGGGGCTCAGCGCGCCATTGTCCACCAGGTCGACCGGCAGCACAAAGCCTGCGTCAAACGACGCGTGCACCGCCTCGACATGCTCCGCCGGCACACCGAAGGCCGCCAGATAGGCGCGGCCAAAGTGCTTCCAGACCAGCCCGAACGAGCTGTAGGGCTGGCCGTCGTCACGCAGCGGCGCGCCGCGCTGGTGGTGATCAAAAATATTCTGCGCCGCATCATAGGCGCCGCCCACGTCATAGATAATGCGATCAGGCGCCGGGGTAATCGCGCCGCGATCGCGCGTGCGCAGGATCGTCGCCTCCGGATAAAGCCGGGTGAAGATCACGCTGGACATCAGTTCGTCGGCGTGAAAGCCGCCGGAGTGGGTGACGAGATAGGTGGGGGACATGCCCGGAAACGCCTTGTGGTTCGCGGCGGACCGAGCCGCGCAGGAGGAGCCGGTGTGATAGCGCCCCCTGCCGCCCGGCTCAATCCTTGCCGCTGACCTCACTCCCCCGGCCCGGCGCCCGTGGACGCCGACATCGCGGCGCCCATTGCGGTCCGGTCAGTCCATATTCACCCATTTCTTGCCGTCGAACTTCTGCAATTGCAGCGTCTGATAGGCTGAGAAATTGTCGGGCGTGGTGCGCAGCACGATCTTCTTGTGCTGCATGGGCATGCGCAGGCCGTCGATGCTGCCGGCCATTTTCATGATGTTCTCGCGCGTCAGATTATCGCCGGCGCGTTCGAGCAGGTTCTTCATCTGGTGGCCGATGATATAGGCGGCGAGCGCGTAGAAATCGTTGGGATTGTCCTTCGGGTTCCACTGCTTCATGAAGGCCACGTAATCCTTGACCTCAGGGTCATTTGCCAGTTCCGGGTCATCGGGCGACTTTGCGTAATTGGCGGTGATCACGCCAGTCGACGCCTCGACGCCGGCCGGGACCAGCACCTGGCTGACCGAGGCAGAGGCGTTGGCGAGAAATTGCTGCGGCTTCCAGCCAACCTCATGGGCCTTGCGGATGGCCTGGGCGGCGAATTTCGGCGTGGTGGCGCTAATGAAGGTGTCGGCGCCAGAATTTTTCAGGTTGAGCATCTGCGAGTCGACCACGGCGTCAGCCGTTTCATAGCTCTGGGCGCTGACCAGTAACTTGCTCTTGCCATGCGCTTCCAGCGCCGCCCTCACGCCGGCCAGATGGTCCTTGCCATAGTCATCATTGGCATGGAGCACGCCGATTTTGGCATTGGGATTCTTCGCCAGAATGTAATCGACATAGGTCTTCTGCTCGATGCCATAGGACGGCCAGAACGGCATCGTCCACGGATAGGTTTTTGGGTCATTGAACTTGGCCGCGCCGGTGGCGATCAGGATTTGCGGCACCTGCTTTCCATTGAGATATTTTTGCGTCGCCGTGTTGGTGGGGGTGCCGGAGACGCCAAAGATCAGCAGAACATTGTCGCTCTCCACAAGCTTGCGGGTCTGTTCCAGCGCCTTGGGCGGGCTGTAGGCGTCATCAAGGCTGATCAGCGTGACCTTGCGCCCGTTTATGCCGCCTGCGGCGTTGATCATGTCGAAGAAGGCGCTGAAGGTGCGACCGGTGGCGCCAAAGGCCGAGACCGGACCGCTATAGGCGGTGGTATGGCCGAGCCGGATCTCCTTGTCGCTGGCGCCTGGGCTATAGGCAGGCTTTGTGGTGTTTGCCGGCTGGCTCTGCGCCTGGGCAGGCAATGCGAGCAGCGCAAGGCTGGCCGCAAGGGCAGCGGCCATACGCGCGGCGCGGCCTGCGCCGTGAAGGGCTGTGCAATGAGCGGATGGCCACATGCGTGTCATGTCACGTCTCCCGGATTTGGTCTGGCGTTGGCAGGATCAGCGCCATGGGCCGCGTGGCGCGTGTCGCGCCACGTTCTGGGTCCATGCGGTTCGGTCGCAGCGCGGTTACAAGGTCACTGCCGCCCTCGGCGGGTGACGTAAGCTCCGCGGTTAATGTTTGGCGGCGGCCTGCCCATCAGACGGGAAGGCCGATCAGTCGGAGGCGCCGGATGTGGCGCAACAGGCGCGGCGCGTCCGTCAGACGCTCCGCTCTCCTCAGTTGCCGCCCCGGACAGCAGCGCCATGGCGCCCATGTCCGGCCCCTTGGGGAGCGCAGCGGCGCAGGCGGCGTTATACCAGGATGCGAAGATGCTGACGCATCCGCATCCTGACATGCTCAGGCGCCGCACGGGTTCTGGTATTAGCGCCCCTGAAACGCCGGCGCGCGGCGCTCGACGAAGGCGCGTGCGCCTTCCTTCAGGTCATCAGTGACGAAGGCGAGGCTCTGCATGTCCGCCTCGCGATCCAGCGTCTGGCCCAGCGGCGCGTCCCAGGCGGCATCGAGTTGCGCCTTGATCAGGCCCAGGCTGATGGTGGCCCCGGCGGCGAACTGTTGGGCCAGCCTCATGCCTTCGCCGGCGAGCGCGGCGTCATCGACGCAGCGCCAGATCAGCCCCCAGTCGGCGGCGGTCTGCGCCGGCAGCGGCTCGGCGGTGAGGGCCAGCGCCCGGGCGCGGGCCACGCCGATCGAACGTTGCAGGAACAGCGACGTGCCGGCGTCGAGCGCTGCGCCAAGCCCGGCGAAGCTCAGGATAAAGCGGGCCGAGCGGGCGGCGATCACCACGTCGCAGGCCAGAGCGAGGCCGACGCCAGCGCCAGCCGCCGGACCATTGACGGCGGCGACCACTGGCACACGGCAACCGCGCAGCCGCTCGATGATTGGATGCAAATGCTCGCGCATGCGCGCGCCGATGCTGGCGCCGGTGGCGAAGACATCGCCGCCGAATTGCGCGCCAGAACAGAAGCCCTTGCCAGCGCCCGTCAGCAAGATGGCGCGCGTGTCGCGGTCAGCCACAGCCTCGGCGGTCGCCTTGTCGAGGTCGCGCATTACCTCAAACGACAAGGCGTTATATTGTTCAGGATTGTTGAGCGTGATCACGGCGACGCCGTCGCGACGCTCGAGCAGCGCTGCGGTCATGATATCCTCCCCTGCAGGCGCCCGCCGTGCGACGGGTCGCCATTCCCCAGCCATCCCTCATGGACGACGGGGGCAGGGCGGCGCATGGCCGCCACAGAGGCGCATGACATGCGCCGCCTGCCTGCACCGGGTTGCGAATATGCGGGCGCAAGCCCTACGTCACATGAGGATGCCGCCGCCGCAGACCAACACCTGGCCGCTGACGTAATCGGACTCCGGCGCGCAGAACATGTAGACGGCGTTGGCCGCCTCCTCCGGCTTGCCGGCGCGGCCGAGCGGGATCATCCGCGCCATATTGTCGAGCAGCGCGGGCTGTACGCCGACCTTGATGGCCTTGCCTTCGACGTCGATGGTCTTCTGCTCGGCTTCGATCGCCTGGGTCAGGCGGGTCTCGATCAGGCCGAAGGCGACGCAATTGACGTTGACCTTGTAGCGTCCCCACTCCTTGCACATGGTGCGGGTGAGGCCGACCAGCGACGCCTTGGCCGAGGAATAGCTGGCCTGGCCGGCATTGCCGAAAAGCCCGGCGATGGATGAGATGTTCACCACCTTGCGGAACACCTCGCGGCCTTCCTGAGCTTCCTTCTTGGCCATCACCCGGATCGGCTCGGAAGCGGCGCGCAGGATGCGGAACGGCGCCGTCAGATGCACGTCGACCATGGCCTGGAACATCTCATCAGTCATGTTGCTGATGGTGGCGTCCCAGGTGTAGCCGGCGTTGTTGACGATGATGTCGAGGCCGCCGAACTGGTCGAGCGCCGTCTGCACGAAGCGCTCGGCAAAGCCTGCTTCCGTGACGCTGCCGTTGACCGCCACCGCCTTGCCGCCAGCAGCATTGATCTCTGCCGCCACCGCGTCGCCAAAGGCCGGGTCGAGGTCATTGACCACGACGCTGGCGCCTTCCGCCGCCAGCTTGTGGGCGATGGCGCGGCCAATGCCGCGCCCGGAACCGGTCACCAGCGCGACCTTGCCGGCGACCCGGCCCTCGGCGTAGAGCTTCAGCGCCGCCTCAGCCATGGTTCGCCCCCTTTGTGTCGAGGGCGACGACCGCCTCGCCCTTCAGCTTGACGTCGCCATTCTGGTCCCTGGCCACCAGCTCCAGGCGGGCGCGCGGCTCGCCGTCGTGCTCCTCCAGCGCCGTGACCTTGCCTTCGCAGGTGATCTCGGCCCTAACCTGGGTGATCGAGACGAAACGCACGCCATATTCGCGGATGCGCTCCACCGGAAAGGCGGCGTTCAGCGCCATGCCGAGGCGGGCCATGACAAACATGCCGTGGGTGAACACATCGTCGAAGCCAAAGCGTTTGGCGAAATCGATGTCGACATGGATCGGGTTGTGATCGCCAGAGGCGCCGCAATACAGCGCCAGCTCGTGGCGGGTGATCGGCGCATAAGTGCGCTGCACCGGCATGTCGCCGACCTTGAGTTGAACCGCGCCCATCAGCCGGCCTCCCCCTGCTGCGGATTGCGGATGACGATGGTGTTGGTCATGTCGGCGATGTGCACGCCGTCGCCATTCTCGACCCGGGTTTCCTGGGCGACCATGGTCATGGCGCCGCCCTTCTTGTCGGTGATGGCGCCGATGCGCGTGGTGTAGATCAGCTCGTCGCCGACGCAGGCGCTGTTGTGATAGACGAATTTCTGCTCGCCATGCAGGATGCGGCCGATATCGACGCCCAGCATGTCCAGCACCTTGATCGAACCCTGATTGTCCAGCGTCTGCAGGCAGAACACATAGGTCGGCGGGGCCGGGATGTCGCGATGACCCGCGGCGCGCGCCGATTCGGCGCTGTGATACACCGGGTCAGTCTCGCCAATGGTGTCGATAAAGAACTTCAGCCGGCGCGGCTCGACAAAGGCGCGCTGCGGCTCGAAGCTGTGGCCGACCAGCGTCTGCGGGTCGATGGCAAATGTGGCCGCCATGCTCACGCCCTCTCATACAGCGTGACGACGCAGGCGCCGCCGAGGCCGAGATTGTGCTGCAGCGCCAGGCGCGCGCCGTCGACCTGGGTCGAACCCGCCGTGCCGCGCAGCTGGCGCGTCA
>NZ_JCAWFG010000107.1:0-98665 GCF_059740505.1 Camelimonas sp. FR25 | reverse complement strand
ACACGCTTTTCCTCACCTGTGCGGCGCGATTATCAGGCTGCGTTCTGCGATTGCATCACCACAGCTACGCCCGCATTGGCCGGCGTAGCGCGCTATTGTCACTGCTCATCCTGTTGGCAGGCAAGCGTGCAATACATGTGGCCCTACGCCAGCCGATGGCCGAAGCATTGCAGAAGAATTATGCGGGCGCCAGGATCGTGACGCTGTCCAACGCCGCGTTCATTCGCCCTGGACCCGAGCCAGAACTGGAAGTCACAACCACAAAATTATCCGGCAAAGCAATTAATGTCGGGATGATTGGCAACCTTGGCGCCGCCAAGGGGTTGCCGTATTTTCTGGCGCTCGCCGATGCGCTGCGTCTGCGATACGGAGCGGCAGGCGTGCAGGCGCTGCTTGCGGGACCGGTCAGTGACCGTACAGACAGGGCGGCCGTTCGCCGACGCGTCAAAAGCGGCTCGTTGCATTGGCTCGGTCCGCTGAAAGACGATGAGCGTACGCACAGCTTTTACAGTCAGATCGATCTGCTGATTTTTCCATCGCAATACGTCCATGAGGCAGAACCCTTCGTCGTGCTTGAAGCACTGGCGCATGGCGTCGCGCCGATCGCCAGCGACCGGGGATGTATTGCGGATCTGGTGGGTGACGCGGGCATTGTCATTCCTGCCAATGGCGACTTCGTGCGCGCGTGCATGACGGCGATCGAGCAGTTGCTCAGTGATCCACCGATGCTGTTGCAGATGCGCATGGCCGCACGCGCCCGCTTTCTACAACTGCATTGTGCAGCGCTGTCTGAAGCGCGCGCCTTGCTTGAGGTGGATAGTGCTGGACGCCCCAGTGCGGCGCCTGTCGATGCGGTGGTCGCTGAACGCCGTGTCACCCTCCCGCCCCCATATTCCATGGAGGGCGTGCAGGATGACTGACCTCGCGATTGCCCTGGTGCTCGCCAGCGAAACAGCCATGCTGGCGTGGTGGCTCCGCCGCCATGGGTGGATGACGGCTGCAGGTCTGTTCGGCGGCTATCTGGTTATCGCGCAAGTTACGGCATGGCTGGCGATGCATGGCCTCGTCACCCATGAGATGATGCTGGTTTATGGCGGCACTGATCCTGCATCCGATCTGTTCCGGGCGATCGCAGCATCAGCCGCGCTGTTCCTTATTGTGTTCGCCCTGCAGCTGCTGGCGCAGCCCAGGGGCCGCATTCCTGTGCAAGTGAACGGCGCCAACGACGCGACGGTCCAGGACCACCGCCTGCGGGCCTTCGCCTGGCTGGCGGTCATTGCGTGGCTGGCGGCGCTGGCCACCGTCAGCGGGTCGCTGGATTGGTCGCGGCTCTGGTTTACCCCATTCTATCTGGAGTTGACCGATCCCGCTGTGATGACCAGCGGCGGCGGCGTCTCCGCCCTGGCGCTCAGCGCCCTGGCCCCATTGGGGGCGGTCTGCGCAGGGACAGCGGCGATCATCTTTGGCGCGATGAAACGCGTCTCCGCTGCAGACCTCGTTGCCGGCGGCCTGCTCGCCTGTTCGGCGACATTGACCATGTTGTGGCTGATGGCGGCTCATTCGCGCGCGGCGGCGCTACCTCCGCTGGCCTTCCTGCTCGCGACGATCATGACGCAGCGCCCTCCGCGCGCGTGGAAAATGGCGTCGGCGGCGGCCCTGCTCGCCGTTCTGGCGATTGCTGGAGCCCTTGTTGGTCGTGGCCAGAACAGCCATGGCTTCGCCAGCCTCCGCGACTTGCCTGATCTGCTGTCGCGGCCCGCGTTGTGGGCGCCGCAACTCGCCACCAATCTGGCAGAGGGAATTTTTGCCGTCGCATCTGGACTGGGCGAATGGAGCAAACGGGCGTCGGGCATCGAGCTGTTTCCGGTACAATATATCGAGCTCAGCTTCTCGCCTCTGCCATCGGCAATCGATGGTTTTTCCGATGTTCTGAATGCGCAGGTTCGTTTGCATGATTTTGCGCCAATGCCGGGCTTTGTCGAGCTGGTGTGGTTTGGGGCAGGGCCGGGGCTGGCGTTCATCGGCCTTGTCACGCTCGCCATGGTCATCGCCGGGTTGGCTGCACGTCATTCGCCCGTGGCCGGTCGATGCTCAGAAGCATTGCTGGCGGCCTGCCTTTATCTGATGGCCGCCTATCCGGTGCGCACGTCGCTGAAAATGCTGTGGCTCAGCCTCGGAGTGAGCTTGCTGTCGCTGGCAATGCGCGCGGGCGAGAGAGCGGGCGCAGAAGCTCGGGACAATCATGCAGACGTTGGAGCAAGCACGCCATGACGGCGCATCTGAACGACGTCACCGCAGGCCGCCTGCTCAGTGGAGCATCGCCGCAACCGCAATCCGCCTCCATGGTGTGGATCTATATGTTGCTGCATCACCGGCTAATCCTGGCTGGTGCGTTGACCGGCCTGGCGATTATGGGCCTCCTACAATTGTGGTCACCGCAGCCATGGCGCGCCTCGGCGGATATCGACATGCCGGGGATCACGGGGACCGACGCGGGCCGCGCGGATCTGGGCGCGGTCATGACGGATTCCATGGTGGAGAATCAGGGTGTGCTCGCGCTCTCCCGTCCGGTGATGACGCGCGCCGCGCAGACTCTGCAGGCAACCTTGCCTGATAAGGCCAAGCGTCAGGCCGGAGATGTCGACGTCAAGGCGTTGCAGCGCGACGTGACCGTGCGACGGCTGCCGCGCACCATGGTGTGGCGGATAACCGCCGCCGCGACGACGCCGGATGCGGCGGTGGACAAGGCCAACGCTGTCGCGGCAGCCTGGATGGCGGAGCGCAAGGCTGGCCAGGCGCAAACCGCAGCGCAACTGGGCGCTAATCTCGACAGGATCATTCCGGAACTGGAGCATCGCCTACAGCAATCGGAACGCGTCGCCGCGCAATGGCGGCGACGCCATGCGCTGGCGCCCCAGGGCGACGACGGCGCCAGCCTGGCTGATCGTCAGATCACCAGACTGAATGAGCAACTGGCGTCGGCGCGCGCAGCGACCATTGCGGCCCAGGCGCGCGTGCAACGGCTGCGGGCGAACGGAGCAGAGCATGCCGACGATGAACCGGAACCAGCCTTGCAGGCGCTCCAACTGGCTCTGGCTGCGCTGACGCGCCGTGAAGCCGAACTGGCCGCGCGCTACGGCCCTGGCCACCCTGATCGGGTCAATTTGCAGGCTCAGATTGCCGCGACCACGCGCAGCGTTGTCGCCGAGCGCGCGCGCCGGCAGCGCCAGTTCGAAGCGGAGCTCGAGGAAGCCCGGCAACGTGAAGAGGCGCTACGCCAGACGGTGGCCGCCGCTGGCGCACCCTCGTCCGCGGTACAGTCACAAACTGATCGGGCGGTGCAGTTGCGTGAACTTGAGCGTCAGGCCACTGCGGACCGGACTGCGTATGAGGCGGCGCTTGGCCAGCGTCGACAAGCACAGATGCTGCAGCATGTGGCGGGGCCAGAACCACGCATTGTTCGTGCCGAGCCAGACGACGCCGTGCGCAGGGCGACGCCCGGACAGTTAATGTTGCTCGGCGGCGCCTTCGGGGGCCTCGTGATGTTTGCCGTCGGGGCATTCTACACCAGGCTGCAAAACCCTTGCCTCACCCCGCAACAACTGGCGCTGGATCTTGGGGGCCAGCCGGTGGCGCAAGCTCCGCTGTTGTTCAGGGATGAGCGGAAGGCCCGCGGTCACATTGCGGAGCCCGCCACCCTGGTCGCGCTTCGGCCGCAATCGGCGTTCGCCCAGGGTTTCCGCGGGTTGCTCGCCTGTCTCGACGCGAGCAGACGAGCCGCCTCATCCCGGCGCCGGCCTGTCGAACCTGCTGGCCAGACACTGACGCCGGCGCCTGGTCGCGTCACCGTAGTGACCTCGGCCCAGCCAGGCGATGGCAAAACGACCACAGCAATCGGCCTCGGCCTGACCATGGCGGCGGCAGGCCGCCGGGTCCTGCTCATTGACGCCGACATGTACGAGCGAGGCATGAGCCGGTGGTTTGATCTGCCGGCTCACTCCGGTCTGGCGGAGCTGCTTCAGGATGAAGGAACCTTCGCCACCGCCAGCGCCCGGCGCCACAATCTCACGGTGGTGCCAGCGGGCATCGCCAGCACAGGCATCGGCGGCTCGCTACAGGCCCTTCCTGTCAGACGTCTCCTGCGCCGTTTCGCCATGGTGTTTGACGAGGTGATTGTTGATGCGCCGCCCCTCGACGTCACCGAGGACGCCGCCGTCGTCGTGTCGGCGAGCGACAGGGCGGTGATGGTGGTGCGCTGGGCGCATACGCCGCGTGTGCGCGCCAGGGCGATAGCGGCAGATCTGGCGGCGGAGGGCAAGCTGGGTGGCGTTATCATGACGCTGGCCGACCGGCGCCGTATGCCGCGCTCAGCCTACCAACCTCGCTATGGCCATCGGGTGGGAGCGGCGGTGCATGTCTGAAGCGCCAGTCGAGCTGCGGGGCCCTGACCCAGGCGGGGTTAGCATAGGTCGGGCAAACGTTGGGGCTGGCGGGCAGACGCCGCAGACCGCGCTGATCTGCGCGATGAATTACGCGCCGGAGGTGGTGGGGGTTGGGAGGTTTGTGGCGGATGTCGCGCGCGTGATGGCGCGTCGTGGCGACAGGGTGACGGTTGTAACCACGCCACCGCACTATCCGCACTGGAGCACGGGTCCATGGCGGGGGGCAGGTTTTCGCAATCGCTATTCATCTGGGTCGGAGCCGGTGGACCGGCCCATGGCGAATGTCGAACAAGGTGACCCGGTGGTGAACACTGACGTTTCGGTGACGGCCAGTCCCAGGCTGCGCGAGCGCATGATCGGACGCGAGGGCAGCGGATCGTCTCACGAAGTAACTGCGACCCTGACTGGCGTCCTCGCGTTGCAACGCTGCCCGCGGCCGTTGCCGGCACGCATGCGCGGCGCGTGGCGAATTCTTGCGCCCCTGGGGTTCGCGCTGTCGGCGGCTCCAGTGTTGATCTGGCGGATTATGTGGAGCCGTCCGGGGCTGGTCATCTGCGTTGAGCCGAGACCCTGGCCGCAGCTCCTCTGCTCGTGCTCCTTGGCCGCCTTACCGGCGCTCGCCTCGTTCTATATGTGCAGGACCTGGAGCCTGAGGCCTCCCTCGCGAAATATCACTGGATGCGCCCTCTGGCCTTGCTGCCGGGATGGTGGCGGCGGCGTTTCGACATAGTGGTGACGCTATCGGACGCGATGGCCGTGGCGTTGCAGGCCAGCGGCGTGGCCCCGTCGCGACTGCGTGTTTGCCCGAACTGGACCGACGCCCGGCGCATCGCCAGGGGGCGGGATCTGGACCAGGAGCGCGCCTGGCGGCAGGAGCTCGGCGTCGCGCCGGAACAGCGTATCGTGCTGTGCGCCGGCACGATCAATCGCAAGCACGCGCCGCAGCTGCTCATCGATACCGCGCGGGTGCTCGCCAATCGCCCAAATATCCTGGTGGTCGCGGCTGGCGACGGTCCATTGAGCTGTGTGATCCGTCACGCAGCGCAGGGCGCGCCCAACCTGCGCTGGCTACCTGCCCAGCCAGAGGCGCGGCTGGCTGCGCTCATGCATTTCGCCGGCGCCCATGTGCTGCCTTTGGATGACTCATTTGATGATCTTGCCATGCCGTCGCGTCTTGGGGCGATGTTGGCCAGCGGCCGGCCCATTGTCGTAACGGCTGCGCCACACAGCGCGCTCGCTACAGCGCTGGGCGATGCGGGAATAGTCTGTCCGCCGGGGCAGCCCGAAGCATTGGCCGCCGCCGTCGGCGCAGCTCTCGACCTGCCGCCTGCGGCGCTGACCCGCGTGCGACGCGCAGCCTTCCGCAAAGCGCTGGCCCTCGACCAGGCGCCCCGGATAGCAGCGCTGCTCGATGTCATTGATGGCCGCGAAAAATTGCCCGCGAGGGTTGAGGCGACGCAAGGCGTGGGTCGTCGGTTGACGCCTGACACCAGGTCTCGAAGATGCTGACACATCCGCGATGTGCGAAACTCAAGCGCCGCTCGAGCTTGACCAGAGCCCGAGGATTCGTGCTCATCGGGCTCTGGTATGAGCCGTGTGACTGCGGCACGCCCCGGGCGGGGTGAGCGCCAACCGACGCCGCCACCTGGCGGCAGCGGCTAGAGTGGCGGCCATCGACCGCCACAAAAATGCCCCAGGCGATGCGCGCTGGGGCAAGATTGGTTGATCTGGGTACGCCGCGTCACCGGAAGGAGAGAGGCGTCACTTTCGATTTTGCCCGGGTCCTCGCGCCATACCGGCGCAAGAGGCACAGCCCGGGCAGATCAGCGAATGCGTGCGACGGTGGCGCGCGGGGTGCGACGCTCGACAACCACCTTACGCTCCACCACAACCTGACGGGCGCTGCTGGATCGGGTGGCGATGGTCAGAACCTTCTGCGGCTTGACCCGGGCGAGACTGGCCGCCACCACGCGCACATCGGCGAGAGAGGCGCCGATCAGGCTTGCGGCCAGTTCAATCCGCTCCTCGGCGTCCTCCGACAGGTCGGCGGCGGCCGCGAGCGCTTCCTCAATGGTCGGAGGCTCGTGGCGCACGCGCAATGGCGGCAGGTCTTCTCGCTTCTTGTCGAAAATCAGTGCACAGCTGGTCATGATGCGGGGCCTATAGCACGGCTTGCTGGTGGACGCACTGGGTTGGATCGCCACAGATATGCGACTGGCACAAAACGATCATGCACAGGCTGAATATCTAAATGCCTTTTAGCCTTGTCAGGCACAGTTTCATGCGCAACGAGCATGGGAGCCGGGCGACGGCGCTGCGCGAATTGCAAAGCGAAGGAAGTTGGACGCCTCGCCCTGGCGAGAGCCCAAGGCCAGAAGCGGCGGGCCCGAAAGCGTTGGCTCGGGCCTCAAGGACCGGGCGCCATGTGGCTCAACGACGTCAGGCCCACATGGGCGTCTGATGCCGGAACCCGAGCGGCTATGACACTCAAGGTCGCGGATGCGCCGGGGCCTTCGCGGCCATGAATGGGACGGATGCGCTGGCAATCCCTGCCTCAGCGTGCCCCAAGCCCTGGGCTGCGTCTCACCCCACCGCGGGCAGCAGGCGCGGCACCAGCACCAGGGCGAGCGTAACGAATGCGATCAACGCGTAGCACAGGGTATTCACAGCCATGGGGAGATACTCGGTTGGCCCAAACGGTCCGGCGCAGCGACGGGGGGCTGCCAGCCAGTCGTCCTCATTTAAGGCAAGTTCGTGACCTTCGGGTAAACGGAAGGCGGACGGGCCAGATTCACTGTGTGTTTGTCAACAGATACGGCTTCATGGCGGCGCGCACCGCTTCGGGGATTGCTATGCCTGCCCCATCCTGGGCGAAGACCAGCGTCGTCTGGGCGACGGCGATGCAGCGACCGGGCTGAAACAGCCCCGTGGCGTAGATGCAGGAAGACCGACCGAGCTGCGCGACGCCGATGCCGGCGGTGACAACGCCTGGATAGTAGCCCTGGGCGATGAAGTCGATGCTCACCGCCGCCGTCAGCAATTGCTGGCCGCCGCTGGGACGCACCACGGCGTCTTCTCCGAAAACCTGCATGTTCAGGCTGGCGCAGGCTTCCTCAACGAAGCGCGACAGGGCGACATTATTGATGTGATGGTTGGCGTCGAGATCGCTGTAGGTCGCGCGAATGTCGATTTGCAACGGGTAGACGTGGAGGTCACGCCGACCGGGTATGCTGCTGATGCGCATGGAGGTAACCGGAAAGGGGGGTCAGGAGGTCGGTTTGACGTGCTGGGCCAGCAAATCAGGGCGGCGCTCACGGGTCAGCTTCATCGCCTGCTGCTTGCGCCAGCGCTCGATGCGGCCATGGTCGCCCGACATCAGCACCTCAGGAACCTCGCTGTCTTCCCAGGCGCGTGGCCGGGTATAGTGCGGATATTCCAGCAGCCCGTTTTCGAAGCTCTCTTCTCCGGCGGAGGTGAAGGCGCCCATCACGCCCGGGATCAGGCGGACACAGGCGTCGAGAATGGTCAGGGCCGCCATCTCGCCACCCGAAAGAATGTAGTCGCCGATCGACACTTCCTCGAGATTGCGCCCGGCGATCACCCGCTCATCGACGCCCTCAAAGCGGCCGCAGACCATGATCACCCCAGGGCCATTGACCAGCTCATGCACCCGGCTCTGAGTCAGCGGGCGGCCGCGCGGCGACATCAGCAGCCGGGGCCGGTTATCGCCAGCAGGGGCCGCGGCGTCGATGGCGGCGGCCAGCACGTCGGCGCGCAACACCATGCCGGGGCCGCCGCCAAATGGCGTGTCGTCCACCGCCCTGTGACGGCCCAGGCCGTGGTCGCGGATATTGCGCGCCTCGAGACTCCACAGGCCGCGCCCGAGCGCATCGCCAGCCAGCGACACGCCCATCGGTCCTGGAAACATTTCCGGATAAAGCGTCAGAACGCTGGCGCGCCAGGGCGTGCGTGCGCCGCTGCGCGCCTGAGCGCTATCGGCGGCGTCTCCTGAAGCTGGGGCGGGCTGCGCCCCGGCGGCTTCAGTTGTGTCGGTCCGGGGATCGTTCACGCCTCATCCCCGTGGCTCTCCGCCTCTGGGCCTGGCCCGGATGTCTCCTGATCAGCCTCGCCAAACGGGTTTTCTGACAGCACGACGCGGCGGCCAGCAAGGTCCACCACCGGCACGAACTGGCGCGTGAAGGCTACCATCGCCGTCGCCCGGCGCGGGCCGCCAAGGCCTGCGGCTGGCCGCACCTCGATCACGTCGCCGGCGCCAAAATCATGTACCGCCACCACGTCGCCAAGCTGGCGCCCGCTGTCGTCCAGGGCGGCGAGCCCGACGAGATCAGCGAGATAGAATTCGTCTTCATCGTCCAGCGCCGGCAATTGGGCGCGTGGCACAAACAGCTTCTGGCGCGCCAGCGCCTCTGCCGCGGTGCGATCGCCAATGCCTTCAATCTGTACGACAAACATGTCCGCCTCGCCGCCCGGCGCCTGGCGCAGGCTGGCGAAGACAATGCGCCGCCCGTCGGCCATGACCAGCGGACCATAGTCCGCAATCGCGGCAGGATCGGCAGTCCAGGATTTGAGACGGACCTCGCCCCGGACGCCATGGGCGCGACCGAATTCGGCCACCACCACATGGTCTTCGGGGATGCGGGAGGGCGCGGCGCGTCCTCCCCCTGCCCTGCCGCCCGCCCTGGCCGGCGGCGCGGCGCCATGCGTGGTCGCGCCGCCCCCGTCGCCGGAGGCAGCCCTGTCATTTGCCCGCGATGCGGGCGGCGCATGGAACCGCTTGGCCATCGTCGCTTACGCGGAGGCCTCTTCGCCGGCGTCCGCAGCGGCGGCGGCGGCAGCGGCGCGCTCCTTGGCCTTCTGGCCCGGCTCGCCCTTCTTCGGGTTATTGCGGGCCTCACGCTTCACAACGCCAGCGGCGTCGAAAAAGCGCAGCACGCGGTCGGTCGGCTGCGCGCCCTTGGCCAGCCACTCCTTGGCCTTCTCGACGTCCAGCACGATGCGATCGGCGGCGTCCTTGGCCTTCAGCGGGTCGTAGGAACCCAGACGGTCGATGAAGCGGCCATCGCGCGGCGAGCGGGCGTCAGCCACGACGATGCGGTAGAACGGACGCTTCTTGGCGCCGCCACGGGCGAGACGGATCTTGAGAGCCATGATTTACTCCTGAAAGCTCATTGAACTGATGTAGTAACGAGGCGCAGCGTTCTGCGCCGTTTGTGAAAACCCGCGACCAGATGGCTGCGCGTTATTTCTTCTTGCCGAACGGCAGCTTGCCGAGACCGGCGAGACCGCCGAGGCCTCCCATGCCGCCCATCCCCGGCAGGCCGCCCTTCAGCGCCTTGCCCAGATCGGCGGGAAGCTCCGGCATTTTGCCCCCCTTGCCCATCTGGCCGAGCGCCTTCTGCGCTTCAGCCAGCATCTCCGGCGTCGGGCCACCGGGCGGCATGCCCGGGAGACCGCCTGGCAGGCCACCTGGCAGACCACCAGGCATCCCGCCGCCGATGCCGAACATGTTGCCGAGCGCCGCGCCAATGCCGCCACGACCGCCCTTGCCCATGGACTTCATCACATCGGCCATCTGGCGATGCTGCTTGAGCAGCCGGTTGACGTCCTCGACCTTCACGCCAGCGCCAGCGGCGACACGCTTCTTGCGCGACGCCTTGAGCACATCCGGATTGCGCCGCTCCTGCGCGGTCATCGACAGGATGATGGCGCGCTGGCGACGGAAAATGCTGTCGTCGATATTGGCCGCTTCGACCTGGTTGCGGATCTTGGCCATGCCCGGCAGCATGCCGAGCACGCCCTTCATGCCGCCGACCTTTTCCATCTGCGCCAGCTGCTCGGCCATGTCCTCCAGGTCGAACTTGCCCTTGCGCATCTTCTCGGCGATGCGCTGGGCCTTTTCGGCGTCGATGGTCTCGGCCGCCTTCTCCACGAGCGAAACGATGTCGCCCATGCCAAGGATGCGGTTGGCGACGCGCTGCGGATGAAACTCCTCCAGCGCATCAATCTTCTCGCCAGTGCCGACCAGCTTGATCGGCTTGCCGGTGACCGAGCGCATCGACAGCGCCGCGCCGCCACGGCCGTCGCCATCCATACGGGTCAGCACAATGCCGGTGACGCCGACCTTGCTGTCGAAGGCGCGGGCGGTGTTGACCGCGTCCTGACCAGTCAGGGCGTCGGCGACCAGCAGCACCTCATGCGGATTGGTCGCCGCCTTGACCTGGGCGACCTCATCCATCAGCTCTTCATCGATGGTGACGCGACCGGCGGTGTCGAGCATCACCACGTCGTAACCGCCGAGGCGGGCCGCCTCCATGGCGCGTTTGGCGATCTGCACGGCGCTCTGGCCGGCGACGATCGGCAACGTGGCGACGCCAACCTGCTGACCAAGCACGGCCAGCTGCTCCATGGCGGCGGGGCGGCGGGTGTCGAGCGACGCCAGCAGCACCTTGCGCTTGTTGCGGTCCGACAGACGCCGGGCGATCTTGGCGGTGGTGGTGGTCTTGCCTGAGCCTTGCAGGCCGACCATTAGCACCGGCACTGGCGGAACGGCCTCAAGATCGAGCGTCGCGCCTTCCTCGCCGAGCATGGCGACCAGCTCGTCATGGACGATCTTGACCACCATCTGGCCAGGGGTGACCGAGCGGATCACCTCGGCGCCGACAGCACGCGAGCGCACGCGGTCAGTGAACGACCGCACCACTTCCAGCGCCACGTCGGCTTCGAGCAACGCCCGACGCACCTCACGCAGGGCGGCGTTGACGTCGTCTTCCGACAGCGCGCCGCGACGGGTGAGCTGGTCGAGAATGCCGGAAAGTTTTTCGGAAAGACTCTCGAACATTATTCGGAATTCCCCGCTGTTTCGGCGCGACGTACGGCCAGCGCATCTTCGAAGCGCCGCACGGCCAGATCGAACTGGTCACGCAGCTGCGCCGTGGCGAATCCCACCACCGCGCCGCGATACAGGGTGAGACCTTCAGCCGTCGCAGGCGCGCCAGTCCATGGGCAGCGTTCATTCACGGCGTCATCGAGCCGCAAAGCCTCGCGCATCCCTGGCTGGCCGGTCGGCGCCGGCGTCTGGCGTGGATCACCCAATCAACTGGTCCTTGTCTGGCCCGTCGCCTGCAGGTTTCTCCCGCGCGGCGATCAAGCCCCTGTCATTCCGCATTGCCCGCATACGCAAACGCCAACGGCGCCCGAGGGCGCATCGCGCTGTCGGACGTTGACCTCCGGAGAACCATTATGGCCCCTGCCGGTCGGCGGCTCGCGAACAAAAGTTCGGGCAATCGGGCCTTAATGGGCCGCATTGGCCTCCGAGTCAATATTTCAGCGCCTGCCATGGGCCTCGCCTGGCGCAGAGCCAGTTGCGTTCAACGCCTCGCGTCCCAGCCCGGCCGGCCTTGCCGGCCGCATCAGCGGCCCGCGCCGCCTGGCGCGCCTTGCCCCGGGGTGGTCGCGTCTGGTTTCGCCGGGCCCTGCGCCGGTGCGCCTTCCGCGCCGCTGGGCCCGGCGCCGGACTTAGCGTCCTTTTTGGGCTGCACGTAAATATTGATCTGCAGCGACGCATCCGATGGGTCGCGGGGATCGGTCACATATTCTTCGGTGAAGGCGTCTTCTGCGACGATGCCCTTGGAATCGAGATAGGCGGTGATCGCCTCATAGGTGGTGTCGATTTCCTCATAAGGGGCCTTGTGGGTGAAACGGATCGCCTTGCCGCCCTCGGCTTTCTCGAAGCGCACGCCGCCACCCACCTTGCCAGCCTCGGCGGGCGGCGCGGCGATCGGGGCCATGGCCTCATAGCTGAATCCCGCCTCATCGGTGGAAACAAAGACGGCGAACGGCCGACCAGAAGGCTTCACGCCGACCCTGGCCAATTCCTTCGCCAGAACGTCAAAGCTGTCGAACAGGCTGGTGAAGCCATCGTCCCAGCTGCTGCGCCCGGAGATCACCGCCACTTCGCGGCGCGGCAAGGTGACGTCGTCAATGTGGCCGGGCTCTGCCGGGGTCGGCAACGCCGTCGGCAATCCCGCATAGGCGCTGGGGCCGCGCGGGGCTGGCGCCGGGCCCTCGGCGCCGCGGCGCGGCTTGCCGTCCTCCGGCTCTGGCAGGGCGGTCGCGGCGTCCTCGTCTGTGCCCTCACCGCTTTTTGCGCCAACCTTTGCGTCAGCATCGCCGGCTGATGGGCTGGCGGAGACGGCTGGCGTCGCCGAGTTCGCGGCCGCGCCGCCAGCTGCATCGGCGCGAGCTTTTTCTGCGCTGTCCTTGCCAGTATTGGCCGGCCCAGCATTGTCCTGGGAAGAGTTGTGTAGGCCAGGACCGGGCTGGGCAGAGCCGCCCAGGGCGGAAGCACCCGCAGCAGGCGCTGGCCTGCCCTCCTGGGCCCGCAAGCCAGACGTCCATAGCCAGGATGCGAGGGCCAGCGACGACGCCAGCGTCAGGCCAATAGCGCGCCGCCCCCATGGGCCGCGGCTTGTGATCGAGGCGAGATCGCCGCCCCATGCCCGCGCCAAAGCGCTGGCGCGCATCCGGATCCGGGCCTCATGCACCTCAACATCCCACGCCATGCGCCGCATCGCCATTCCCCCACGCCGCCTTCATTGGCCCGCCGTCGCACGGGCAGTCCAGCCTGTCGGTGTTGGCATCGCCAACATCCGCTCACGACAGGCTGCGATGAACCTGGCCGCCTCACGACGAACCGGATCGCTCCTGACTGCGCCTGATCGCACAAAGGCACATCAGACATCAGCCCCGGCTGGCGACCCGTCATGGACAATTGGCGCCAGACCACGCCCCGGCGCGTCGTCGGGCCGTTGGCGGGGCCTGCCTTCGTCAGAGGCCGGCGCGATCCAGGCCAGCGGAATCGTCCACATTTCTTGCGGCGGAATGTAGGCCGCTTTGCGTCGTCTTGCGAGCGTCAAAGCCTGATCAGGACGTGAATATCGCTGACCGAACTGGCAGCTGCAGGGCCCGTCGCGGGCCTCCGCTGGCTTTTTGCAGCCATCGGCATCATATAGGGCGGGCAGAGCCGCCCGATGGCGGCCTTTGGCGCGCCGCGCCGGATCCTGTCCAGTTGACGCATTGGTGACGACATGAGCGCTGCATCCCCTCTCGCCGGCGCGCCATTCCTGAAGATGAACGGCGCTGGCAACCAGATCCTGGTGATGGATCTGCGTGGGCGCGACCATATTATCAGCGCAGCAGAGGCCCGGGCGATCGCAGTTAGCGCCCGCTCGGGCTTTGACCAGCTGATGGCGCTGCACGATTCCGACAGCGCCGACGCCTTCATGCGCATCTACAACAATGACGGCTCGGAATCGGCGGCGTGCGGCAATGGCACACGCTGCGTCGCCTGGGCGCTGGGCCGTCACGGCGGGCCGGGGCATGTGGCGCTGGAGACTTCGGCCGGGCCGATCGCCGCCGAGCGTGTCGGCGACGCCAGCTTCACCGTGGACATGGGCCGGCCGCGCTTTGACTGGCGGGACATTCCGCTTGCCCATGCGGTGAGCGACCCCGACGCCATCGACATCAGCCTGCCCGGCTGGACGCCGCCCGGTTACGGCTCGGCCCTCGGCATGGGCAATCCGCATCTGGTCTGCTTCGTCCCGGACCAGCACAGCTATGATCTGGCGGCCCAGGGACCGGCGCTCGAACACCATCCGCTGTTCCCGCAGCGGGTCAATGTCTCCTTCGCCCAGGTGCTTGATCGCGGCCACATACATCTGCGCGTCTGGGAGCGTGGCGCTGGACCGACGCTGGCCTGCGGCACCGCCGCCTGCGCCACCGCCGTGGCCGCCATCCGGCGCGGCCTCTGCGACCGAGAGGTGAAGATTGATCTGCCCGGCGGCCAGCTGACCATCGCCTGGCGCGCCGGCGATGATCATGTGCTGATGACCGGCCCGGTTGAGCTGGAATGGGAAGACGTGTTGCCAGCTGACTTTATGGCGGGCGCGACGCCGGACGCCGCCTGATGTCCGTTGAGGTGATCACCTTCGGCTGCAGGCTGAACGCCGCCGAATCCGAGACCATGAAGCGGCACGCTCTTGCGGCGGCGGGCCAGAAAAACGCGCCGGTGGTGATCGTCAACACCTGCGCGGTGACGGCGGAAGCCACACGTCAGGCGCGCCAGACCATCCGCCGCCTCGGCCGCGAAAATCCTGACGCTACGATCGTGGTCACTGGCTGCGCCGCCCAGGTCGAGCCCGACAGCTTCGCCGCCATGGCCGAAGTGGGCCATGTCATCGGCAACGCCGAGAAGATGCGCGGCGAGGCCTGGCGGCGGCTGCTGTCGCCATGGGAGGCCCAGGCGCCGCGCACGCTGGTCGGGGACATTATGGACGTGCGCGAGACCGCGCCGCATCTGGTCGACGGCTACGCGGTGAAAGCCCGCGCCTTTGTCCAGGTGCAAAACGGCTGCGACCATCGCTGCACCTTCTGCATCATCCCGTTTGGGCGTGGGCCCTCGCGCTCGGCGCCGATGGGCGTGGTTGTCGATGAGGTGCGCAAGGCGGTGGCGCTTGGGGCCGCCGAAGTGGTGCTGAGCGGCGTCGACATCACCAGCTATGGCGATGATCTGCCCGGCCTGCCGAAGCTCGGGACCCTGGTGCGCCAGGTGCTGAAACATGTGCCGGAACTGCCGCGCCTGCGGCTATCGTCGATCGATTCTGTCGAGACCGACCCGGATCTGTTGACGGCGCTGGCCGAGGAGCCGCGGCTGATGCCGCATCTGCACCTGTCGCTGCAGGCTGGCGACGACATGATCCTCAAGCGCATGAAGCGTCGCCACAGCCGGGCCGACGCCATCGCCTTCTGCGTCGAAGCCCGCCGCCTGCGTCCGGATGTGGTGATCGGCGCCGACATTATCGCCGGCTTTCCGACCGAGACCGAGGCGATGTTCCAGCGCTCGCTGGACCTGGTCGAGGAATGCGGCCTGACGCATCTGCACGTCTTCCCGTTCTCGCCCCGCCCAGGCACCCCGGCGGCGCGGATGCCCCAGGTCGACGCCGCCGTGGCCAGGGAGCGCGCCAAACGCCTGCGCGAGCGCGGCGATATCGCCTTGCGCCAGCACCTTGACGGCGAAGTGGGCCAGCGGCGCAGCGTGCTGGTCGAGCGCAAACAGGCCCGCACGGAGGCGTTCACGCCGGTGCGTCTGGCCGGCCCCGCCGCTTATGGCGCCATTATCGATGTCGAGATCGCCGGTCACGACGGCCGCATGCTGGTAGCGGCGCAGGCTTCGGCCTGAGTGATCTGCAACTGACCGCTGACGGCGCCCACCCTGGCTTGCGCCAACGGCTCGGAGGCAGCCGACCCGGCCCGCTGCAAGCTCTGGCCATGGGCGTCCCAACGAGCGACAATGGGGCGTCTGTCTGGTGATGCGCCAGCCGTTCGTCGGCCGTTCGTCGGCCCTTGCCCGGACCTGCCATCCAGCCGTCAGCGGCGCCTTTGCGCCAGATGTGCGCTACCTGCAAGACGCGATTGACAGCCCGCGCGAACTGGCCTTAAACAACGCCATCCTGGTCGGGGGCTGTAGCTCAGATGGGAGAGCGCTGCAATCGCACTGCAGAGGTCAGGGGTTCGATTCCCCTCAGCTCCACCAAGGATCTCCCAATAGATGTCATGACGTGTCACCGCCCGCTCAGGTCGGCTTTTGCGTCGCGTGGCGCGCCTGCCGCGCGGCCGTTGGCCCATGTCGCGGCCCTTCAGTGTGCCGCGCTGACGGTCGCGTTATCCTTGGGCCTGGCGCCCGGTCGCAGCTGACGAGGCGACGCCGTTGGACGGCCGTCGCCTCGTGCAATCAGGCGAACTCGGGCTGGCGCATCTCCATGTCGGTGAGCGCCGCCCGCAGGCTGGCGCTGAGCGGCGTCGCCTGGTCTGATTCCAGATAGACGATGGTCGTGGTGCAAATGCCCTTGCAGGCGTCGCCCACAAACAGCGCCTGGCCAATGTCATAGGAAGAGTTGCCGATACGCAGAATGCCGGTGCCGATCTCGATGCCCTGCATATGATAAACTTCGGCCAGATAGGATTGCCGGCTCTCGGCGGCGACGATGCGGCCATTGGCCGGCACGCCGGCACGCCTGAAAATCTCCCGTGCAAACCGCCAGCGCGCTTCGTCATAATATTCGACGATGGCGACGTTGTTGATATGCGCCAGCTCATCCCGGTAGCGGGTCTGGATCGGGCTGAAGAACGGGTAGGCAGTGCGGTCCTTACGCCACGCCGGAGGTTTCATGCAGATTGGCCTTACGACTTTGGTATGAGGCCAAGCGTGTAGTCCGACCTACAGCTTATCGCAAGCTTTCGGCGTTGGAGCCTGTATCTCGCCGCGCCAAAATCCGCAGTTAACCGGACAGTGCGGTCGGGGCGGACGTGCGGTCGACCGTCTGGGCGCGCGCCAGATCCAGCCCTTCCTGCAGCAGCGCCACCGCATCGTCCTCGTGCATGGCCTCCACATAGACGCGCAGTTCCGGCGCATTGCCGGAGGCGCGGAAGTGCACCGTGGCGCCATCCGCCAGGCCAAGACGCAAGCCGTCCTGGCGATCCCTTGCGGTGACGCCGCCGCGTGCGGCGAAGGCGTGGTCGCGAAACGCCGGATCATCGGCGTCGAGCCGCGCCAGAAAATCCGCCGTCCGCTCCTGCGGCGTGTTCTCCAGCCGGTCAGACAGCGCGCACAAAAATCCCATGCGCGCGGCCAGCTGTGACAGCGGCTGGCGATGGCGGGTGATCTGCGCGAGGCAACACAGGATGGGGGCCACAGCGTCACGCGTTGGCAAGGCAGCCAGAAGCCGGCCATCATGCTGGATGTCCGAACCCAGCAGAACGCCGCCATTGGCCTCAAACCCCACGACCGTGCGGGCGCCTGCCCGCCTCGCCTGCTGCATGCCGGCGATGACGTAAGGACTGCCAACCTGGGTGCGTATGACCTGGGTGAAGCCGCCGCACCGCTCGAGCGCCGAATTGGACGTCACAGGCGTCACAACAGCATCGGCGCCGAGCGCCTGGGCGGTCATGGCGCCGACCAGATCGCCGCGCAGAAACACGCCATACTCATCGCTGACCAGCGGGCGGTCGGCGTCGCCATCGGTGGAGACAATGGCGTCGAGCGGTGTTTCGGCTGCCCAGGCGCGGGCCAGCGCCACATCTTCGGGGCGGAGCGCCTCGGTGTCGACTGGAACGAAGCCAGCGGCGCGGCCCAGAGCCACCGGTTCGGCGCCCAACGCCGCCAGCAGCTGAACAAGCAGATCGCGGCCGACTGACGAATGCTGGTAGACGCCGACACGCAGGCCGGCCAACGCCTCGCGGCCGAAATAATTGATGTAGCGACCGAGATAATTGGGCGTGACGTCCAGGCTGGCGAGGGGCAACCGCTCTGCCTGGCGCAAATCGCCTGCGGCTTGCCGACGGACGTGGTCAGCGTACCTGGCGTGGGCTGCGCCATGCAGGGCGACAATGCGCGCCTCGTCCTGTTTGTCGATTTCACCGCTGGCGCGGTAAAATTTCAGGCCATTGCGTTCGTCAGGGATATGGCTGCCTGTCACCATGATCGCCGCCGCGCCGCGCTGCGTCGCCGCCAGCGCCAGCGCCGGAGTGGGGACGGCGCCGCAATCCACCGGCAGCAAGCCCGCCTCGCTGACTGCGCCAGCGCACAGCAAGGCGATGGCTGGCGTTGACGCGCGCAGATCGCCGGCGATCAGAACCTCGCCGGCAAAGCCATCCTGCCGCAGCATCTCGCAGAATGCGCGCGTGTAGGCGATCGCCGGTTCGCCCAGCAATTCGCTGACAAGGCCACGCAGGCCAGAGGTGCCAAATTTCAGTGAGCCCTGCTGTGAGGACATGCCAACCTCCAGGGGAGCAGAATGGGCGCCAATTCAGCGGCGTTGCCGCCGCCTGCAGCAGAGGCGAAGCCAGCCGATGCGCTCGCCAGGCAGACGAGGCGCGCTGGACAGTCGCGTGAGGAAACGGCCTGCGTCAGGCGCGCTGGTAGACGTCCTCAAAGCGCACGATGTCGTCTTCGCCAAGATAGGAGCCGACCTGCACCTCGATCAGCTCCAGCGGAATTTTGCCCGGATTGGACATGCGGTGGATGGCGCCAATCGGCAGATAGACCGACTCATTCTCATGCACGACGATGATCTCGTCATTGCGGGTGACCTCGGCCGTACCGCGCACCACAATCCAGTGCTCGGCGCGGTGGAAGTGCTTTTGCAGCGACAGCACCCCACCTGGCTTCACGGTGATGCGTTTAACCTGGTAGCGGTCACCGGTGTCGATCGACAGATATTTGCCCCAGGGCCGATGGATTTCGCGATGCTGCCCGGCTTCGGCGTTGCCCTGACGGGCGATGAGGCCGACCATGTCCTTGACCTTGTCGGCGCGATCGCGCGGCACCACAAGGGTGGCGTCGCGGGTTGAAATCACCGCCACATTGTCCAGTCCCACGACGGCCACCACACCCTCCTCCGAGCGGATCAGATTGTCGGCGCCGTCGAGCACATAACCGCGCCCCTCAATCGCGTTCCCGTGCTCGTCCTTCTGCGACAGCTCCCACACCGCCGACCAGCCGCCGACATCGGACCAGCCAAAGTCGCCGACGACCACCGCGGCGCGGCTGGTCTTCTCCATCACCGCATAATCGATCGAGGTGGCGCGCGCCCGGGCGAAGGCCGCAGGATCAAGGCGCAGGAAATTCAGATCCTGGGTCGCCGCGGCGACCGCCTCGGCCACTGGCGCCATGATATCCGGCGCGAAGGCGTCGAGCTCTTCTCGCATGGCGCTGGATTTGAAAATGAAATTGCCGGAATTCCACAAATAGCCGTCGAGCAGATATTGCGCCGCCCGGGCGCCATCTGGCTTCTCGACGAAAGCCGCCACGTGGCGGGCGCCATCGTCCAGCTCCGCGCCTGGCCGGATATAGCCATAGCCGGTGGCCGGACCAGACGGCGGGACGCCAATGGTGACGATCCGCCCCGGGCGAGCGACGCGCGCGGCGGCGGCGCAGGCGCTAACAAAGCGCGCGCCATCCTGAACCACATGGTCAGCGGCGAACACGCCGGCGACCGCCTCGGGGTCACGCGCCAGGGTCAGCGCCACCGCAGCCGCCACCGCAGCCGCCGAGTCGCGACGCTGTGGCTCCAGCACGATGTCGGCTTCGACCCCAGCCTCCTGCAATTGTTCGGCGACAGTGAAACGGTAGTCCGCGTTGGTAATGACGATCGGCCGCAAGAACACATCCGAATCCTGCAGCAGTCGCATGGCGCGCTGAAAGGTCGATTCAAGACCAAACAGTGAAATGAACTGCTTTGGCATGGAATCGCGGGAGACAGGCCAAAGTCTTGAGCCTGCGCCGCCGCACATAACCACAGGTATCAGCCCAGAATTATTAGCCATTGGTCAGCATCCGGATTGCAGTGAGCTGCGCGTATTCTGCAGAAGATGCGACGTCATCCGGCCAAACGCAATGAGCTTACTCGTACTATTCTTGTAACTTATTGGCGTATGACAAAGGCATGAGACTGTACCACCTGCGAGGTAGACGGCGCTCACATCAGGATGACATGATCAGGCAGTTGATTGAGCGGCGCTTCCGGCGCCGCCGGATAGTGTTGCGCCAGCAGCGCGCCGAGGCGCTCAACCACCTGTATGAGGCCGGCGCCGGGAGCCCCCGTGCGGAGGGCGACGACGAGTTGCTCGACGGCGGCGCGCCACTCGGCTTCGCCTGCCAGAGCCGCGACGCCGTCATCGGCGATGACTTCGACATAACGCTCGCTCGCCGCGATATAGATCAGCACGCCGGTGCGGCCCGACGTCGCCTGCAGGCCGCGAGCAATGAACTGCCGGTGCGCCGCGTCCCGCGCCCGTTCGCGTTTGAGAAAGCCCGGCGTCAGCGCGAGGCGCAGGCGCCTTGGCCACAGCAACAGGCCGACGCCGAGCGCCACCAGCAGTTGCACGGCCCAGACAAGTCCAGCGCTCCACGCGGTGAGCGCCAGCAAAAGGCCTGGCGTGGCGAAGCCAGCGGCGGAGGCGAGGAACAGCGCCCAGCTCCTGTAGGCGCTGGCCTCGCGCGCGATGATGCAAACGATCTCGCCTGTTGTCCGCTGCTCCGCATCGGCGATCGCCGCCGCCACCGCGCTCCGCTCCGCTTCACTCAGCATCTGTCGCTCTCTCTCATGGCCATGGCGCGCGCCTGCGTCTGGCGGCGCGCCTGAACAAATCGCACCTGGCTCACCAGCTGCCCGAGGCGCCGCCGCCGCCAGATGAACCACCGCCGCCGCCAAAGCCTCCGCCGAAGCCGCCGCCGCCACCGAAGCCACCGCCCCACCCTCCGCCCATGGGCGGAATGACGACGGGGCCCCAGCGGCCCGTACGGCTGCGGTGCATGCCGTTGCGACCGCCGCCGCCACGCGCCATGCGCGACATGATGCGGATGAAGATCAGCAGCAGCACAATGTAGAACAGCACGGCGAGCAGTGACGGTGCCTTGTCGCCCTGGCGTTGCTGCTCCGCCTTGCGGCTCCAGGTTTCGGCGTCGCCATTGAGCACGTCCAACATGGCGGCGGCGCCGTCCTCAACCCCGCCAGCGAAATCGCCCTGGCGGAATTTCGGAATGATGGCGCCATTGATGATCACGCTGGAGATGGCGTCGGTGAGCCCGCCTTCCACGCCATAGCCCACCTCGATGCGCACCTTGCGCTCGCGCGGCGCGACGAGCAGCAGGGCGCCGTTGTTCTTTTCCTTCGTGCCAAGTCCCCAACGTCGGAACAACTGGTTGGCGTAATCCTCGATGCTCAACCCATCGAGCGAAGGAACCGTGGCGACCACCACCTGGTCGCTGGTCTTGGCCTCATAATCGGCGAGCTTGCGGGTGATGCGCGCCAGCGCGGCCTCATCGAGAATGTGGGCGGCGTCGACCACCCTGCCGGTCAATGGCGGAAAACGTGGCGCCAGCGGGTTCTCGCCAGCCGGATCATCGGCTGGCGGCCGCTTTACCTCGGGTGGCGGCGCAGGAGCTGGAATTTGGCTGGATGGAGGCGCCTGTTTTGGCGGCTGGTTTTGCGCTGGCGCGGAGGTCGGGCTCGCCGGCGCCTTCGGGAATAGATCGCGGCTGATCTCGTCCAGGACAGAAGCATTCTGCGCATGGGCGCCCGGCGCCACGACCACCGGCGACAAGGCCAGCAACGCGGCCAGAGCCCACGCCAGCGCACGACCAAAAGCTGCGCGACGCCTGATCTTCGATTGCATCGGCCCGTTAAAGATTTGCCGTGGCATAGGCCTCAGTCCTGTTTGATCAGTGGCTGCGCAGCGACGGCATGCTGGCGCCCCAGACGGCGGATGGAGGCGCAGCCATGGACTGCGCCTGCGCCGCACCGTGGCGCCATCAGCAGGGGAGCTGGTCCGCCGGGCCTTGCAGGGTGAGAGGATGGCCGCGCGGCGCGCCGCCATCATCCGTGAAAACCGGGCCATGCCGTGCGTCCCGTCGGCGCTCTCCTCAGCGCCTGGCGGTGGCATGACCCGACCGGAACGAGCCGGATCATGCTGCGGGCGCATGCACGCCCGATGGCCGCAGCCTCAGAACTTGACGCTTGGGGCGGTTTGCGCGCCGTCCACCGCGGCGAAGGTCTCCATGGGCTTGGCCGACGGATAGAGGATTTTCGCCACCCAGGCGCCGGGGATGGTGGTCATCTCGGTGTTAAAGGCGCGCACCGCCTCGATATAGTCGCGTCGCGCCACCGATATGCGATTCTCGGTGCCTTCCAGCTGCGACTGTAGCGCGAGGAAATTCTGGTTGGCCTTGAGGTCAGGGTAACGCTCGACGCTGACCAGCAGACGGCTGAGCGCGCCGCTCAGCTCCGACTGGGCCTGGGTGTATTGCTTGAACTTCTCCGGATCGGTGATGGTGTTGGCGTCGACCTTGACCTGGGTCGCCTTGGCCCGCGCCTCGATCACCTGGGTCAGGGTGCTCTGCTCGTGGCCGGCGTAGCCCTTCACCGTCTCGACCAGATTGGGGATCAGATCCGCGCGGCGCTGATACTGGTTCTGCACCTCGGACCATTTTGCCTTGGCCTGCTGCTCAAGCGTCGGCACCGCGTTGATCTGGCCGCAGCCAGCCAGCGGCACGGCGACAACAAGGGCGGCGAGCGCCATACGAATACGGGAAAACAGAGCCACAGACGCCTCCGGATTGCGGGTTCCTCGCCTGGGCGGGACCCCGTGACTACGCTTGATCCGGCGCGCCCTTTCGGCGCCGGATCTCGATGGTGTTCTCAGGAAAAGTGTCGCGCACTTTTCGCGATAATGGGCCGCCTTGCCTGACCGCTGACGCAGGCGCTGCGCGCCGGCGCGCCCAGCAGATGCAACATGGCCTTCGTCCCTTCGCCTCCAGACGCCGCCCGTGCCAGAGCCCCCCTGGCGGCGCCGCTTTGGCGGGCTGACGCGCGGCCATTCAACCGATAATACAGGCAAACAGTTCCACACGCGACGTCGCCGCAGCCATGGCGGCTACACAATCAGGGCGCCACGCCAATGCATTTCATCCCCGACCTTGCGGTGCTCGTGTCGTTTTCCATCGCCTGCGTGGTGCTGTTTGTGACGCCGGGGCCCGACATGAGCCTGTTTCTGGCCAAAACCATTACGGAAGGGCGGCGCTCGGCCTGGGCGGCGGTGGCGGGGGCCGAGACGGGCTGCCTCACCCACACCCTGCTGGCGGCTTTGGGCGTATCGGCCCTGCTCGCTGCCTCGGCGACGGCGTTTACTGTGTTGAAAGTGGTGGGCGCAGCTTATTTGCTGTGGCTGGCGATCGGCGCCATCCGCCACGGCTCGGTGCTGAAGCTGGATGAAACGGTCCAGGGCAAGACGTCCGGCATCATGCAGTCCTATCTCACCGGGCTGGGCATCAATCTGACCAATCCGAAGATCGTGCTGTTCTTCGTGACCTTCCTGCCGCAATTCGTCAGCGCCGAGGACCCGCACGCCATGGGCAAGCTGGCGTTTCTCGGCGTGTGGTTCGTGGCGCTGACCACGCCCATGTCGGTGGCGCTGGTGGCGGCCGCCGGCTCGATTGTCAGCGGCGTCCGCCGCAGGCCGCGGCTGCTGCGCGCCATCGATTATTGCTTCGCGGGAATTTTTGGTCTGTTCGCCCTTAAAATCCTGGCGACCCAGAGCCGCGGCTTCTGACGGCGCGCTGTGGCTCAGGGGCGCGGCGCATCGGCGCCGCCTGGCGCCGTCCCGGCAAGGGGAGCCGCGGGCCCTGACGCCTCGCCCCGTCCCTCGCCAGCGCTGCGGCCCGCCACCAGCCAATAGGCCAGACCGGCCATGGCGCCGCACAGAAACAGCGCCAGCGTCACCCGCCCCTCGCCCCAATTGCCCGAAAACGCGCCTGAGCCATAGCCCGACCGCGCCAGCCACGGCAGACAGGCGGTGACCGCGCCGGTCGCGCCAGAATACCAGACGAAAGAACGCACGCGGGTGATCTCGCCGATCAGGCCGATGAGCGTCACTGGACCTGCGAGCACCAGAGCCATGATGGTCCAGATCCGCGCCAGCATGTCGAAGGCGGCGCGCGGATCGTCATAGGCGAAGGCGTAATTGAACGCGTAATCAATGAATGAGCGGGCGGCGAAACCAACCATGGCGCCGAAGCCAGGCTCAACAATGGCGGCGAAGCCAAGGGTCAGCGCGCCGACGGCGAAGGCGCAACACAAAGCGAAGAGGATGAGAAACGCCCGACCGATCACGCCCATGCTGGCTCCTCGCTTGCTGCCCGGCGCACGCCGGGGTCAGTGTGTCGCCCGTGGCGCGCAAGTTGCGCGTATGGCTCTGCGACGCCCCAGCTGCTCAGGCCTGCGCGTCCGGCGCGCCGCCCTCTTCCAGCATTAGCCGGGCGCGCGCCCGCAGCTTCTCGGTTTCGCTCTTCAGCTGCCCACAGGCGGCGAAAATGTCGCGACCGCGTGGCGTGCGCACCGGGCTGGCGTAGCCGGCCCGGAAAACGATCTCCGAGAACGCCTCAATAGTGTCCCAGTCGGAGCACTCATATTTCGTGCCCGGCCAGGGATTGAACGGGATCAGATTAATCTTGGCCGGGATGCCCTTGAGCAGCCGCACCAGCTCCCGCGCGTGGGCCGGGCTGTCGTTGACGCCCTTCAGCATCACATATTCGAAGGTGATGCGCCTGGCGTTCGACAGGCCTGGATAGTTGCGGCAGGCCTCCAGCACCTCGTCAATCTTGTATTTTTTGTTCAGCGGCACGAGGCCATCGCGGATGTCATTGCTGGTGGCGTGCAGCGAAATCGCCAGCATCGTGCCGATCTCGGCGCCTGCCTTCGCGAGCATCGGCGCGACGCCTGCCGTCGACAACGTGATGCGCCGTTTGCCAAGGCCAATGCCGTCGCCATCGCTGATGGTGTCGACTGCGGTTTTGACATTGTCGAAATTATACAGCGGCTCGCCCATGCCCATCAGCACGATGTTGGTGACGAGACGGCCCGCTGGCGCAGCATCATCGTCCTCATGCTGGACGGCTTTGGAGGCCTTGTTGGGCCCAGGTGCATTCCAGTCGCCGAGCCGGTCGCGCGCCACCATGACCTGGCCGACAATCTCGGCGTCTGTCAGGTTGCGGACCAGGCGCTGGGTGCCGGTGTGGCAGAAGGTGCAGGTCAGCGTGCAGCCAACCTGGCTCGACACGCAAAGCGTGCCGCGATCCGCTTCCGGAATATAGACGCACTCAATCTCGGCGCCCTTGTCGTGCGGCCCGGTCGACGGCATGCGCATCAGCCATTTACGGGTGCCGTCGACCGAAATCTGCTCCGAGATCACCTCGGGGCGCTCGATGCTGTAGTGCTCGGCCAGCGTCGCCCGCAGCGCCTTGGAGATGGTGGTCATCTCGTCGAAGCTGGTGACGCCGCGCACATAGATCCAGTTGAACAATTGCGCCGCGCGCATGCGCTGTTCTTTCTCCGGCACGCCAATATCGGCCATGGCCTGCCTGAGACCGGCGCGCGACAATCCGGCCAGCGAGCGGCGCGCGGGCGCGGCCAGCTGGGTCGCCGACGCAGCCGCCGCCACCGGTGCGGCGGCCTCGCGGCGGGCGGGAGAATTGATGTCGAGCAACACGGTCATGGCGGTCCGGAACACTGGTCAGGGTGGCGGACTGGCTGCAGCCCCCGCCCCGGAAAACGATTGAACAATGGCGGCGCGCCGCCATGGTCGCGACGTGTCGCCAGTATTTGGCTGCGGCGCTCTGTGGGTGATCGCCGCTGCATGCACAGCAGTTTAGCGCGCCTTGTCGCCTCAGAATGTGGGCGGGGTAAGGCCGCGACGCAAGCTCGCCGCCGTCAGCGTGTTGGCCAGCAGGCAGGCGATGGTCATCGGGCCGACGCCGCCTGGCACGGGGGTGATCGCGCCAGCAACAGCCTTGGCCTCGTGGAAAGCGACGTCGCCGACGAGGCGGGTCTTGCCCTCGCCCTTCTCGGGCGCCGGGATGCGGTTGATGCCGACGTCGATCACCACGGCGCCTGGCTTGATAAAGTCGGCCTTGATCATTTCGGGGCGGCCAACGGCGGCGACCAGCACATCGGCGCTACGGCAGACCTCGGCCAGATTTTTGGTGCGCGAATGGGCGATGGTGACCGTGGCGTTGGCGGCCAGCAGCAGCTGGGCGATCGGCTTGCCGACCAGATTGGAGCGGCCCACCACCACGGCGTTTTTGCCCGACAGGTCCGGGAGCACCGATCTGATCAGCATCATCGACCCCAGCGGCGTGCAGGGCACGAGGCCAACGGCGCCATTGGCCAGCCGGCCGGCATTGGCGTGGGTGAGGCCATCGACATCCTTGTCCGGATGGATGGCGGCGATCACCGGCTCGGCGTCAAGGCCAGCGGGCAGCGGCAGCTGCACCAGGATGCCGTCGACGGCAGGATCGGCGTTGAGCTGGGCGACCAGCGCCTCAAGGTCCTTCTGCGCGACGTCGGCGGGCAGGCGATGCTCGAACGAGCGCATGCCGACTTCCACAGTCTGGCGCGCCTTGGAGCCGACATAGACCTCGCTGGCCGGATCATTGCCGACCAGCACCACGGCGAGGCCCGGATGCACGCCGTCGGCCTTCATCTTCTCAACAACGCCGGCGATGCGGCCGCGCAGGCCTTCCGCGAAGCTCTTGCCGTCAATGATGGTCGCGCTCATGGGCATTCTCCAGGGCCGCGATCGCTCCGCAACAGTCGGGCGTCTCGCGCGGGCTCGAAACAAACGGACAAAGACCGGACAGGTCTTGACGCCCCGCCGGCCTCGCATTGATCTGGAACGTGGTCAGGCGTTACGCCTGTCGCGATTGTCCTGACCGGTCTGGACGCCATTGTCCAGTCAAACCAGCGCGTTTGCGCCGATCAGCCGCCCGTATGCCGCGCCAGCGTCGCCGCCATCAGCTCAAGCTCTGCTGCATCACCGCTGATGCTCAACGCCTTGACCCGCGCGGTGTGCCCGGCCGTCACCCTGACCTGCGAGGCGGAGACGCCGAGGGTTTTGGCGAGCAGCTTCACCAGAGCGGCGTTGGCCTGGCCATCCTCAGGCGCCGCCCGCACCCGGGCCTTCAGCACCGGCCGGCCATCATCGCGGATGGCGACGCCGTCAAGGCCGTCGCGCCCGCCGCGCGGCGTCAGGCGGACGAACAGGCGCAGCTCGCCCTGCTCGATGCGCCAGGGGCGCTCGACCGGCGCTTGCGTCATCGCCGATCAGATCACTGCGGGGTAGAGGTAGAGCGTGATCACGCGCTGCACGAAGAAGATGATCAGCAGCAGGATCACCGGCGACACGTCGACCCCGCCCAGATTGGGCAGGATGTTCCGGATCGGTCGCAGGGCAGGTTCGGTGACCCGCTCCAGAAACTGCCAGATGCTGCGCACAAAATCATTGCGCACATTGATGACGTTGAAGGCGACCAGCCAGCTCAGGATCGCCGACGCGATAATGAGCCAGGTGTAAATCTCAAGAACGACCATCAGGACGTCGAGAATTGCGCGCATAAGGCCTCTCACCAACAACAGATTCCAGCCGCCGGTTTAAACCGGAACCTGGCGGGGAACAAGCGCCGCGCCAGGCGCGGGCCAGCGCGGTCACACCGTCGTCACACCGCCGTGCGCAGCAGGTCGGTCACCACCCGCTCCAGCTCCTTGAGCGAGCCGCAACTGATGGTGCGGTTGCAGTATGCGGCGTAGGTCGGCATGACGCTGTCGCCAGTGCCCCAGCGGCTGCGGTGCTCGGGATTGAGGAACAGGACGCGCTTGGCCCGCTGCTGGATACGCTTGAGGATCTCCGCCTGCGGATCGCCGTTATTGTTGCGGGCGTCGCCGAGGATGATCACCGTGGTGCGGCGGTCCACGTCGTCCATGGCCAGCTGCTCAAAGTCGCGCAGCGCGTGGCCGTAGTCGGTGGAGCCGCCGAAGCGCTGCATGGTCCTGCCCATGGCCACGTCGGGCGGATAGTTCTCGAACAGCTCCGTCACTTCGCCGAGATTGCTGGAGAATGCGAAGGAGCGCACCTCCGGCAGCACCTCGTGCAGCGAATGCAGGAACAGCAGAAGGAAGCGCGACACCTGGGCCACCGAGCCCGAGACGTCGCAGACCAGCATCACCTTGGGCCGGTCGACTTTAGTGCGCTTCCAGATGGTGTGGAACGGCACGCCCTCGAACTGGATGTTGGAGCGGATGGTGCGCCGGGCGTCGAGCGTGCCGCGCCGCGCCCTGGTCTTGCGGCGCGAGTGCAGCGACACCAGTCGCTTGGCCATCTTGCGCACCAGCGTCTGCATGATCTGCATGTCGGAGCGGTCGATCATGCCGATACGCTGGCTGGCCAGCATGTCCTCGCGCAGCCGGCGGCCTTCATTGCCGGCGAACAGCTGCAGCTGGGTTTCCACATAATCCCGCACCTGCTCATGCAGGCCCGAGCGCAGACCACGCAGCCGTGTGGCGCGGGCAGCGGCGGCGGCGTTGGAGCCGCCCTCCGCCTGGTCGATCCAGCGGCCAAGCTCCTCGCTGCCCATCAATTGCAGGATGCGCCACTGATACATGCCGCGCTGGGTGAAGAATTTGATGTCGGACAGGCCCGCCTGTTGCGAGGCCTCGGCGAGCCGCAACGCCAGCCGCGCGCTGTCGCCGCTCTCCAGCAATTGCGCCAGCTCCTCGGCCAGCGGCAGGCTCTCGCCCTGCGGCGTCGCCACCGGCGCGGCGTCACCGCCCTGACCGTCGGGCGTCTCGCCGCCCTTTCCCTTGCCTTTGCCTTCGCCCTTGCCGGTCGCCTTGCCCGAGCCCTGGCCAGAGCCGCCAGCGGAGGCCATGCCGGTGATGGCGGCGTCATCCTCATTACCGTCGGCGTTGTCCTCGGCGCCGTCATCGTCGCTGTCGTCGCCCTGCTGCTGGTCACGCTCCGCCTGCTCAGGCGGGGTGAACGGCGCGAAGGCGAAGAATTTGTCGAAAACCTCCCAGAACGCCGCCTTGTCGCCATCGGATTTGGCCAGCGCCTGGCTCAGGCCATGGGCCAGCAGCAGGCGGTCGTCATAGCCAACCAGACCCAGCACTGACTCGGCGTCGATGACCTCGGACGGCGATATGCGCACGTCCGCCTCGCGCAGCGCCTTGATGAACTCGCCGAGAACCTGGGTCATGGCGTTGTGTTTCCCTGGCGCGCGCGGCGCAGATATGTTGTGGCGACGGCGGCGGGGCCGCCGTCGGCTGGATGACGCTGGACGCCCGCAAGTGGCGACGGTTAGCGCAGGCTGGATTTGGCCTTGCCGACGAGGTCGTTGAGCTTCTCGCCGACGCGCTCGATGTCATCCTGGAACTTCAGCAGCACGTTGAGCGTGTCCTCGACCAGCTTGCGATCCAGCTCCCGGGCGTGCAGCAGCACCAGCGTACGGGCCCAGTCGATGGTTTCGCTGATCGCCGGGACCTTCTTGAGATCCAGCTCGCGCAGCGACTGCACGAAGCTGACCAGCTGCGTCTGTAGCCTCTCTTCGGCCTCTGGCACCCGCGAACGGATAATCGCCCGCTCCAGCGCCTGGTCCGGGAACGGGATATGCAGGTGCAGGCAACGGCGCTTCAGCGCGTCCGACAAATCGCGGGTGTTGTTGGAGGTCAGGAACACGATCGGCTTGACGCGCGCCGTGATGACGCCCAGCTCCGGGATCGAGATCTGGTAGTCCGACAGCATCTCCAGCAGGAACGCCTCGAACTCCTCGTCGGACTTATCGATCTCGTCGATCAGCAGCACGGCGCCTTCCGGCTGCCACAGCGCCTTGAGCAGCGGGCGCGGCTCGAGGAATTCTTCCGAGAAGAACGTGTCGTCGAACTCGTGCAGGCGCGCCACCGACGCCTTCAGGCCTTCGGCGCCCGACAGCACGTCAGCCAGCTTGTCCTTCAGCACCTGGGTGTAGAGCAGCTGCTTGGAGTATTTCCACTCATACAGCGCCTTGGCCTCATCCAGCCCCTCATAGCACTGCAGGCGGATCAGCGGCTTGCCGGTGATGGCGCTGACGGCTTTGGCCAGCTCGGTCTTGCCGACGCCGGGCGGGCCTTCGACCAGCATCGGCTTGCCGAGATTCTGCGAGATAAACAGCGCCGTGGCGATGGCGTCAGAGGAAATATAGCCCTGCTGGCCGAGCAGGCGGTGGATGTCGGCGACGCTGTCGGCCGGCGAACGCGCGCCGTCATTGGCGGCGCGCGGACCCTCTGCGCCTTGCGCAGTCTGGTGAATGGCGGTGGTCATGAAACTGTTCGGGCCTCTTTATCCGGATCAGCGCGCTGCCGGTCGTCGCTTGCCAACTGCGCCATGGCGCCGTTGATGATTGGGCCGCCGGACGTGACCAGGCGGCGTGAATATCATTGCGGCGCCCGCCTGCTGCGGCGCGGCGCCTTCAGTGCGCCAGCTCAGTGGCCGGCGCGAACGCCTGTCGCCAGCCGCTCCTGATAAGCGGCGCGGGCGTGCCTCGCCACGGTGGCCCATAGCGCGAACCACTTGAGCAGGCGCTGCGCCTCCGGCTGGCTGGCGCCGTCGCCTGGCAGCGCCTCAAGCCGCTCGAGCGCCAGCGACAGCACATTCTTGACGCCGACGATGGTGGCGATGTCGTGCTGGTCGCGACCTGGCCCGCGATCCAGCGCCCGCGCCGCCGTCTCCGCTCCCTGCCGCATCAGCGCAGCAAAGCCCGCCAGCGCGCCAATATCGCCATTGGCCTCGGCAGGCGCCGCAGCGGCCACACGCGTCAGCAGCAGGTCAAAGGCAGCGGACTGAGCGCTCAGGCCGACAGAATCTTCCAATGTCCGAAACGGCAAGGCAAGCGCGACGAATGCATCGCCATCGACCGGCAACAGCGCCTCATCGGGAAGCGCCACATCATTGAGCGCCACCGGGCAATGCTTGCCGTGCTTGCCCGCGTCCTCACCAGCCTGGATATCAAGGCCAGGCGCATCGCGCGGCGTCAGAAAGGCGCCGAAGCGCTTGCGACCGTCGATCTCCTCGACGATGGCGATGACGATGATCAGCCCGGCCACCGGGGCATTGGTCACCCAGGCCTTGCGGCCATTCAACCGCCAGCCGCTCGCGGTTTTCTCGGCGCGGGTCTTGAGCAGCTTCGGTCGGGCCCCGGCGTCGGGCTCAGACACCGCCAGCGACAGGGCGATGATCTCGCCCGAGGTGAGCAACGGCAGCCAGCGCTGCTTCTGCGCCTCGGAGCCGCGCTCGCCGATGAACGAGCGGCAGGCGATCTGGCGCACGGCGTAGCCGATGCCGATGGTCGGATCGCCGGACTCAAGCGTGAGCTGACGCGAGGCCTCAGCGATGTCGGCATAGCCGCCGCCGTCGCCCCAGGGCGCTGGAATGCCGACACGGAACATGCCGCGTTGGCGCATGTCTTCCATCCATTCGCCCGCGCTCTTGCGCGTCGTGGCCGCCTGATCGCTCATGCCTTCCCCCTGGTTGCGGCGCGGCCTCTGTCCGGACTGACGTCCGCCGGGCCGCCTGCGCGATGTCTTTTGCCCGGTTAGCCCGCGGCGGCGCCTGTGGTCTGCGGCCTGACCAGCGCCAGCAGGCTGGCCGGAACCTTCACCTGCATGTCGAGCAATTGCTGCGCCTTGCCCTTGGCCAGCGGGTCCATGCGCAGGCTGGCGAACTGGCCGCCGCCGAGCGCATCGAGCAGGTGGAAGTTCAGGGCGTTCATGCCCGGCAGCTCATAGGCGCGCACCTCTGGATTGGCGCCGCCTTCGAGCTCGTGAGCGAAGAAAGTGAGCAGCGCCTCTTTGGTCAGGGCGTTGCGGATCACAGGCAGCAGCGCCGGATGGCGGGCGATGACGCCAATATTGAAGGCGTCGCCCTTGTCGCCCGAGCGCGCCCAGGCGATGTCGACCAGCGGAACTTCCACCAGATCGTCATTGGCCGGCAGATCGGCGACGGCGACCTCAGGGCGCGCCAATGCCGCCGGGTCGAACGGCGCCGGCGACGGGCCTTCCTGCACGACGATATTCCTGTCGCCGATGGAGACCACCGGCGTCAGCTCGCTGCGCGGCAGCAGGAAGGAATAGACCCGCGCCACTGGCGAGATCGCCGGACGACCGCCGAACCAGCCGGTGGTGCCGACAGACATCGACGTGGTCGGCGCATCGAATTCGCGCAGGAACAGATCCATGGCGCGCCGATCATCGTGTTCAACGCCGATGCGGCTGACCACTTCGCGCGGGCGCAGATCGCGGGCCTGGGCGCCATAGCTGGCTTCGGCGCCAAGGATTTCGACGCGCGTGGCGCGGAATGGGCCAAGGTTGCGCTGGCGCAGCAGTTCGTCGAGCCGGATCAGCACCGCCTCAGCCTGGCGCTGCGCCTTGCGGGCCGCATCGCGCCCCACTACCGGCATCGGCGCGATGCAGCGCCAGCCGTCGGTATAGGTCACCGACACCTTGTAGCTGCCGGAGGGCGCATAGCCCCTGGTGTTGTCGACCAGCACGCGATTGTCGCCGACCGAGGTCACAGTCACACCCGAGAAATCGCACACCACATCTGGCAGCGCGTAGGCCTGCGGATCGCCAACCTCGTACAAAATCTGCTCGGCGACCACGGCGGGGGTGACGAGGCCGCCTGTGCCCGGCGGCTTGGTGACGATGAAGCTGCCGTCGGCGTGGCATTCGATCACCGGATAGCCGATGTGGGCCCAGTCCGGCACGTCTTCCCAGTCGGTGAACAGGCCGCCCGTGGCCTGGGCGCCGCACTCAATGACGTGACCCGCAAGCGAACCTGCGGCCAGTTGGTCGTAATCCGTGTCCTTCCAGCCAAATTCATGGATCAGCGGCCCGAGCGTCAGGCTGGAATCCACCACGCGGCCAGTGATGACCACATCGGCGCCTTCGGCCAGCGCCCGGGCGATCGGGAAGCCGCCGAGATAAGCGTTGGCGCTGAGAATACTGTCGGCCTGCGGGAAGGCGTCGCCCTTGAACATCTCGCTCTGGCCAGCGAACTCGCCGACGCGACCCAGCAGATCGTCGCCCTCGATCACCGCGATGCGGAAGGAGAAGCCGGCCTCAGCCGCAATCTTCTCCATGCGGGCGCGGCAGGCGTGCGGATTGACGCCGCCAGCGTTGGTGACGATTTTCACCTTGTGCTCGCGGATGGCCGCCAGATTGTCTTTCCAGACCCAGTCGGTGAAATCGCGGGCGTAACCCTCGGCCGGCGCCTTGCGGCGCACGCGGCCCAGCACCGACATGGTGGCCTCGGCCAGATAGTCGAGGATCAGATAATCAAGCTGTCCGCCAGCGATCAGCTGTGGCGCGGCGACGGAGGAATCGCCAAGGAACCCACCTGCTCCGCCGATCCTTACGGCTTTGACGCGCCCCATGCCTGTTTCTCCCGAACAATCGCTTGATTGGGAGCAACGTTACATGGCTTCCGCTTCACCGGCAACGCGCGCCGCCTGACAGGCCGCGCTCTTGCGCCCCAGCCAGGCCCCCAGCGCATGGCGCAAGGCTCCAGCGCATGGCTCGCGGCGCGGGCCACGCCCAGGCAGCCGGGCGACGTGTGGCAAGGCGCCCGTAAGCAGGACGCTGACGCCGCTTCTTCGCCATGCGTCGACGACACCCGATCAGCCGCTGCGACGCAGCGGCCGTGGCGTCGCTGGCGGGGCGACATGCGCTGCGCCGACGGTTTCCTCCAAGGCCTGATCGCCGTGGCGCGGCGGCGCCAAAGGCGTGGCCGCGGCGGGATGGGTCGCATGGCCGCTGTCCGCCGCGAGGCCGGCCGGCGCGCCGCTCTCCAGCCAGTGGTCGAGGAACATGCCCAGCCACAACCGCACCGCCGGGTCATACATGAAGCGGCCGCGGTGATGCAGGTGGGCCGGCTGGGCCCCTGGCGCGTTCAGACGCGCCGCCGCCAGCGTGGTCCAGCGGTAGACCATGGCGTGGGTGACTTCCGGATGGAACTGGAAACCGAAGGCGCTGTCGCCGACCCGGATCGCCTGCACCGGAAAATCATCGCCCTCGGCCAGCGCAACAGCGCCGCGCGGCGCGTCAAAGCCTTCGCGGTGCCAGTGGTAGACATGGGTCGGCCACGGCGCCCCCAGGTCGTCAGCGAAGGCGTGTCCCTCACTGGTCGGGCGGATCGGATAATAGCCGATCTCCATCAGGCCGCCCTGATGGGTCGATACCTTGCCGCCGAGATGTCGCGCCAGCATCTGTGCGCCGAGGCACAGCCCGAGGAGCGGCTTGTTCTCCTTAAGCGCGACGCCGATGAAATCGGTCTCGGTTTTCAGCCAGTCATCCGGGTCATTGGCGCTCATCGGGCCGCCAAAAATCACCACGCCGGCATGCAGGGCCAGGGTTTCCGGCAGCGGGTCGCCGAAGCGCGGCCGGCGGATGTCCAGCGGATGTCCGCGCTCGGCGAGCAGGCGACCGACGCGGCCCGGCGTCGAGCCCTCCTGATGCAGGATGATCAGCACCGGCAGGCGTTCCGCGCGCGCCGCCGGACGCCGGATCAGCCGGTCATTTCTCCCCACCAGTCCTGTTGCGCGCATGTCCATGCTGTCCGTCCCGTTGACCACCTGCAACCAGTGCGCCGCCAGTCGGCTGACGCGATCACCCGCCCTGGCCTGTAGCCTCGCTGGCATCCCGCACCGCACAGCCGCGGTCCCAATGCCGCCGCAGCTGATTCAATATCAGACTAGACGGCGGAACCAGCGGCGCCGACGTTTTTCTGCGGTCGCGCGCTGTCGGGAACAATGTGCGCCGCTGGGCTGACTATCGCCATGACAGCGACCGGGCGCATTCATCCGGCTCATGCGCGCCACAGGCGCCGATCGGCGCAGCCATGCTGCTGTAGCGACAACAAGACCATGAGAATCATTAACAATTCTGATTTGACTCGCGACCCGGCGCGCTGTCGAATGGCCGCGCCGTCATCATCGTCGCCGCCCGCCCTCGGCCAGCAGGCGCATGGTGGCGGTGACGGCGGCGAAAGGGTGTGATGATGCACGAATGCGGCGTGAACCTGGCGATCAAGGATCATGACGCACGTCGAGCCGGCGCGTCGCCTGCGCCTGGGCAGCGAAGGGCGTGGATATTGAGGGAACTGAACCGATTGACCGGGTGCGGAAGCCTGGGCCCTCTCACCAGCCTGGGCGCCATCGCCGCCTTGTGGTTCGCTGCAAGTCTGTCGCCGGCCGTCGCGGCGCTGGCGCCCAATTACCAGCGTCTGGCCGAAATGCGCGCCATTCTCGATAGCCCGGAGGTGCAGGAGGCGTTTGACGTGCGGCGCCCGCTTGAGGGCCTGGCCTATCTCGGCCCAGACCATTACCAGGCCAATGGCGGCGGCTGCCAGCTGGACATCCGCCTGGTCGGCGTCGCCATGCCCGACGGCATGGTCGGCGCGCGCCGGTTCAAGGTGCAGGCCGGCAGACTGGCCTGTCGATAGCGTCCTGGCCAGCAGATGACGTCCGCGCTGATACTAGAACCCGCTGGGTATGACTCATCGGGTTCTGGTTAAGCCCGTGCGGCGCCTGAGCATTTCAGGATGCGGATGCGTCAGCATCTTCGCATCCTGGTAAGAGGCGATGTTTGCCTCGGGCCGGAGAGGAACCGCCAATTCTTGAGGGCTCGCGCCATTTGGGCGCCAGCCGCGAAGTTGCGCGCGCCCGGGTGATTGTGGCCCTGCAAAGCCCATCGACGGCATTCGACTTTTTGTGAATAGGAATATTGAAAAATTGAATAGCGAAGATGTAGCGCGAGACACGTGTACCGCATAAGCTCCTGCAGGCTGTAAAACGGTAAAAGCCGGCAGCACATGATGCATGACTACATCGAAAAAACCCGGAACATCCGGGCGCGAGCGGAGGGAAACCCATGACGCAGCAGACGGCGGCGGTCGCGAGCAATGACACGCCCATCGACATTCCGGAGCACATCGCTGTCGCGCTGGTGACGCCGCGCAGCTATTCCAACGGCGAAACCACGGAGGCGCACCGCTGGCTGCGCGCCAATAATCCGCTGGGGCGCGCCACTGTTGAAGGTTACGACCCGTTCTGGGTGGTGACGAAATTCGAGGACCTGTCGGCGATCTCGCGCAACAACAAGCTGTTCCTGAGCGGCGAGCGCCAGACGACGCTGACCGACCAGCGTGGCGACAAGCGGGCGCGCGAGATCACCGGCGGCTCGCCGCATCTGGTGCGGTCGCTGGTGCAGATGGATGCGCCGGACCACCCCAAATATCGCGCCCTGACCCAGGGCTGGTTCATGCCGCAGAACGTCAAGAAGCTCGAAGCGGCCATTCGCGGCATCGCCCGCAAGAATGTTGAGAAATTTCTCGCCTCGAACGGTTCGTGCGATTTCGTCAAGGACGTGGCGCTGGGCTATCCGCTGCATGTCATCATGAGCATTCTCGGCGTGCCTGAGGAAGATGAGCTGCGCATGCTCAAGCTCACCCAGGAGCTGTTCGGCGCACGAGATCCGGAGCAGGCCCGCGTTATGGGCGAGATGTCGCCGGAACAGCTGGCGATGATCCTGAAGATGGTGCTCGATGACTTCGCCAATTACTTTGGCGCCATCAGCGAAGCGCGCCGCAAGGAGCCACGGGACGATCTGGCGACGGTGATCGCCAACGCCATCGTCGACGGTGAGCCGATCTCCGATCGGGAAGCAGCGGGCTATTACACCATCGTGGCGACCGCGGGCCATGACACCACCTCGACCACCACCGCCACCGCCATGGCGGCGCTGGCTGACGATCCGGAACTGCTACGTCAGCTCAAGGAAGATCCCGCGAAGATCGGCGCTTTCATCGACGAGGCCATCCGCTGGGCGGCGCCGGTGAAGACCTTCATGCGCTCGGCTTCGGAGGACACGGAGTTGCGTGGCCGCAAGATCGCCAAGGGCGACTGGATCATGCTGTGCTACGAATCCGCCAATCGCGACGAGGAGGTGTTTGAGAACCCCTACCAGTTCCGTCTCGATCGTAGCCCGAACCGGCAGATCTCCTTTGGCGCCGGCGGCCATGTCTGTCTCGGCCAGCATCTGGCGCGTATGGAAATGCGCATTCTGTTCGAAGAATTGCTGCCGCACATCAGCGCCGTGCGTCGCAATGGCGAGCAGCGGATCTCCGAGGGTGTGTTCGTCGTCGGCCTGAAGACGCTGCCGATCGCCTGGGAGCGTGACCCCTCGGCGCCTGCGCCCGAACGCGCTGCAGCGTAACGCTCCGAACCGCAAGGGGCGCGGTGCGTCCGCGCCCTCCAATCTTGCTGCGCCGTCGCCGCGCGCCCGCTTTATGCTGCGGACGCGCCGTCGGGTCGCATCTGCTTGCAGGATCAGGCCATGAAAGTTCAGGCTGCGGTCGCCGTCGGCGCCGGACAACCCTTTGAAATCACCACCCTTGAGCTCGATGACCCGCGCGATGACGAGGTGCTGGTGCGCATCCTCGGCGTCGGCGTGTGTCATACCGACCTCGTGTTCCGCGAGGCGGGCATGATCGCCTCGCCAGCCGTGTTCGGCCATGAAGGCTCGGGCATCGTCGAGAAAGTTGGCGCGGGCATCAGCAAATTTGCGCCAGGCGACCGGGTGGCGATCACTTTCCGCTCCTGTGGCGCCTGCGTGCGCTGCAATTGTGGCGACGCCGCCTACTGCCTGACCATGCCGATGCTGAACTACGCCGGCATGCGTACCGATGGCAGCAAGGCTTTCCGCGCCGACGACGGCCAGGAGGTCAGCAGCAATTTCTTTGGCCAGTCGTCCTTCGCCACCCATGCGCTGACCTATGAGCGCAATCTGGTGAAGATCCCCGACGATCTGCCGCTGGAGCTGATGGGGCCGCTGGGCTGCGGCATCCAGACCGGCGCAGGCGGCGTCATGCGCTCGCTAGCCTGCGAGGAAGGCTCCGCGCTGTTGATCACCGGCGGCGGTCCAGTCGGTCTTGCGGCGGTGATGGGCGCCAAAATCCGCAAATGTGGCGTGGTGATCCTGGTGGAGCCTGTCGAGGCCCGACGCAAGCTGGCGATGGAATTCGGCGCCACCCATGTGATCGACCCCACCACGACGGAGGATGTCGCCGCCGCCGTGCGCGCCATTGTGCCTGACGGCGTCAATTACGCCTTCGACACCACTGGCCTGCCACAGGTGCACGCAGCGATCATGGGATCGCTTGGCCCCAAGGGCACGGTGGGGCTCGTCGGCGTGGCGGCGCCGGAGCAGAAATTGCCTGGCGACGTCAATACGCTGATGACCTTTGGCCATAGCATCAAGGGCATTATCGAGGGCGACAGCGACCCGGAGGCGTTCCTGCCTGAGCTGCTGCAACATTATCGCAATGGCGACCTGCCCTTCGACCGCATGATCCGGACCTATCCGTTCAGCCAGATCAATGAGGCGATCGTCGCCCAGCACATGGGTGAATGCATCAAAGTGGTTCTGTTAATGGATCAGGCGGCGTAAGCTGTTGTTTCAACGATCAGATATGACTAGGGCGCCGCGCGGTGCGGCGATGCCCTGGCGGTTCATCGGGGAGGTGCGCCATGGTGTTCAATGACGTTTATGAGATGACGATCAACGGTCGCGGCGTCGCTGGCGCTGCAACGATTGACGTCATCAATCCGGCGACTGGCGAGGTGTTCGCCAAGGCGCCGGACTGTTCGCCCGAACAGCTTGATGAAGCCGTCGCGGCGGCGAAAGCAGCCTACAAGACCTGGCGCGACACACCGATCGAGGAGCGTCAGGCGCTGGTGCGCAAGGCTGGCGAAGCCATCGCCGCCAATGCCGAAGCGCTGGCCCGCCTGTTCACCCGCGAACAGGGCCGGCCTGTCGACGCCGCCATGCTCGAAGTGCAGGGCGCCGCGCAATGGCTGCAGGCGGTGTCGCAGATGACGCCGCCGGTGCATGTGGCCGAGGATTCGGACGCGCAATATATCGAGACGCGCTATGTGCCGCTTGGCGTGGTTTGCGCCATCGCGCCATGGAACTTCCCGCTGACCATGGCGACGTGGAAGCTGGCGCCGGCGCTGGTGGCTGGCAACACCATGGTGCTCAAGCCGTCGCCGTTCACGCCGCTGTGCACGCTGAAGCTGGGCGAAATCTTCCGCGATATCTTCCCGCCTGGCGTGATCAACATCATCTCCGGCGGCGACCAGCTCGGGCCGCAGATGACGGCGCATCCGGGCTTCGCCAAGATCTCCTTCACCGGCTCGACCGCCACCGGCAAAAGGGTGATGGAATCGGCCGCCAAGGATCTGAAGCGGGTGACGCTGGAGCTTGGCGGCAATGACGCCGCGATCGTGCTGCCGGACGTCGACCTCGACGACGTGGCCCAGAAGATTTTCTTCGGCGCCTTCTACAACACCGCGCAGATTTGCGTCGCCACCAAGCGGCTCTATGTGCATGAGGACGTCTATGAGGGGCTGCGCGACCGCCTCGCCGGCATCGCCAAGGCGGTGAAGGTGGGCGACGGCGCCGAGCAGGGAACGGTGCTGGGCCCGATCCAGAACCGCCGCCAGTATGAGCGGGTGCTCAATCTGCTGGAGGACGCGAAGAAGAACAATCTGACGCTGATCCAGGGCGCCGACGTGCCTGACAACGCCGGCTATTTCATCCCGGTGACCATCGTCGACAACCCGCCGGAAGACTCGCGTGTGGTGCAGGAGGAGGCGTTTGGCCCGGTGCTGCCAATGCTGAAATTCAGCGACATTGAGGATGTGATCGAGCGCGCCAACGCCAGCGACTACGGACTCGCCGGCGCCGTGTGGGCGAAGGACACGGACAAGGCGGTGGAGATCGCCCGCCGTATCGAGACCGGCACGGTGTGGATCAATCATAACCTCAACCTGCGTCCGGATACGCCGTTCGGTGGTCACAAGCAGAGCGGCTTCGGCGTGGAGAACGGCATGGATGGCCTGCTGGAGTTCATGGCGCCCCAGTCGATCTATGTGGCGCGTGGCTGACGCCTGAGCCTCGGCGTCGGCGTTTAACGCCCAAGGTTGATTGCGACAGGCCCGCCTCACCGGCGGGCCTGTTTGCGTAAGGCAATGGCGGCAGGTGACCGTGGCCGATCAGCCAGCCATTGATCGCAGCACCTGCTCGACAAATTTCGCGGCGGCGACCGGCAGGGTGCGACCGCGCAACTGGCCGACGACGATCTGCGCTGGCGCCATGTCGCGCAGGTCAATGTCGCGGGCAGCCAGCCGGGGGTCCTGCAATGGGATGCCGGGGCGGATCTGAAAGCTGACCACGTGCTCCTGCAGGGCGTAACCGCGCATCGCCTCAAACGAGCCGGTCTCCAGCGCCACCTGCACCGGCAGCGACAGCCGCATGCGGGCCGCGTCGAACAGCCGGCGCACCGCCAGGGTGCGGTCTGGCATGATCACCGGCCAGCGCAGGCAATCACGCAGCCGCACGGGTCCTGGCTTTTCCGCCAGGGGATGATCGGCGGCGAACACGGCGCACACCGGCTCATCCAGCGCCAGCAAGGTCTGGAACTCCGGCGCTGGCGGCGGCTGCAGCGCCACCGCCAGATCGGCCTCAAAAGATGTCAGCACCGGAGTGAGATTGGCGTAATCACGCACAATCAGGCTGAACGACACCAACGGGTGCGCGGCCCGGTAAGCGGCGATCTGGGTTGGCAGGAATTCATGGGCGAAGGCCTGGCTGCAGGCCACCGAGACATGCCCGCGTCGCACGCCTGACAGATCGGCGATCTGGGTGCGGATGCGCTCGAAATCCGAGAGCTGGTCGCGGATATGCCGCACCACCAGCTCGCCCGCCGGATTGAGGCGCATGCCATGGGGCAGGCGCTCGAACAGCTCCACCCCCATCTCCTGCTCAAAATCCTGGATTTTTCGCGTCAGCGCCGACGGCGTCAGCGCCAGCCGCTCGGCGCTCTTGCGGATCGAGCCGCTTTTGGCGACGTCGAGAATGCACTCGAAGGTGCGCAGATGCTTCATGGAACGGCCCTGTCTTCCCGCAGCGCCGCGGACGCAGGCTTCCTCCAGAAATGTAGGAGAGCCGTCGATCCATGAGGCTGCAATCATTGCCGTTTACACTAGCTGTTGCGTTTTAGGAAACAGCTTGTTCAAAAACGAGCAATAGACGTCAACAGCCGCCGCAGCCACTCTGTCTCCCGTAGCCAACAGCCGACCGGAGACGACGATGTCCGCAGCGCCCGCCCTTCTTTTCGCAGACATCCCCGCCCGGGTGGCTGCCTACCAGGCTGGACGTGACGCTGGCGCCGATCTGCGCGCTGTCTGCGCGGCGCTGGCCGCCGCCCAGCCAACCAACGCCTTCATTTCACTCACGCCGCTCGCCGAGGTTGAAGCCATGCTCGCCGCCGCGACCGCGCGACGCGCCGCTGGCGAGGAATTGCCGCTGTTCGGCGTGCCGTTTGCGGTGAAGGACAATATCGATGTCGCCGGCCAGCCGACCACGGCCGCCTGCCCGGCTTTCGCCTATACGCCAGCGACCTCCGCGACGGCGGTGGCGCGGCTGGTCGCCGCCGGGGCCATCCCGGTGGGCAAGACCAATCTCGACCAGTTCGCCACCGGCCTGAACGGCACGCGCTCCCCCTATGGCGCCCCTGCCTCGGCGCTGGACGCCACGCGGGTGTCCGGCGGTTCGAGCTCCGGTTCGGCGGTGGCCGTGGCGTTGGGGCTCGTGCCCTTCGCCCTCGGCACCGACACTGCAGGCTCTGGCCGGGTGCCCGCGGCGTTCAACAATGTGGTGGGCCTGAAGCCCAGCAAGGGCCTGATCAGCGCCAGCGGCGTGCTGCCCGCGTGCCGCTCGCTCGACTGCGTCTCGGTGTTCGCCGGCGGCGTCGCGGACGCCCTGCTGGTGACGCGGATCGCCGCTGGTTTCGACGCCAGCGACGCCTTTTCCCGCAAGGCGCCAGTGGGCGCGCTGGTCGCCACGGCGCCGCATACCTTCCGCTTTGGCGTCATCGACGCCGACACGCTGGCGCAATGCGATGGCGAATATCGCGCCGCATACGCCGCATCGGTCGAGCGGCTTGCAGCGCTCGGCGGCGAGGCCGTGGCCATTGACTGGTCGCCGCTGCGTGACGCCGCCGCTTTGCTCTACAACGGCCCATGGGTGGCCGAACGCCTCGCCGCCATCGCGCCGTTCATGGCGGGCCACGCTGAAGACGTGCACGAGGTGGTGCGCGGCATCATCTCCCAGGGCGGCGATTACAGCGCTGTTGACGCCTTCAACGGCCAGTACCAGCTCGCCAGCCTGCGCCGCGCCGCCGACGCCATCTGGGACGCCGTCGACATTTTGCTGGTTCCAACCACGCCTGGACACCCCACCCTTGCGGCGATGCTCGCCGACCCGGTGGCGCAGAATTCGCGCCTTGGGCTGTTCACCAACTTCGTCAATCTGATGGATCTGGCGGCGCTCGCCATTCCGTCGGACCGCGCCGCCAATGGCCTGCCGACTGGCGTGACGTTGATCGGGCCAGCGTTCAGCGACGGGCGGCTCGCCGCCATCGGTGATCTGCTGCACCGCGCCGTGGCCGGCGCCACGATCGGCGCAACCACGACGCCGCTGGCCAGGGCCAGCGACGTGGTTGGCCTCGGCGGCGCCGGGGCAGGATGGGCCGGTTTTGCGGGGGCCGGTTTTGAAGGCGCCGGTTCCGCAGGCGCCGATGATGACAGCATCGTTCTCGCCGTTGTTGGCGCGCATCTGCGCGGCCAGCCGCTCAACTGGCAGCTTACGCAGCGTAATGCTGAGTTTTTAGGCGCCGCAAAAACAGGCAATGGCTACAGCCTGTACGCCCTTCAGGGCACGGTCCCGCCCAAGCCGGGGCTGGCCCGCGATGAAGGCCCGGGCGGCATTGAACTTGAGCTTTGGAAGCTGTCGCCGGCGGCGTTTGGCACGTTTGTTGCTGAGATACCCGCGCCACTGGGCATCGGCTCGGTCGAACTCGACGACGGCCGCGTCGTCAAAGGATTTCTCTGCGAGGCCTACGCCCTGAACGGGGCCCGCAACATCACCGCATTTGGCGGCTGGCGCGCCTACAGGTCCGCCGCCACCGCCGCCTGAACAGACATCACCGGAACAGGAGCCCCACATCATGATCCAGCGCAGACAGTTTCTGATGGGCGCCGTCGCAGGCCTCGCCGCCCCCGCCATCCTTGGCCGCAGCGCCATCGCCCAGTCCGGCAAGCCGGTGGTGATCCGCATGGGCACCCTGAAGCTCATCCACTCCATCGCCCCCTATTTCTACGAGCAGTTCACCCCAGCTGGTTACAGGATCGACGTGATCCCGTTCGAGAGCCCGACGGAAGGCAAGAACGCTGTTGTGACCAGGTCGGTTGATTTCGGCATGTTCGGCATCGCCGCCGGCCTGCTGGGCGCCTCAGCTGGCGAGCCGGTCGCCTTGGTGGCGGGCGCCTGCAACAAGGGCGTCGGCGTGGTGGCCGCCAAGAACAGCGACATCAACACGGTGAAGGACCTCAAGGGCAAGCGCGTCGCCATCTGGCCGGGCTCGACCCAGGAAATGTTCATCCTCGAGCGCATGAGCCAGGAGGGCATGACCATCAAGGACATCACCCCAGTGCGCATCTCCTTCTCCGAAATGCACGCGGCGCTGGCGCGCGGCGATGTCGACGCCTATGTCGGCGCCGAGCCAGCCCCTGGCGTCAGCCTGTCGACGGGCGTCGGCAAGATCGTTGAATATCCCTATGGCACCTCACTCGGCGCGTTGAACATGATCACCGCCACCCACAAGGACAATCTGGCCGCCAAGCCGGAAGAGCTGAAGGTGCTGCTTGAGGTGCACCGCAAGGCCTGCGAATTCGCCATGGCCAACCGCGACCGCATGGCCGAAATGGCGGTGGCGAAGCTGGGGCAGAAGCCCGACGCCATCGCCGCTTCGGTTCCAAACGTCGATTTGGTTTGGGACTTCACGCCTGAGGACCGCAAGCGCGGCGAGACCTACGCCCAGCGCATGCTCGACCTGAAGCAGATCCGTCGCCTGCCGGATTTCGCCTCCTTCTTCCAGACCGCTGGCGTCGACAGGCTTGGAGGCCGGGCATGACCATGGTGATGCATGGAGCGCCTGAGCGCGAGGAGGGAGCCACGCGCTTCCTCTTCCCCGGCTTCAGGGGCCTGGGCAACCGCCTGGGCAATCTCGCCCTCGCGCTGGCCTTTCCCGCCGCCATCCTCGCCGGCTGGCATTTCGCAACAACGGGCGAACAATATTCGCTGGTGCCGCCGCCGGCCGAAGTCGCCCGGGCGACCTGGGACCTGGCGTTCGGCGGCATCTATGATGACGCCTTCAGCCAGACGCTGCTGACCCATGTGCTGGCCTCGGTCGGCCGGGTGCTCGGCGGTTTCGGGCTCGCCGTGCTGGTCGCTCTGCCGCTGGGTCTGTTGATTGGCCGCGTGCCGTTCGTGCGCAAGCTGGTCGACCCCACCTTGCAGATCCTGCGGCCGATTCCAGTGACCGCCTGGTTGCCGCTGGCGATGATCCTGTTCGGCATTGGGCCGCGCTCGGCCTTCTTCCTGGTGTTTCTCGGGGCGTTCTACCCGATCCTGATCAACACCGTGTTTGGCGTGCGCAATGTCGAAAACCGGCTGTTTGAGGCCGCCAGCATGCTCGGCTGCAAGGGATCGGCGCAGTTCACCCGTGTGGTCTTGCCCGCGTCGCTGCCGGCCATCTTCACCGGCCTGCGGCTGGGCCTCGGCTTCGCCTGGGTGGTCATCGTCATCGGCGAGATGACCGGCGTGCAGACGGGGCTTGGGGCCATCATCATGGAAGCCCGTCAGCTCTCCCGCACCGAGATCGTTATCGCTGGCATGGTCGCCATCGGCATCCTTGGTTTTATCTCAGACCGCCTTGTCATGATGCTGGGCCGTCGCCTGCTCTCGTGGAGTCCGAACCATGTCTAAGGCCACCACGCCAATCCTAGAGATGCGCAACGTCTCCAAGAGCTTCGACTTTAACGGCCAGCGCATTCAGGCCCTCAGCGGCGCCAATCTGACCGTGGAGAAGGGCGAGTTCATCTGCCTGATCGGCGCTTCAGGTTGCGGCAAGTCCACCCTGCTGCGCATCGCGGCGGGATTTGAAACCCCAACCTCTGGCGATGTGCTGATGTGGGGCAAGCCCATCGAGGGACCTGACCCGTCGCGCGGCATGGTGTTTCAGGATTACGGCCTGTTTCCCTGGCTGACGGTGCGCGGCAACATCGCCTTCGGGCTGGTGTCGCGCGGACGCCCCAGGGAGGAGATCGCCGACACGGTGCAGCGTTACATCGATGTAGTGGGCCTTGGAAAGTTCGCCGACGCCTATCCGCACCAGCTCTCCGGCGGCATGAAGCAGCGCGTCGCCATTGCCCGCGTGCTGGCCAATGACGCCGAAGTGGTGCTGATGGACGAGCCCTTCGGCGCCCTTGACGCCATGACCCGCGACCGCCTGCAGGACGAGCTGCTGGAATTGTGGGCGTCGACTGGCCTGACGGTGCTGTTCGTCACCCACTCGATCGAGGAGGCGGTGTTCCTGTCAGACCGCGTTGTGGCGATGTCGCCTGGGCCTGGCCGCATCGACAGTGAATTGCTGCTCGAGTTGCCGCGGCCGCGCAGTGTGGCTTCACCCGAGTTCAACGCCATTCGCGCCGATCTCAACATGCGGCTGCACAGCCACCACGCCCGCAAGGCAGCCTGAACCCGTCGGTCTGACGACAATGTGCGACCAGTCGCCAGGCCCCGTTGCAGCGGGGCCTGGCGTTTTGTTTCGCCGGCTGCCCTATTTCACAGGTGATCCGATGACGTCCGCAGCCTTTGCCCCGCTCCCTGGATTTGCCCAAGTGGAATGGCGCAGCATGAACCAGGCGGCGCGCGACGCCGCCTATAACAACACCGCCGCCGTCGCCCGCAGCGGCGCATGGCTCGCCCAATGGGCGGAGCGCAGCGCCGGCTTACGCGCCAGCAGTCCGGGCCACGTTGAGGCCGCATACGGCGCAGGCGAACGCCACCGCATCGATGTAATGCGCTCGGGCAGGTCTGGGGCGCCGCTGTTCGTGTTCATCCATGGCGGCTATTGGCAGCGCAATTGCAAGGAGACGTTCACCTGCATGGCGGAGGGCTTGCTGGCGCACGGCGTCGATGTGGCGCTGCCTGGCTACACGCTCGCGCCCGACGCCGACATGACCCGGATCGTCGCTGAAGTCCATGACGCGGTGCGCTATCTGCGATGCGAGGCGACAGCGCTGGGATTGTCATGTAGCCGGCTTATTGTTTCGGGGTGGTCGGCCGGCGGACATCTGGCCGCGTCATGCATGGCCCTGCCGGAAGTCGACGCCGGTTTCGCCATATCCGGCATCTTCGACCTTGAGCCGATCGCCCACACCTATCTGAATGCGGCGCTGCGCCTGTCGGACGATGAGATCGCGGCTTTCAGCCCGCTACGGCATCCGCCGACCGGGGGCGGGCCGCTGACCATGGCGTGGGGCGAGGCGGAATTGCCGGAGTTGCAACGGCAATCGCGTCAGATGCTCGCCACCTGCGTTGCGGCGGGCGTCGCCTGTCGGGGCGCCCCCATCGCCGGCGCCGATCATTTCAGTATTCTGGACGGGCTGACCCAGCCCGATGGGCCATTGACCCGCGAGGCGCTGGCGTTGCTCGCCGCGCTGCCGTGACGCGCAAGCCAAGTCGGGCGCCTGTTTCAACATCACTGTGCCTCTGACAGGGCGCCTGCATCGCAGGCGCCCTACGTATTTCCACGTAGCTGCGGCAGCGCCTGGTGATCGCGCAAGCGCAAGGTCACGTATTCGTCACCTAACGTAAGCATTGACGCAGACACGCCATGGACCGTCGCGCCGCAGGACGTTGTCTATTCAGACAAACCCGCGCCAGTCATCGCAATACACCACGTGAGCTCAACCCGCCGGATGCAAATGATCCCGACCGCGCCGTGATATATCACACTCGGATACAGCTGTTGGCACACCCCTTGCTTGAATGCCCCCAGAGTTAAGCGGCTAGGGTTCCGGCGTCCGTCAGGACGCGCTGGTCCGAGAGCTGCAACCGGCGGGGAGACAATCCGCCGGTCGCACGGCGGGACAAAAGCCCGGGAGACCTCGCAACCAGGGGACTGGTTCGACGATGGTTTTCGTCCCGTCCCCTTCTGGCGAACAACAGAGGGACGGCCATGCAGGTATTTTCCAGAATAGCGACGATGGCGGCCTTGGGCATCGCACTGGGCTTCAGCGCATTCTCTGGCGCTGACGCCGCGCCGAAGAAGAGTTTCAAGGTAGCGTGGTCGATCTACGCCGGCTGGATGCCGTGGGGCTATGCAGCGGAAGCGGGCATCGTCACCAGATGGGCGGACAAGTATGGCCTGAAGATCGAGGTCACGCAGTTCAACGATTACGTTGAATCGATCAACCAGTACACGGCGGGCGCCTATGACGCCGTGACCATCACCAATATGGACGCGCTATCTATTCCGGCGGCCGGCGGCGTTGACACCACCGCCCTGATCGTCGGCGACTTCTCCAATGGCAACGACGCCGTGATCATGAAGGGCAAGGCGGAGCTCGCCGCCCTCAAGGGGCAGAATATCAATCTGGTGGAGTTCTCGGTGTCGCATTATCTGCTCGCCCGCGCGCTGGAGAAGGCGGGGATGAGCGAGCGCGACGTCAAGGTGATCAACACCTCGGACGCCGATCTGGTCGCTGCGTGGAAGACCCCCGATGTCACCACCGTCGTCACCTGGAACCCGTTGGCGGCGACCATCGTTGAAGACAGCGCCGCCAAGAAGGTGTTCGACAGCGCCCAGATTCCTGGCGAGATCATCGATCTGCTCGTCGCCAATACTGAAGTGCTCAAGGACAACCCTGATTTCGCCAGGGCGCTGACCGGCATCTGGTACGAAACTCTCGCGCTGATGACCGCCGACAGCCCCGAAGGCAAGGCGGCGCGCGAGGCCATGGCCAGGGCGTCTGGCGGTGATCTCGCCAGCTTTGAGGCGCAGCTGGCCGCCACCCGCCTGTTCGTCAGACCGGACGACGCCGTGGGCTTTGTGCGCTCGCCAGAACTCGAGACAGCGATGAACCGGGTGCGCACCTTCCTGTTCGACAAGGGCCTGCTCGGCCAGGGCGCACCGTCGGCTGACTTCGTCGGTATCGAACTGCCAGGCGGCAAGATTCTCGGCGACAAGGGCAATGTGAAGCTGCGCTTTTCCGACGCGCACATGGCCGCCGCTGGCGCGCCCGCGGGCAAGTAAGCCCCGGCGCTGCAACGACGGCATGTGAGCAGGAGAGCGCCCATGCGCTGGATTAACGCCCGTCCCGGCCGGGGCGCCCAACTTGTCCTGATGGCCCTGCCCTTTGTGCTGGTGGCCATCGCCTATGGCGCGGGTTCGGCGGCGCGCCTCGCCGAGAACCCCAATGACCGGCTGCTGCCTGGTTTGTCTGCCTTTGCCAGCGCCATCGACCGTATGGCGTTCATGGCGGATCCGCGCACCGGCCAGATTCAGCTGTGGGCTGACACCTGGGCCAGCCTGGTAAGGCTGTTCGCCGGGCTCGGTCTGTCAACGGCGCTGGCGCTCGGCATCGGCATGGCCATGGGCATGCTGCCCTATGTGCGGGCCCTGCTGGCGCCCTTTGTCGCCATCGTCTCCATGGCGCCGCCGCTGGCGCTATTGCCAATCCTGTTCATCGTCATGGGGCTGGGCGAGGCCTCCAAGATCGCCCTGATCGTCATTGGCGTTGCCCCGGTGATGATCCGCGAGCTGGCCTTGCGGGTGCAGGAGCTGCCGCAGGAGCAGGTGATCAAGGCGGAGACGCTGGGGGCGTCATCCTGGCAAATCGCGCTCAGGGTGACGCTGCCGCAGATCGTGCCGCGCCTGCTGACCAGCCTGAAGCTGCAGCTGGGGCCAGCGTGGCTGTTCCTGATCGCTGCGGAGGCCATCTCGGCTGACAGCGGGCTCGGCTACCGCATCTTCCTGGTGCGTCGCTACCTGGCGATGGATGTGATCCTGCCCTACGTCGCCTGGATCACCCTGCTCGCCGTCGCCTTCAGCTTCATGCTCGACCGTATCCGCGTCGCCGCTTTCCCGTGGTCTGAACTGGAGAAGCAGCCATGAGCGAACTCGTCATCGACAGGGTCTGGAAGGAATATGACGACCAGATCGTGCTGGAGAATGTCTCCATCACCATCGAGTCGCGCGCCTTCGTGGCGCTGGTTGGCCCCTCTGGCTGCGGCAAGACCACCTTCCTGCGCATGCTGCTCGGCCAGGAGCGACCGACGCGCGGCGCCATCTTGCTGGATGGCGCGCCGCTGCCGCCCGAGCCTGGCCCGGATCGCGGCGTGGTGTTCCAGCGCTACTCGGTGTTTCCGCACCTCACCGCGCTGCAAAACGTCATGTTCGGCCCTGGCATGAAGGCTGCGCCGCTCAGCGGCAGGCTGTTTGGCGCGCGACGTCGCGCGGCTGAGGAAAAGGCCCGCGCCATGCTGGCCGATGTCGGGCTCGAGGCCGCCATCGACAAATATCCGGCCCAGCTCTCCGGCGGCATGCAACAGCGCCTCGCCCTGGCCCAGGCGCTGATCAACCGGCCGCGGGTGCTGCTGCTTGATGAGCCGTTCGGCGCGCTTGATCCAGGCATTCGCGCCGACATCCACGCGCTGATGAAGCGGCTGTGGCGCGAGACCTCCATGACGGTGGTCATGGTCACTCACGACCTGCGCGAAGCCTTCACCCTCGCCACCCGCGTCGTCGCCTTCGAACGACCGCGCGACCGCCCTGAAGAGAAGCTGCGCTACGGCGCGACCATCACCAAGGACATCGCCATCTGGCCGCCCCGCATTCCGGAGGCGCCCGTCACCATGGACCGGGACGACCCGGCTTCCGCCTGACCATCCGCCGGGACGACCCGGCCCCGCTCATGTGGAGCTGAGCCATGCATACGCCACGCTCGCCAGAAGCCATCGCCGCCAGCCGCCGCGCCTATGAGGTGTTCCAGCAGGCCGGTCTCGATTTTACCTCGAAGCCATTTCCGGGCCCGGCGCCGAAGCCGCCGGCGCCGCTGTATCCGGCCAGGATCATCCATGAGGAGGTGATCCCGGGCGGCTGGTGCTGGTCCACCAATCTGCGCCAGGGCGAAGCCCTGCGCATCGCCCAGCAACAGCCGGGAACCACCGTGGCGCTGGTCGCATGGAGCGCCGCCGACGTCTCGGAACGTTTGTGCCTCGTCGACACCGCCAAGCTGCAGTGGACCACGGCCCTGAGCACCGGTCGGGCGCTGTTCTCGGACATGGGTCGGGTGATGCTGTCATTCCTCGCCGACAGCAGTGGCCAGCACGACTGTCTCGCAGGCGGCTCCAACGCCGCCGCCAACGCCGCACGCTATGGAACCGCCGGTCTCCGCAACACCCGCGACAATCTGGTGCTGATGGCGCTGAAGCGCGGCCTCGACCGGCGCGACATCCCCGGCGTGCTCAACCTGTTTGCGCCGGTGCGCGTCGATGACGCCGGCGCGCTGGCGTGGCGCGGCGCGGCGCCCGAGGCGCCGGATTTCGTCGAGTTGCGCGCCGAGATGGATGTGGTGGTCGGCCTGTCCAACTGCCCGCATCCGCTTGATCCAAGGCCGGAATACGCGCCGGCGCCGGTGGCGATCACCCGCTTCCGCGCGCCTGAGCCTGGCCCTGACGACCTGGCGCGCACCGCGACCGCAGAAGCGATGCGCGGCTTCGAAAACAACGCTTTTGCGTCAGCCTGAGGGAGCTCGCCATGACTGCTTTTGCTGACATGACAGCTTATGTTGAGCCGCAATTCGTCAGAACCTCGGCCGCCCGCACCCCCGCGAACGCCGTGCTGGACGTCCGCATCCCCGCTGAGGCCCCGTGGTCAGGCGTGGTGCGCAAGGGTCAGGTGATCCGCATTGAGGACACCTACGGCCAGCAGGCTGTCGACACCCTGTTCTACCGCGCCGACGATTTCACCGAGCGCTACTCGAACCAGGACACCATGCGCGTCCAGGGCGGGCCCTATATCGGCGTCGGCACGCGCATCATCTCCAGCGAAGGCAATGTGATGGCCTGCGTGAGCGCCGACACCTGCGGCCGCCACGACACCTCGGCCGGCGCCTGCTCGTGCGAGAGCAATACGGTGCGCTTCGGCCACGCCACGAAGTATCTGCACTCCTGCCGCGAGAACTTCGCCCTTGAGGTGGCGAAGCACGGCATGAGCAAGCGCGACATCGCCCCCAACATCAATTTTTTCATGAATGTGCCGATCGCCCCCTCGGGCGCGATGACCATCGTCGACGGCCTGTCGCGCCCTGGCGACTTCGTCGAGCTGGTCGCCGGGATGGACGTGCTCTGCGTCATCTCCAACTGCCCGCAAATCTGCAATCCCTGCAATGGCTTCGATCCGACGCCCATCCGCGTCCTGATCTGGAATGGCGAGGTCTGAACGATGTTCACCAAGGTTCTTGTCGCCAATCGTGGCGAAATCGCCGTACGCGTCATCCGCACCCTGAAGCAGATGGGCATCGCCTCGGTCGCCGTCTATTCCGACGCCGACCGCTTCGCCCGCCACGCGCTGGCGGCTGATGAGGCGGTCCGGCTAGGCCCATCGCCGGCCAGCGACAGCTATCTCAATGTCGAGGCGGTGATCAGCGCCTGCAAGGCGACTGGCGCCAAGGCGGTGCACCCGGGCTATGGTTTCCTCTCCGAGAACATCGGCTTCGCCGAGCGTCTGGCCGCCGAGGGCATCAGCTTTATCGGCCCACGCCCCGAACATCTGGCGGCCTTCGGCCTCAAGCATACCGCCCGCGCCCTCGCCGAGGCGGCGGGGACGCCGCTGCTGCCAGGGTCGGGACTGCTCGACAGCCTGGAACAGGCCCTCGCTGAAGCTGAGCGGGTGGGTTACCCGGTGATGCTGAAGAGCACCGCCGGCGGCGGCGGCATCGGCATGCAATTGTGCGCCGACGACGACGCCTTGCGCGATGTCTGGGACAGCGTGCAGCGCACCGCACGGGCCAGCTTCGGCGACGCCCGCGTCTATCTGGAGCGTTTTGTCTCCGGCGCACGCCACGTCGAGGTGCAGGTGTTTGGCGATGGCGCGGGCACGGTGATCGCCCTCGGCGAGCGCGACTGCTCACTGCAGCGCCGCAACCAGAAGGTGATCGAGGAAACGCCTGCCCCGGGCCTGTCTGACGACGTCCGGGCGCGGCTGCACAAGGCCGCCGCCGATCTGTGCGCCTCAGTCAATTACGCCTCTGCCGGCACCGTCGAGTTCATTTATGACCCGGCGCGCCAGGAATTCTATTTCCTTGAAGTCAACACCAGGCTGCAGGTCGAGCATCCGGTGACGGAAGCGGTTTACGGCGTGGATCTGGTGGAGTGGATGATCCGCCAGGCCGCTGGCGAAGGTCTGCCCGAGGGCGCCGCCAACCTGAAGCCCGTGGGCGCAGCGATTGAGGCGCGGATTTACGCTGAGGCGCCCCATGCTGATTTTCGCCCCAGCGCCGGCATTCTCACCGAGGTCTCATTTCCCGAAGAAGCCCGCATCGACGGCTGGATCGAGACCGGCGTGGAGGTGACGACCTTCTACGATCCCATGCTGGCCAAGGTGATCGTGGCGGCGGAGGATCGCCCGGCCGCCATCGCCCGCTTGCAGCAGGCGCTGGCTGCGACCTCACTGTGCGGCATTGAGACCAACCTCGCCTATCTGCGCGCCATCGCCGCCTCGGACCTCCTGTCCAGCGGACACGTCGCCACCACCGCGCTCAGGACGTTTGCGTTTACCCCGGATATTATCGAGGTGCTCGCGCCAGGGCCGCAGTCGACATTGCAGGAGATGCCAGGGCGGCTCGGCCTGTGGCACATCGGCGTGCCGCCCTGTGGGCCAATGGATACGCGCGCCTTCGCCCACGCCAACCGCCTTGTCGGCAATGCTGACGAGACGGCGGCGCTGGAGATGACCGTGGCCGGGCCAACCCTGCGCTTCTACGCTAACGCCACGGTGGCGATCGCTGGCGCCGAGATGGCGGCGAAGCTCGACGGCGCGCCAGTCGCGCATCATCAGGCGATTGCTGTGAAGGCAGGCCAGGTGTTGAGCATCGGGGCCATCATTGGCGCGGGCCAGCGCGCCTATCTGGCGGTGGCGGGCGGGTTCGCCGCGCCCGAAATCCTCGGCTCGCGCGCCACCTTCGTGCTTGGCCAGTTTGGCGGTCACGCCACCGGCGTGCTCAAGACGGGCGACACGCTGCATCTGGCGCGACAGGCCATGAACGGGGCGAAGCCGCCAGAGGCGCCCCAGCCGCTGAGCCATGACTGGGACGTCAGCGTCACCTATGGGCCGCATGGCGCGCCTGATTTCTTCCAGGACACCGACATCGATGTGCTGCTGGAGACGCCCTATGAGGTGCATTTCAACTCCTCGCGCTCTGGCATCCGGCTGGTTGGCCCGGCGCCGAAGTGGGCCCGCACCGATGGCGGCGAGGCTGGCCTGCACCCTTCGAACCTGCACGACAACCCCTACGCCATCGGTGCCATCAACTTCACCGGCGACATGCCGATCATTCTTGGCCCGGACGGGCCGAGCCTTGGCGGCTTTGTCTGCCCGGCGGTGATCGCCCGCGATGAGCTATGGAAAATTGGCCAGTTCCGTCCAGGCGACCGCATCCGCTTTCATCCGGTGAAGCGGGCCGGGGACCCGGTGGCGGGGCCGGCGCTGATCCGCGCGGGCGAGGATTTTGGCGCGGCCATCGTCGGGGCCAGCGACGCAGGGCCTGTGCCAGTGATCTACAGGCGCCAGGGCGACGACAATATCCTCGTTGAATATGGCGCCATGTCCCTCGACATCGGTCTGCGCATCCGGGTGCATCTGCTCAAGACAGCGCTGGAAGAGGCGCGTGTGGCTGGCGTCATCGACATGACCCCGGGCGTGCGCACCCTGCAGATCCAGTACGACGGCTCAACGCTGACCCGCCGCCGCCTGCTCGGCCTGCTGCAGGAAATTGAAAGCGGCCTGTCGCGCATTGAGGACGTGAAGGTTCCAAGCCGCGTCGTGCATCTGCCGATGTCGTGGAAGGATCCGGAGGTCGAGGATGCGGTGCGCAAGTATCAGGAGCTGGTGCGTCCCAACGCGCCCTGGTGCCCGTCCAACACCGAATTTATCCGCCGGATCAATGGCCTGCCGGATGAGGAGGCGGTGCGCAAGACCGTGTTCGACGCCAGCTATCTGGTGCTCGGACTGGGCGATGTCTATCTCGGCGCGCCGCTGGCCACGCCGGTTGACCCGCGCCACCGCCTGGTCACCACCAAGTACAATCCGGCCCGCACCACCACGCCGGAGAACACCGTCGGCATCGGCGGCGCCTATATGTGCATCTATGGCATGGAAGGGCCTGGCGGCTACCAGCTGGTCGGCCGCACGGTGCAGATCTGGAACGCCTGGCGGCAGCGGCCGCCGTTCGTCGCCGGCAAGCCGTGGTTGCTCGATTTCTTCGACCAGGTGCGGTTCTTCCCGGTCGACGGCCAGGAGCTGGCCGAGATGCGCCAAGCCTTCCCGCATGGCGCCTGCCCGCTGAATATCGAACAGACCACTTTCTCTTACGCCGATTACCAGCGCGATCTCGCCGCCAACGCCGCCGAGATCGCCGCCTTCACCAGCCGTCGCGAGCGGGCGTTTAATGAGGAGCGGCAACGCTGGATTGACGCGGGGCTGGACAGTTTCGTGGCTGATGTCGGCGTGGGCGAGAGTTTCGACAGCGACATTCCTGCCGGCTGCTCCGGCGTCGCCAGCAGCGTGCCCGGCAGCATCTGGAAGCTGCTGGTGGAGCCAGGCGCGATAGTCGCGCCAGGCGACACGCTGGCCATCATCGAATCCATGAAGATGGAAATTTCGGTGACCGCCCACGCGGCTGGTCGGGTGCGCGAGCTGCGCGGCGCGCCGGGACGCAACATCCGCGCCGGCGACATTATCGCGGTGCTCGAAGACGCGTGAGGAGCGGCAGGCCTACGCGCCTACCGCCAAACATCAACCGTGCGGCGCGTCAGTCAGGCGCGCCGCCGGAGCCCACCTGGGAGACCATTATGCGCGCAATCATGCACACCATCCGCCGCCTGCTCGCCGTCGCCATCACCGCGCGCTGCAACGCCATCGCGACGCCAGATGCGAACGGAACACGCCGCTCGCAATGACGGCCCGCTACGCCGCTGACAGCCATCGGGCGCGCCTGTCGCGACGCTGGCCTGCTGCTGGCGGTGCTGCAAAACTGTATTGTTTGGGAAAGGTGGTGCCGCTTGCGTGACTCGAACACGCGACCCCATCATTACGAATGATGTGCTCTACCGGCTGAGCTAAAGCGGCTTCCGGGGGCTTATCTGCCCCAATCCTTGCCGCAATGCAAGGGCCATGGCCGGCCAAAATCGCGGCGCTTCACAGCCATGACGGCAGGCCCGGCGCTGACGTCGCCACGCTCCAGCTTTCACGCAACGGGCTCAGGTTACGGCGTCCGCATCAAACAAGGCTATAGTCGCCCCCAGCGACAGAATCGCCATTCCGGCGGCGTCGTCAGGGGAGCACGCGCCATGGATGTTTTCGACGCTTTAAGCAGCCCGATCACCTACCCGCTGGGCATTGGCAAGGTCACCCTGATCGTCCACGATCTCGACGCCATGGCGCGCTTCTACGAACGGGCGGTGGGATTGCAGCTGCTGTCCAGGGACGCCAGCGAAGCCGTACTCGGCGTCGGCTCCCGCCCCCTGCTGGCGCTACGGCGCGATCTGGGCGCGCGCCGGCGCGACGCCTCGGAGCCGGGACTGTTTCACACCGCCTTCCTGCTGCCCTCGCGCCATGACCTTGGCCGCTGGCTCGCCTATGCCGCGCGCACTGGCGTGCCGTTGACGGGCGCAGGCGACCATCTGGTGAGCGAGGCCATCTACCTTGATGATCCCGAAGGCAATGGTGTTGAGATATACGCCGACCGCCCGCCAGAGCAGTGGAGCTGGAGCGACGGCGAGGTGGCCATGGCCAATGAGCCGGTGGACCTAGCCGCCCTGGCCCGGGCCCCTGGCCTGTGGGATGGCGCCCCTGCCGCGATCACAGTGGGCCATGTGCACCTGCAGGTTAGCGACCTGGACGAGGGCGCCGCGTTTTATGGCGACAGCATCGGTCTCGACGTGACCTGCCACTACCCCGGCGCGCTATTTCTGGCCTCTGGCGGCTATCACCATCATGTGGCGCTGAACATCTGGAACAGTCGCGGCGCGCCAGCGCCAGACCGCCCCTGCACTGGCATCGCCAGCTTTGAACTGCTGGCTGCGGCGCCGGCGACGCTCGCAGGCCTCGCACAGCCAGGCGAGAACCAGGACGGCGACGGCCAGAGCGTGTTGACGCGCACCGACCCGTGGGGGGTTGAGGCCATCATTCGTCTGGCGTCTGGCTGACATGGCGGAACCACTGTTTCACCGCCTCTGCTTTAGACCGTGCGCGTGATGACCCTGACCGACGCCAATCTGGCGGCGGCGCTGATTGCGGCGCACCTTGTCTCCGCCCCCATCCGTAAGTTGCGCCATTGCTTGCCTCATCAGGGCTTGGGGCGCACTGCGCCCATAACGGCCCTGCGCCGCATGCCGAAGGAGCCCGGACCATGCTGACATCGCGACATTTTCAGCTTTGCGCCCGCTACACGGTGTTTGGCCTGTGCATCCTGCTGATGGTGCTCACGGGCATCTTCTCGGATCACCTGCTGCTGGGCCGCTTCTGGTCCTGGCTGTTCGCGGCGCTGTCGCTGCTCGGCGTTTATGACCTGCTGCAGACGCGCCACGCCATTACCCGCAATTACCCCGTGATCGGCCACATGCGCTTCATTTTTGAGGCGGTGCGGCCTGAGATGCGGCAGTATTTTTTTGAGACCGACGCCGAGAGCCTGCCGTTTTCGCGGGCGCAGCGCTCTTTGGTCTATCAGCGCGCCAAGGCTGAGCCGGACCAGCGCCCGTTCGGCACCACCGTCGACACTTATGCTGACCGTTACGAATTCATGGGCCACTCGCTGCGCGCCGCCCCGCTGGCCGATCCTGCGACCTTCCGCATCACCATTGGCAATGCCCAGTGCCGACAGCCTTATTCCGGCTCGGTGATGAATGTCTCGGCGATGAGCTTCGGCGCGCTCAGCGCCAATGCCATCATGGCGCTCAACAAGGGCGCAAAGATCGGCGGCTTCAGCCAGGACACCGGCGAGGGCAGCGTCAGCCCCTATCATCTGCAGCACGGCGGCGATCTCGTGTGGCAGATCGCCAGCGGCTATTTCGGTTGCCGTAACGATGACGGGACCTTCTCGCCGGAGAAATTCGCCGAGCGCGCCAAAGACCCGCGCATCCGCATGATCGAGATCAAGCTCAGCCAGGGCGCCAAGCCTGGCCATGGCGGCATTCTGCCCGCCAGCAAGATCACGCCAGAAATCGCCGCAACCCGCGGCGTGCCCATGGGCGTCGATTGCGTGTCGCCGCCCACGCACAGCCGCTTTCACACGCCGCTGGAAATGATGGATTTCGTCGCCGAACTGCGGGAGCTGTCTGGCGGCAAGCCCATCGGCTTTAAGCTGGCGCTGGGCCAGCCGTGGGAGTTCATGGCCATCGTCAAGGCCATGCTGCAATCTGGCGTGACGCCGGATTTCGTGGTGGTGGATGGCTCGGAGGGCGGCACTGGCGCAGCTCCGGTGGAGTTCGCCGACAATATGGGCGTGCCCCTGCGCGAGGCGCTGCTGTTCGTGCACAACACGCTGGTGGGCACTGGCCTGCGCGATCAGGTGAAGGTGGCGGCGGCTGGCAAGATCATCTCGGCCTTCGACATCGCCTGCGCCATGGCGCTGGGCGCCGACTGGGTTAACAGCGCCCGCGGCTTCATGTTCGCGGTCGGTTGCATCCAGTCGCGCACCTGCCATTCCAACCAGTGTCCGACAGGCGTCGCCACCCAGGACCCGCTGCGGCAGCGGGCGCTGGTGGTGAGCGACAAGGCGCAGCGTGTCGCCAACTTCCACCGCAGCACCTTGCACGCCCTGGCCGAACTGATGGCGGCGGCCGGCCTGCGCCACCCCACCGAGATTTCACCGCATCACATTGCGCGCCGCGTCAATTCCACCGAAATCAGCCTGTTTTCGCACCTGTTCCCCTTCCTGGAGAATGGCGAACTGCTCAGTGGGGCCAGTGAACACCCCTTCTACGCCGATAGCTGGCGCATCGCCCGCGCCGACAGTTTTGCGCCCGCCGAAGCCCCTGGCCATGGGATGGGCGGGCGCATGGCGGCGCGAGCCTGAGGCGCGATCAGGCGAAGCCGCAGCGCGCCATCAGCTCCGCCATGTGCGGCGGCGGCGGCGCTTCAACGTCGATGGCCGGCTTGTTGGCGTAGAGCGGGATGCTGACGGAACGGGCGTGCAAATGCAGGCCCGGCCCGCCAAACCGTGGTCCCTCGCCATAAATGGCGTCGCCATAGATCGGCCAGCCCATAGCGGCGCAATGCACACGCAATTGATGCGTACGACCGGTGACTGGCGTCAGGCGCATTAGGGTGATCGGCGCGCCCGCCTGCTCGCCGCGCCCGACCACCTGCCACAACGTGCGTGACGGCAGACCATCGGGATCGACTTTCATCCACCAGCCGCGCTGCGGGTCACGTTTGCCGAGCGGCAGATCGATGTCGCCTGCCTCTTCGGTTGGGCCGCCCTGCACGACCGCCAGATAGGTCTTGTCAATGTCGCCAGACTTGAACATGCGACCAAGCTTGTCGAGCGCCTTGCGGTGACGCCCGAGCACGAGACAGCCAGAGGTGTCGCGATCGAGCCGGTGGGCCAACGACGGAATGCGCGGCAGGCCAAACCTCAGCGCGTCAAAGGCGCTCTCCAGATCCGGCGTATCCGCCTGGCCAGCGGCGACGGGGCCGCGATGCACCGGCACGCCGAACGGCTTGTTGATCACCAGGACCATGCCGTCGCGATACAGCAGGCGATCCTCCATCGAGGCGCGCAGGGATTCCAGCGTGATCGGCGATTGCATGCGATGTCCATGGCCTGACGGGCGCCTGGCGCGCCGCTGCGGGTGTTAGCGCATGTTCCATGTACTGGGAACCGTCGCGTAAATCCCTGAGGGGCTTTCGACGCCTGCAGGCCACGCCGCCACGGCCTGTGGCGCAAGCTGCATCGCCAGCAAATGGTTGCCATCGACGGTGCAGCGGTTAAGACCAATGCCAGACATGTGAGCCAGGCTGGGCCTGTGGCGGTGCGACGACCGGGACGAATATGAGCGACAACGAACGCAAAGGCTTTTTCTCGCGGCTGTTTGGCAAGAAGCCGGAGAAGGCCGCCGAAGCGCCTGGGACGGCGGCGCCAGTTGCTCCGGAGGCTGACGTTGCAGACGCTGCGGCGGAGGCTCTGCCGCCTGCGCAACCTGCTGCGACACAGAAGGCCGCAGCTGAGGCTGGTGACGTCTCTCTCGCTGCGGAAAACAGCGCGCCAGAGGCTGACGCTCCCGCAACGCACGCCCAACCAACGCCAGCCCAACTGACAACGCCCGTTGCGCCAGCAGCGCCAGTGGCGGTGGAGTCTCTCACCCAGCCCGTGTCGCCTGAAGCTGTCCCGGCCACAGACCATACGCCTGCGTCTGGCGACCTGACGCCCGCTGCGGCGCCCGCGGGCGAAACCACTGCGGCTGTTGCGGAAACCCCTGCCACTGCCACTGCCACTGCCACTGCCACTGCGGTCAAGCAGAGCTGGTGGCAGCGCCTCAAGGGCGGCCTGACCCGTACCTCATCGACGATTGGCGCTGGCATCACCGACCTGTTTGTCAAGCGCAAGCTTGATGCAGCAGCGCTTGAGGATCTGGAGGACATCCTGATTCAGGCTGACCTCGGCGTGGCCACCACCGAGCGGATCATCAAGGCGATCAGCGTCGGGCGCTTCGACAAGGAGATTTCGGCCGACGAGGTCAAGCAGGTGCTGGCGCAGGAGGTCGAGGCGACGCTGGCGCCCGTGGCGAAGCCGCTGGTGATCGATGCGGCGCGCAAGCCCTTCGTCATCCTGATGATTGGCGTCAACGGCGCCGGCAAGACCACCACGATCGGCAAGCTGGCGCAGAAGTTCCGCAATGAGGGCAAGTCGGTGATGCTGGCGGCGGGCGACACCTTCCGCGCCGCGGCCATCGAACAGCTCAAGGTGTGGGGTGACCGCACTGGCGCCGAGGTGATCGTGCGCCCGCAAGGCTCGGACGCGGCTGGCCTCGCCTTCGACGCGCTGAAAGAAGCCAGTGAGCGCGGCGTCGACGTGCTGATGATCGACACCGCCGGTCGCCTGCAGAACAAGGCTGGCCTGATGGCCGAGCTGGAGAAAATCGTGCGCGTGGTCAAGAAATTTGACCCGGAGGCCCCGCACGCAGCCCTGCTGGTGCTCGACGCCACCACTGGGCAGAACGCCGTCAATCAGGTCGAGATTTTTGCCAAAACCGCTGGGGTCACCGGCCTGATCATGACCAAGCTGGATGGCACCGCGCGCGGCGGCATTCTGGTGTCGATCGCCGCCAAATCCGGCTTGCCGGTGCACTTCATTGGCGTGGGCGAAGGGGTGGAGGATCTCGAGCCGTTCGCCGCGCGTGATTTTGCCCGCGCCATCGCCGGCTTGCCCCAGAACAGCTGACGCTTCCGGCGCACAGGCCGCTGCCGCATGCACAACGGGCGCGCCAAATGGCGCGCCCGTCGCATATCCAGGCACAGAGGCGTGGCGTCAGCCGCGCCGGTTTTGCCGGTTATTGATCAGTTCATCGACCACCGCTGGATCGGACAGCGTCGAGGTGTCGCCGAGCGCGCCAAAATCATCCTCGGCGATCTTGCGCAGGATGCGGCGCATGATCTTGCCGGAGCGGGTCTTGGGCAAATTCGGCGAGAACTGGATCAGGTCAGGCGTCGCGATCGGACCAATCTCCTGGCGCACCCAACTGACCAGCTGCTTGCGCAAGGCTTCGGTGGGCTCAACGCCGTTCATCAGCGTGACATAGGCATAGATGCCCTGCCCCTTGATGTCGTGCGGATAACCGACCACGGCGGCCTCGGAGACGCTGGCGTGCGCCACCAGCGCCGATTCCACTTCGGCCGTCCCCATGCGGTGGCCGGATACGTTAATGACGTCATCAACGCGGCCGGTGATCCAGTAATAGCCGTCCGCATCGCGGCGGCAGCCGTCGCCACTGAAATACTTGCCTGGGTAGGTGGAGAAATACGTCTCCATGAAGCGCTGGTGGTCGCCGTAAACCGTGCGCATCTGGCCCGGCCAGGATTCGGCGATGACCAGATTACCTTCGGCCGCGCCGTCCAGAACCTTGCCGTCAGCGTCCACCACCTGGGGCTCGATACCGAACAGCGGCAGGGTCGCCGAGCCAGGCTTGAGCGCCGTCGCGCCTGGCAGAGGGCTGATCAGTACGCCGCCAGTTTCGGTCTGCCACCAGGTGTCGACGATCGGGCAGCGGTTGTCGCCGACCACCCGGTGGTACCATTCCCAGGCTTCGGGATTGATTGGCTCGCCCACTGAACCCAGCAGGCGCAACGAGGCGCGCGAGGTGGCCTTCACCGGACCATCGCCCGCCTGCATCAGCGAACGGATGGCGGTGGGCGCCGTGTAGAAGGTGTTGACCTTGTGCTTGTCGATGACCTGCCAGAAGCGCGACATGTCTGGGTAGTTCGGCACGCCCTCAAACATCAGCGTGGTCGCGCCATTGGTCAGCGGACCATACAGGATGTAGCTATGCCCGGTGACCCAGCCCACGTCGGCGGTGCACCAGTAGACGTCGCCCTCGTGGTAATCGAAGACATATTTGTGGGTGATTGAGGTGTAGACGAGGTAGCCGCCGGTGGTGTGCAGCACGCCCTTCGGCTTGCCGGTGGAGCCGGAGGTATAGAGGATGAACAGCGGGTGCTCGGCTTCGACATGTTCGCAGGGGCAGTCCGCCGTCACCTGATCGCGGGCGGCGTGGTACCAGACGTCGCGGAGCGGATCCATCGCCACATTGGCCCCGGTGCGGCGCACCACCACCACATGGTCGACCTCGACGCCAGCCGGCAGCCTCGCGATGGCGGCGTCAACATTGGCCTTCAGCGCCACCTTTCGGCCGCCACGCAGGCCCTCATCAGCCGTGATCACCACCTTCGAGCCGCAGTCCTCGATGCGACCGGCGAGTGAATCTGGCGAGAAGCCGCCGAACACCACGGAATGGATGGCCCCAAGCCGCGCGCAGGCCAGCATGGCGTAGGCGGCTTCGGGGATCATCGGCATGTAAATGGTGACGCGATCACCTTTGCTGACGCCGCGATTGCGCAGCACATTGGCGAAGCGGCAGACCTCGTCATGCAGCTCCTGATAGGTGATGTGCTTCGACTCAGACGGATCATCCCCCTCCCAGATGATCGCCGTCTGATCGGCGCGGGTCTTCAGGTGGCGGTCAATGCAATTATAGGCGGCGTTGGTGACGCCATCCTCGTACCAGCGGATCGACACGGCGCCGGGGGCGTAGCTGGCGTTCTTGACCCTGGTATAGGGCGTGAACCAGTCAATGCGCTGACCATGCTCGCCCCAGAACGCCTCGGGATCGGCGATCGAGGCGGCGTACATCTCCTGATAAGAGCTGGCGTCCAACCATGCGCGCTTCCGCCACTCCGCTGAGGGCGGATAGGTCTTGCCGTGAGACAGGTCGGTCATGGTGGTCTCCCCAAACAGGTCAGCCTCCGCCCAGCGGTCAGGCGCGCCATCGTCAATTGCGGCAGAGGTTAGCCGCGCGCCGCGCGTTCGCGCAAGGCGACGAAAGGGGAGTTACTGGGGATCGCAGGATGGTTGAAACCTGAAACCGCGAGGAACCCGCGCCGGAGGTTCAGGGCGCGGTCGCAGGCCGGGCGCAGCCATGCAAGCGCAGAATTGTCGGACAAATGACGGGCCCGGCGGCGCTGCCAGTATCTTACTGCGTATACAGCCCCATTCCCCTGCCGTCCGGATCTGCTAAAGCGCCGGAAAAAAGAGGCCAGATAGCGGCTCACGTGTCGCGACACCGGGGGGTGGCCAGCTCAGGCAAGCCCGCCCAACTCCCGCACCACCTGCCATTCCGCTTCGGTGACGGGCTGCACCGATAGTCGGGAATTGTTGACGAGGATCATCTCCTTGAGGCGCGGCTCGCTCTTCGCCTCTTCCAGCGTCACGGGGCGCGGCAAGGCCTCAATGGCCTTGATGTCGACCATGCCGAACTTGCCGGAAAGGTCGGTGTGATCGGGATAATACTCGCGGATCACCTCCACGATGCCCACGATCTCCTTGCCCTTGTTGGAGTGATAGAAAAAGCCAAGGTCGCCGAGCTTCATGGCCATCATATTCTGCTTGGCGACGTGGTTGCGCACGCCATTCCAGTGTTCGCCCAAAGCGCCACGGGCCACCTGCTGATCCCAGGACCAGGTGTCGGGTTCGGATTTGAACAGCCAGAAGGCCATGAACGCGTGCTCCTGTGAGGTGAGATAATCGGGCCTGACTTGCGATATCGATCAGGCCTCGCTGCGCAGCGGGCGCAGCATCAGCTGGTCGATGGCTTCTTCGATGCCGATGCGACCTTCGAGAATAGCGGCGACAGAGGAGGCAAGCGGCATGTCGACGCCAGCCTCCGCCGCGCGCTGCAACATGATCGCGGCAGTGGCGGCGCCTTCCGTCAACTTGCCGCCGCTGGCCTCGGCCAGCGGGGCGCCGGCGCCAAGGGCCTGGCCGAAGGCGAAATTGCGTGATTGCGCCGAGCCGCAGGTCAACACCAGATCGCCCAGGCCCGAAAGGCCCATCAGCGTCGCCGGTCTGGCGCCGAAGGCGGCGGCGAAGCGGACAATCTCGGCGAACCCACGCGCCACCAGCGCCGCGCGGGCGCTCTCGCCGAGCCCCCTGCCCATGACGATGCCGCAGGCGATGGCCAGCACATTCTTGGCAGCGCCGCCGATCTCGACGCCGCGCATGTCGTCGCTGTGATAGATGCGCAGCGTCGGACCTGAGAGGCGTCGCGCCAGGGCGGCCGCCAGGGTCTCATCATCCGCCGCCAGCGACACCGCCGTCGGCAAGCCGCAGGCCACATCGGCGGCGAAGCTGGGCCCGGACAGCACGGCTGGCGCAGCCGAGGGCAGTATCTCGCGGACGACATCCGACATGAACAGGCCGGAAGCCCGCTCAATACCCTTGGCGCAGATGATCACCGGCAAGCCCTCGCGGGACAGATGCGGCTTCAGCCCGATGAGCGCCGGGCGTATCTGCTGCGCCGGAATCACCAGCAACACCGCGTCTGCGTCGGCTACGACCGCCGCATTGCTGGTCGGCGCGACCTCATCCTCGAGACGCACGCCGGGCAAATGTCGACCGGCCTCGCGCGTCTGCGCCATGGCGGCCATGTCTTCGGCGTTACGTCCCCACAGCGGCACGGTTTCGCCGCCGGCCAGCGGCTGCGCGCGCACGACGGCGTTGGCCAGCGCCACGCCCCAGGCGCCCGCGCCGACCACGGCGATCCGGGAGAAGCGATCTTCGGCCACGGCCATGCCCAAAGCTCAGGCCTTGGCGCCGGCGCGGGTATCCTTGCTCGGATCCAGCGGCCAGCGCGGGCGGGCGGCGACAGTGAGGTCATCCTGAATGCCCATGCGCAGCCGCTCGAGACCTGCCCATGCGATGATGGCGCCATTGTCGGTGCAAAGTCCCAGCGGCGGGGCGACGAGGCGCACGCCAGACTCCGCCGCCAGCCGGTCGAGGCCACGCCGGATCGCCATATTCGCCGCCACGCCGCCTGCCACCACCAGCGCCGAGGGACGCCCTGCAATCTCCCTGAAAGCGCGCAAGGCGACCCGGGTGCGGTCGACCACGGCGTCGACCACAGCCGCCTGGAAGGAAGCGCAGAGATCGGACACATCGACGGCGCGCAACGGCAGGATCTTCTGGGCCTCCTGACGCACCGCCGTTTTCAGGCCTGACAACGAAAAATCCGGAACGGGCCGGCCCAGCATTGGCCTGGGCAGTGCGAAACGCTCCGGATCGCCCTTCGCGGCCTCACGTTCAACCTGTGGGCCGCCCGGATAAGGCAGGCCGAGCATCTTCGCCACCTTGTCGAACGCCTCGCCGATGGCGTCGTCGATCGTGGTGCCGAGCCGGACGTATTCGCCGACGCCGAGTACGGCGATCAGCTGGGTATGGCCGCCAGAGGCCAGCAGCAGCAGATAGGGAAACTGCACCTGTTCGACCAGACGCGGCGTCAGCGCATGGCCTTCTAGGTGGTTCACGGCGATCAGCGGCTTGCCGGTGACCAGCGACAGCGCCTTGGCGGCGGTGAGGCCGATCATCACGCCGCCGATCAGTCCAGGGCCTGCAGCAGCCGCGAAGCCGTCGATATCGGACAACTCGACGCCTGCATTCTCAAGCGCCCTGGCGATCAGATGATCGACCACCTCGACATGGGCGCGGGCGGCGATCTCCGGAACTACACCGCCATAAGCTGCGTGCGCGGCGATCTGGCTAAACACTTCATTGGAGCGGATAATCGGACGCCCTGCGCCATCGGTTTCAACAACCGCCGCAGCCGTCTCGTCGCAGGTCGTCTCGATTCCAAGGACACGCATGGCGTAACCATCACTCCGCAGCACAATGCCGCTGTTACTGGGCGCCGCAGCGGGCGGCGACGGCGCACCGTCCATAGCATCCGACGCGCTTGCGCGCGACTTGCGCAGCGCTCGCAGGCCTGCGGCGAGCGCGCCAGCGCGTACAGGCCGGCGTCAATCAGGCGAGCATCACAGGCCGGCGCGAGCGACGTCACAAGCGCGGCATGGCGAGGCTGGCCGAATCCATGACCCGCGCCCAAGCGCTTTAATGGATGCTACGCTCAATTGGAATCCGGCGCAGCCCGCAAGGGGTGATCGAACCCGGTCAGCGCCCTACTCCATCACCGACAGTTAAGGCGGGGTTGCGGCATCCTGTCCGCAAATCGGCTCCCACTTTTGCATTTCATGCTCTATAGAAGCCGCGACGGCGCTGTTACCCAGGGCATCAGCCGCTTATCCAGTCGAATTGCAGTCAGGCTGCAGCGCGCGTTCCAGCCGGGCCGCGTTGCTGCTGGCCTTTGGAGTGAGATCGTCCATGTCCATGTCCCGCCTCGTCGTCGGCACGCGCGGAAGTCCGCTCGCCCTCGCCCAGGCGAATATTGTGCGTGACCGGCTACTCGCTGTGCTGGGGCTGGAACCCGCCCAGGTCACGCTCGACGTTATTCGCACCACCGGCGACATGATCCAGGATCGGGCGCTCTCCGAGGCAGGCGGCAAGGGCCTGTTCACCAAGGAGCTGGATTCGGCCCTGCAGGCTGGCGCCATCGATCTGGCCGTGCATTCGGCCAAGGATTTGCCAACCTGGCTGCCCGACGATCTGACCATTGCTGGCTATCTGGAGCGCGAAGACGTGCGCGACGTGTTGATCGCGCCTGCGGCGAAGGGGTTGGCTGCGCTGCCGCCAGGGGCGGTGGTGGGCACCGCCTCGCTGCGACGCGCCGCCCAGGTGCTGCGTCTGCGGCCCGACGTCACCACCGGCCTGCTGCGCGGCAATGTGCAGACCCGGCTGGCGCGTCTGCATGAGGGCCGCTTTGACGCCACGCTGCTGGCCTCGGCAGGTTTGCGCCGGCTCGGCGTCAGTGATCCTGCGGCGACCCTGCTGGAGCTGGACGAGATGCTGCCGGCGGTCGGCCAGGGGGCGATCGCCATCACCGCACGCACCAGGGACGACGTGGTGCGTGGCGCGCTGGCGCAGATCATTCACGCCGACACCGGCTACGCGCTGGCGGCAGAGCGCGCCTTCCTCACGGTGCTCGACGGCTCGTGTCGCACGCCCATCGCCGGTCTCGCCCAGGTCAGCGGCGAGACCTTGCGGCTGCGTGGCCTGCTGCTGTCTGTCGACGGCTCCGACTGGGTGGAGAGCATTCGCGAAGGTCACGTCAATGACGCGGCGGCGCTCGGCGAAGAGGCGGGCCGTGATATTCAGGCGCGCGCCAATCCTGCGCTGCTGCAGCACCAGACGTCCAAGTAATCCGGACGCCAGATTGTTGCGATGACAGCGAGACGGGGCGGGCTCGCCCGTTGCTGCGCCAGCGCGCCTGATGCGACCGGAGTGTTACAGCCGTTCGCTCATTTACCCCCTGCCGGGCATGGTCCTGCGGGTTGCGCGGCCTCCTGCATTCACAATCAGGCACGCCTCACTGTCGCGTTGATGCGCACGCATGAATTTTCGCGCATAAGCGGGTAGCGACTCATGTGCAGCGGCTCTGACATTGGGAGGCGGCCATGCGAATTCTTGTTACGCGTCCCGGTTCACGCATTGCGGCGACGGCGCAGCGACTGCGCCAGATGGGGCATGAGGTGATTGAGTCACCGGTGCTGGCTATCGCCCCAAGTGGGGTCGCCATGCCATTGGGGCGGTTCGACGCCATCATCATGACCAGCCCAGGCTCGTTGCTCGGTTTTCCCGAAGCCCCGGCCCACCTGCCGGTGCTGGCTGTCGGCGACCGGACGGCCGAGGATGCGCGCCGCGCCGGTTTTCTGCATGTGCTGTCTGCGTCAGGAGATCGCCGGGACCTGGCGGAAATGGCGCGCGAGACCTTGCCGCCAGGCAGCCGCCTGCTGCTCGCCGCTGGTCGCGAGCGCAAGGAAGACCTGGTCGACATGTTGCGGGCCGACGGCCTCGAGCCCGTTGTCTGGGTCTGCTATCACGCCGACGCTGCCGCCAGCCTGACGCCGCAGGCGCTGGCCGCGCTCCGCGACCATGCGGTCGACTGCATCCTGCATTATTCGCCGCGCAGCGCCGCGCTGTTCATGGAATTGGCGAAGGCGTCGGGTCTTGACGCAGTGGCGGCGACCCTGCGGCATGTGTGCATCTCGGCCGATACGGCCAGAGAGCTGAAAAACATCGGCGCAGACCACATTATCGTCGCCTCCCACCCTGACGATGACGCCATGATCGCCGCTGTCGCCGGGCTCGCCGAGAACGTCCGCGCCTGATTGTCTGGGGCGGCGAGGCGCCGCAGCAGACCAGATGGCGGATTAGCGCCTGTGGCGGATCCGCGACGGGCGCTGGCCTTTGCCGCCATCCCGGCGCATTCTGCTCTGGACTGGAAGGACCACGAGGCGATCGCGTGACGCCGGTTGGCGCTGCCGCCCGCAGATCTTATGTTTTCCGCGCAGGCCGGCCAGTCGCGGGCGGCGCGTTCAGACCCAGCGGAGAATGATTGGCGATGACGGACAGGTCTTCCACGGGCGCAGGCTCATCCGGGAAAGCTCCGAACGAGAACGCCGGTACGACGGCCCCCACATCCGCCACGCCTTCAGCGGCGCCGCCACAGACTACAGAGAGCAGCGCCGCCTCGCCGGTCCCGCCGATCCGTCCATCGCCATTACGCCAGCCCGCCACCATCGATCTGAAGGCCAACCCGGATGAGCCGGCGACGAAGCCGACGGCTGATACGAGCAACAAGCCTTCGGACAAGACGACGCCCAGCGCCGCGCAGTCGCCGTCCGGCAGCAAACATGCAGGGGCCTCATCAGCTCCGAGCCGTCCTGCGACTGACGGAGTCGCGCCTTTAGCGGCGGCAGGTTCCAGTGGAGCCGGCGCTGGGGCGGCCCATCAGGACGCGGCGGCTGGCTCTGGCAAAACGCCGCCTTCCGGCGCCGCACAGGCGCCAAAGTCCGGCCTGGGGTTTGGCGGTGGCCTGCTGGCTGCGGTGATCGGCGCCGGCGCGGGTGTGGCCGGCGCCTGGATCGTCTCGGTGATTAGCCCGACGGGGATCGGCACCATTCAGCAGGATGGCGCGCTGGAGCAGAAGTTTTCGGCGCTCGAGCAACAATTGGCGGCACAGGTGAATGCGCTGGCGCCGAAGTCCGAGGTAACGGCGCTCAGCGCCAGGGTGACTGAGGTTGATGGCCGCCTCGCGGCGCTGGCCAATGAGGCCAAAGCGCTGGCGCAGCAGATCGCCACAGCGCAGCCGGCGCCCGCGGCGACGTCCACTGGCGAAAAGCCGGACAATGGGGAAGCCCCCTTACAGCAACCAGCGCAGGATGACGCGCTCGCTGCGCGTCTGACGGCGATGGCCGAGCAGTTGACCAGCCTCCAACAGGCCACGCGTCAGGCCAGCGCCCAGGCCAGTGAGGCGCGCTCCGAAGTGGGCGCGCTCGCTGGCGCGGTGCGTAGCATCGACATGTCACGCGCCGACGCGGCGGCCAGCGCTGCCGCCGAGGCTGGAAGGCGCGTTGCGACCCTCGACGCCCGTGTTGGCGAGCTGGGGCGCAACCTCGCCGCCCGCAGCAATGAGCCGCGCATCGCCGCAATCGCGCGCGCCCTCGCCGCCTCGGAGGTGTTGCAGGCGATCCAGGAGGGGCGTCCGTTCGCTAGCGACATCGCGGCGCTGGCCGCAGCAGGCGGCGATCCAGCGGCTATGGCCCGATTGCAGGCTGGCGCTGCGGGCCTTGCCACCGTTGCAACGCTGCGTCAGGAGTTTGCGCCGCTGGCTGACCGGCTGTCCACGCTGCAACATCATAATGAAGGCATGCTCGACCGCCTCAAGGCCAGCGCCTCGCGCCTGGTGCGCATCCGGCCGGTTGATCAGGACGGCCAGCCGGTTGCGGCGGAGGAAGGTACGCTCGAGCGGCTGACAGACGCCCTGCAGCGCGGCGACCTTGATATGGCGGCGCGGGCCTGGGCCAGCTTGCCAGAAGGCTTGCGGCGGGAATCGTCAGCCTTTGGCGCTGCCCTGCAGGCGCGCGTGTCCGCAGAGCAGGCAGCCCGCGCCGCGCTCAATGACGCCATGGCCGCCATCGTCAGCCAGGGCGCGGCCGCGCCGGCCGGCGCAGTGCAGACGCAGGGTGGCCGGCCATGATCAGGGTGCTGTGGTTCATCATTCTGATCGCCCTGATCGCGACCGGCGCTGCCTGGCTGGCGGATCGCCCGGGCGATGTCGCCGTGGTCTGGCATGGCTACCGCATCGAGACGTCAGTCGCCGTGACGGTGCTGGCGATGCTCGCCGTGCTGGTCGCCGCCATGCTGGCGTGGACCGTGGTGCGGCTGGTGTTTCGCCTGCCGGATATCATGAGCGTCGCCACGCGAGGCCGACGGCGGCAGCGCGGTTTCACGGCGTTGTCACAAGGAATGGTCGCTGTGGGCTCCGGCGACGCGGCGATGGCGCGTCGCCATGCGCTGGAGGCCGAGAAGCTGCTTGGTCGCGAGCCCATGACCTTGCTGCTGCGCGCCCAGGCGGCGCAGCTGGCCGGTGATCGCAAGACCGCCGAGAACGCCTTCCGCGCCATGCTCGAACAGCCTGAAACCCAGGTTCTGGGATTGCGCGGCCTCTATGTTGAGGCGCGGCGCAAGGGGGAGCTGGCTGAAGCCTATGGCTTCGCCGGCAAGGCCGCCCATCTGGATCCCGGCATTGGCTGGGCCAATGACGCGATGCTTGAGCACTTCGGCGCGCAAAGGCGCTGGCGCGAGGCGCTGGCCATGCTTGAACGGCGCCTGTCGACGGGCCGTGTCGACAAGGACGCGGCGCGGCGCCAGCGCGCGGTGTTGCTCACCGCCGACGCCATGGATCGCCAGGACAAGGACCCTGATGGGGCGCTCGACGCCCTGCGCCAGGCGGTGAAACTTGCGCCAGAGCTTGTGCCCGCTGTGTCCCTTCAGGGCAGACTGCTGGCGCGCCAGGGGTCGCTGCGCAAGGCCGCCCGGGTGCTGGAGGCAGGCTGGAAGCTGCATCCGCACCCCGAGATCGCTGCAGCCTATATCGACATGCGACCTGGCGATTCCGCCCTCGACCGGCTGGAGCGCGCCCGCGCCTTGCAGCGCATCGCCCCTGGCCATGAGGAATCGCGGATTATCGTGGCGCGCGCCGCCATCGACGCCCGCGAATACGATCGGGCCAGGGCGGCGCTGGAGCCGCTCCTGCACGTGCGGCCGCCGGCCCGCGTCTGCCTGATGATGGCCGAGATCGCCGAGAATGGTCCAGCTGGCGCCGGCCAGGTGCGTGAGTGGCTGGCGCGCGCCTCACGCGCGCCACGCGATCCCGCATGGATCGCCGACGGGCTCGTGGCGGACGCGTGGATGCCGATCTCACCGGTCACCGGCCGACTGGACGCCTTTGTCTGGGCCGCGCCAACAGAGATGCTGGGCGCCCACGCCAGCCATCACCCAAGTGAAGATGTGCTCGCTGACGGTGATGAGGCGGCGGTGCACGGCTTCATTGAAGCCACACCGGAGCATGTGCAGCAGTCAGCGCCGCCAGAAGCCACGCCTATTACCACAGCCGCGCAGCAGGCCGAGGTTGCGACGACTTCTCCACGAGCGCCTGGCGGTGTGACGCCCGAGGCCGGCAGGCCTGCAAACGCCGCAGGCCCTGCCCCGACGGACGCCACAAAATTGGCGGCGCAACCGCCCGCGGCCCCGTCCACAACCACCGGACCCGCAGCGACCTCGGCGAATGGGTCGGCCAGCAAGCCGTCGCCATCACGACCACGGCCGCCTGGCGAGGTGATCTTTCCGATCGCCCGCGCCCCTGATGATCCTGGGCCCGGCGGCGACCTGGATGAGCACGACGCAGCGAGCGTTCGCCGTATCAATCTGTAAGGCGTGAAGGGCGGCCTTGGCGCCGCCCTGTATTGCGCCGGAGGCAAGATGCGGGTGGAGGAGTCCCCCCGCCTGGGATGCAGCGACGCCGCGTCTGTCGCCTGCAGGTCGGCGAACGGGTATTGTCGCGGACCGCCGTAGCCTTGTCGGTTAAGGTTTTACCGGGCTGGAGCGTAGCGCAGGGCTGGCCTTCAGACGCTGGGGCGCGGTCATCGCCTCGATCCGCAGGGCCTCTGCGAGGCGTTCGGGCGCCATGAGTCCCTCCTCCAGAACCAGATCAGCGATGCGGCGATTTTCAAGCAATGCCCGACCGGCGAGGCGCGAGGCAGTTTCATAGCCGAGCGCTGGTCCAAGCACGGTGACCAGGCCGATGGAGTTCTCGACACTGTCGCGGCAATGGGCGCGATTGGCTGTAATGCCGTCGATGCATCGCTCCCGAAGCACGTCAATCGCCGACGTCAACTGCTTGAGCGATGTCAGCAGGCAATAAGCGATGGTTGGCTCAAAGGCGTTGAGCTGCAACTGCCCGCCCTCGGCGCACAGCGTGACCGTGAGATCGGCGCCGATGACCTGAAAGGCGACCTGATTGACCATTTCCGGGATCACTGGATTGACCTTGCCGGGCATGATCGAGGATCCGGCCTGCACCGCCGGCAGATTGATCTCATTGAAGCCGGCGCGCGGACCGCTCGACAGCAGGCGCAGGTCGTTGCTGATCTTCGACAGTTTCACTGACAGTCGCTTGAGTACGCCGGAAAACAGCACAAAAGCGCCCATGTCCGAGGTGGCTTCGACCAGATTGGCCGCTGGCGTCACCGCCACGCCAGAAAGATGCGCCAGCTCCTCCACCGCCAGCGTGGCGTAGCCAGCGTCCGCCGTCACGCCGGTGCCGATCGCTGTCGCGCCCAGATTAATCTCGCGGAATAGCGCCGCCGCCTCCTGCAGCCGGTCGATGTCCTCGCGCAGGGTGACGCACCAGCCGTCGAACTCCTGCCCGAGCGTCATGGGCACCGCGTCCTGCAGCTGCGTGCGGCCAATCTTCAGCACATCGCCGAACTCCGCCGCCTTGCCCTTGAGCGCGTAACACAGCTGATCGAGCGCCTTTAACAGCGGGCGTGTCGACAGGATCAGCGCCAAGCGCACCGCAGTCGGATAGGCGTCATTGGTCGACTGCGCCATGTTGACGTCGTCATTGGGGTGCAACGCCGCGTAATCGCCCTTGTGGCGCCCCATCAGCTCCAGCGCGCGGTTGGCGATGACCTCATTGGCGTTCATATTGGTGGAGGTGCCAGCCCCGCCCTGAATGACGTCCACGATAAACTGGTCGTGCAGCAAATCGCCTGCGTGAATGTCGGCGCAGGCGCGGCTGATGACATCGGCCTTGTCGGGCGACAAGGCGCCGAGGCGGCGGTTAGCCTGGGCCGCGGCGTGTTTCACCAGCGCCAGCGCCCGCACCAGTTGCGGGAAATCACCGATTCGCACGCCCGTGATGGGGAAGTTGTTGACGGCGCGCCAGGTGTGCACGCCCCAATAGGCATCCGCAGGGACATCGGCCTCGCCCAGCAGATCGTGTTCGCGCCGTGTCGGACTGGTTGGCTCGATAGCGACTGTGGCCACGTCGTTTGCTGCACCGAGAGGCTGGGTGCCCCCGCTTTGGGCCGATGCAGACGCCTGATCCGCCTCGCCGTCTCCGTCCACTCCAACAGAAATCGCCGTTTTCACCCTGCTGCGCATGGCTTGCCTTATCCAAACTCTAACGCCACGAACAGCTGACCGGCCAGGATTGACCTGCCATGCGCCGCCCCGGCAGCGCCCCCACACAGATCATCGTGCTACCAGCACAGCAATAAAATCAAGAAAATTCACAAGCCACCCGGACGAATACAAGGAGACACGCTCAATAGTATTGTCACAGCGATGATATCCCGACGTCACATTTTGCGCGCCAGCAGCAACCCGTGGCAAATTCAACGAAACAGGCGCACCGCCGCGACACGCAAAAAGGGCGTGGCGCCTATGGCGCCACGCCCACTGTCGGCAAGATTGCGATGCTGTTCGCGGTATCTATGCAGCCCTGGCTGGCGGCATAGACGCTGACGCATCCGCGACCGGCAAGTCTCAGGCCCGCTCTGGCTTGACCATTACCTGATGAGCCATGCTCCTCGGGTAATGGCGTCAGTTGAGCGGCGCGCCCTGCGGGCGTTCCGCAGCGGCGCTGACGGACAGATCGCCGACCGCCAGCCCCAACGGGCCTGCGGTGACAGGCACCGTGTCGCCATCCTTTACTTTGCCGGCCAGGATCAGCTCGGCCAGCGGATCCTGGACGTTCTTCTGAATCACCCGCTTCAGCGGACGCGCGCCATAGGCCGGGTCGTAGCCCCGGGCCGCCAGCCACTCCCGGGCGTCCTCATCAACTTCGAGCGAGATCTTCCGCTCCTCCAGAAGCCGCGACAGACGCTTCAGCTGGATGTCGACAATCTGCCCCATCTGGTCGCGCATCAGCCTGTGGAACAGGATGATCTCGTCGACGCGGTTCAGGAACTCCGGCCGGAAGTGGCTGCGCACCACGCCCATGACCTCATCCCGCACCGCGCCGGAATCCTCGCCATCCTTCTGGTTCACCAGATATTCGGCGCCGAGGTTCGAGGTCATGATGATCAGCGTGTTGCGGAAGTCGACGGTGCGGCCCTGGCCATCGGTCAGACGGCCGTCATCGAGCACCTGCAGCAGCACGTTGAACACATCCGGATGCGCCTTCTCGACCTCGTCGAACAGCACGACCTGGTAGGGCCGACGCCGCACCGCCTCGGTCAGCGAGCCACCTTCCTCATAGCCGACATAACCAGGAGGGGCGCCGATAAGGCGCGACACCGAGTGTTTCTCCATATACTCGGACATGTCGAGGCGGACCATGGCGTTCTCGTCATCGAACAGGAACGACGCCAGCGCCTTGGTCAGCTCGGTCTTGCCCACGCCCGTCGGGCCGAGGAAGATGAACGAGCCGATCGGCCGGTTCGGATCCTGCAGACCGGCGCGCGCACGGCGCACGGCGGTCGACACCGCGACCACGGCCTCATGCTGGCCAACGACGCGCCGGCCGAGCTCATGCTCCATGCGCAGCAGCTTGTCGCGCTCGCCCTCCAGCATCCGCTCCATGGGCACGCCAGTCCAGCGAGACACCACTTGGGCGATATTGTCCGGCGTCACCGCCTCCTGCACCACATCCTTGCCGCTTGCCTCCGTGTCCGCCAGCTCCTTCTCGAGACCGGGGATGACGCTATAGGTCAGCTCGCCAGCCCGCTGATACTCGCCACGACGCTGGGCGATGGCCAGATCATTGCGCGCCTCGTCGAGCCGCCGCTTGAGGTCAGCCGCCTTGCCGAGCTTGTCTTTCTCCGCCTGCCATTTACTGGTCAGCGCCGACGACTTCTCCTCAAGGTCAGCCAGTTCCTTCTCAAGCCGGACGAGCCGGTCCTTCGAGCCAGCGTCCGTCTCCTTCTTGAGGGCCTCCGCCTCAATCTTCAGGCGCACGACCTCGCGGTCGATGGAGTCCAGCTCCTCCGGCTTGCTGTCGACCTCCATACGCAACCGCGCCGCCGCCTCATCGATCAGATCGATCGCCTTGTCGGGCAGAAAGCGGTCAGTGATGTAGCGGTTCGACATGGTCGCGGCCGCCACCAGCGCCGCATCCTGAATGCGAACGCCGTGGTGCTGTTCGTAGCGCTCTTTCAGGCCACGCAGGATCGAGATGGTGTCTGCGACCGTAGGCTCGGACACGAAAACCGGCTGGAACCGGCGGGCCAGAGCCGGATCCTTCTCCACATGCTTGCGATACTCATCGAGCGTGGTGGCGCCGACGCAGTGCAGTTCACCGCGCGCCAGGGCGGGCTTCAGCAGGTTAGAGGCATCCATGGCGCCATCGGTCTTGCCGGCGCCGACGAGCGTATGCATCTCGTCGATGAACAGCACGATATTACCCTCGGCGGACTGCACCTCCTCAAGCACGCTCTTCAGGCGCTCCTCGAATTCACCGCGATACTTGGCGCCGGCGATCAGCGCGCCCATGTCGAGGGCGAGCAGTTGCTTGTCGCGCAGGCTCTCGGGCACGTCGCCATCGACGATGCGCCGGGCCAGACCTTCAACGATGGCGGTCTTGCCGACGCCCGGCTCGCCGATCAGCACCGGATTGTTCTTGGTGCGACGCGACAGCACCTGGATGGCGCGACGGATCTCCTCATCGCGGCCGATCACCGGATCGATCTTGCCCTCGCGGGCCGCCTGGGTGAGGTTGCGGGCGTATTTTTTCAGCGCGTCATAGGCCTGTTCCGCCGATGCGGAATCGGCGGTGCGCCCCTTGCGCAAGGCCTCGATGGCGGTGTTCAGATTCTGGGCGGTGACGCCTGCAGCGGCGAGCGCCTTGCCAGCCTCGCTGTCCTTTTCGATGGCCAGCGCCAGCAGCAGGCGCTCCACGGTGACATAGCTGTCGCCCGCCTTGTCGGCAGCCTTTTCGGCGGCCTCAAACACCCGCGCCAGGCCAGGCGCCAGATAGACCTGACCGCTGCCGCCCTGCACCTTCGGCAATTTCGCGAGCGCCTGCTCGGTCTGCTGCAAGGCGAGACGTGAATTGCCGCCGGCGCGATCGATCAGACCGGAGGCGAGACCTTCGGGATCATCAAGCAGGACTTTCAAAAGATGTTCAGGGGTGAACTGCTGGTGGTTCTCACGTAGGGCGAGGCCCTGGGCCGACTGCAGGAATCCCTTGGAACGGTCGGTGTATTTCTCAATGTTCATGCGCATCTCCTCTGGGAGCCGCCCCAATTGGCGCGCTCCCCCTGGCGATCCCTCAAAGGCAATCACCCGAATACGACGCCCGGAAACAGGTTCTCATGTCCATCGCCAATGTGGGTGTTGCCGACGGGCAACACCAGAGGGAGGCGCCAAATTTTTACCCAGTGAGGAGGTCATTGTCGGTCCTCTGCAATGGACGCGCGGCGAGACCAGCCACGACGGTTCGCCGCCATGGATGGCGCCCGGCCTTAACAGCCATGCGCGCACCGCATCGGCGGCGTCCTGGCGATGCACTAATTTGTTATAGAAAATGCGAAAAGAAATTCCACCGTCAGCGCATCGGCCCTAAACTCCCGGACAAATGGGCGACGCCCCCGGCGTAGACCCACAGCACAGGGAGGTATGAATGACGCAGGTGCTTTCAGGCGTACGCGTGCTTGATTTCGGCCGCTTTATCGCCGGGCCATATTGCGCGGCCCTGCTCGCGGACTTTGGGGCTGACGTGATCCGCATCGAAAAGCGCGACGGCGGTGAGGATCGCTATGTCGCGCCAATTTCGGACACCGGCGCTGGCGCCATGTTCATGCAGATGAACCGCAACAAGCGCGGCATGACCCTGGACCCCATGAGCGAGGCTGGCGCCGCGATTGTCCGCAAGCTGGTGGCCAGTGCGGACATCGTCGTCGCCAATCTCCCGCCCGAGACCCTGAAGTCCATGCGTCTGGATTATGGCAGTCTCACCGCCATCAAGCCGGATATCATCCTGGTGACCGCATCAGCCTTTGGCTCGGTCGGCCCCTACCGCGACCGCGTGGGGTTCGACACCATCGGCCAGGCGATGTCAGGCGCAGCCTATATGACGGGGACGCCCGGAAAGCCGGTGCGCGCCCTTGCCTCCTATGTGGACTTTGGCACGGCCTTCGGCATGGCCTTCGGCGCGCTGATCGCGCTGATGGAGCGGGCGAGATCCGGCAAGGGTCAGATCGTCGAAGGGGCCTTGCTGCGCACCGCCATCAATATGATGGGCTCCACCCTGATCGAGCAGGCGGCGATTGAGATCAATCGCGTTCCCTCCGGCAATCGCGGCCAGACCTCGGCGCCATCTGACATTCTGCCGACGAGGGATGGGCATGTGCTGGTCGCCGTGGTTGGGCAGCCGATCTACAGGCGTTGGGCAAAATTGATGGGCAATGAGGATTATTGGCTGAATGATCCGAAATTTGCCGATGATCTGAGCCGTGGCCGCCATGCTGAGCTGATCAGCGGCCGTCTTGGCGAGTGGCTGGCTGAGCGGACCACTGCCGAAGCCATCGCCGAACTGGAGGCGGCGCGTGTGCCAGCCGCGCCCGTGCTGACGCCCCAGCAGGTGCTGGAAGACCCACATGTGGTGGAGACCGGCTATCTGCAGCCTGTCGAATTCCCTGGCATGAGTGGGCCAGCGCCCTTGCCGCAACCGCCAATGGTGCTGTCACGCACGCCAGGCGCCATCCGCAGCCGGGCGCCGCTGAACGGCGAGCACACCAATGAGATCCTGCAGGAGATTGGCCTCGACGCGGCGGCCATAGACGCCCTGCGCGCCAGCAAGGCGATCTGACGGCCCCTCTGTCTGCCGCCCGCCTGCCAGGCGCCAGACGCCGACCATGTTCGGGATGCCAGAGCACATGAAAAAGCCGGGCGCGGGCCCGGCTCTTTCAACACCTATCTGATCCAGGCTGATCAGCCAGCGGCGCTCTGCTCGGCGTCGGCGCCATCCGCCTGACCTTCGGCACGGGTACGGCCGCGGCGGCGACGGGCGCGGACCGGGAAGCGCTCGCCGCCATCCTCAGCTGCGGCTTCACCGGCGCCTTCAACCTGCGGCGCGGGAGCCTCAGCCACCTCTACGGCGGCCGGCGCTTCGACAACCACTTCCACCGGCGCGCTGGCACGAACCGGCGCGCTCAGAGGCGTGGTCAGGAATGCAGGCAACCCGCCTGCATCGTCTGCAACGTCCGCCGGGGCCGCCAGATCGAGCTCCCGGTTCGGCGTCCGATCACGACGGAATCGCTCACGACGACCGCGCGGCTCCCGATCGCCATCGGTCCGCGGCTCCGCCCCCTCAGCCGCCACACGCGGCTGACGCTCTGGACGCTCCTGACGTGGTTGACGCTCGCTACGCTCAGGGCGGTCCTGGCGCTCAGAACGATCCTGACGATCAAAACGCTCGCCGCGCTGCGGTCGCTCGAAGCGCTCCTGGCGCTCCTGGCGCTCCTGGCGCTCACGATAGGCCGGAGCTGCTGCCTGGCCTGGCTGCGGCGCGCCCACCGGATAGGCTTCGTCCGGGACGCCAGCGCCGGGCTGGCGCGGGGCAATCGGGCCATCCTGGAACTCGTCGTCCAGATCACCCTCATCGCCATCGTCAAACAGTCGCGGAGCGACGCCGTAGGCCTGCTGATACTGGCTCTGCGCCGCTGCGATGATGCGGAAATAATGCTCTGCGTGCTGCAGATAATTCTCGGAAGCGACGGGGTCGCCAGCCACCTGCGCGTCACGCGCCAGCTGGGTGTACTTCTCAGCAATGTGCTGGGCGGTGCCCCTGATCTTCACATCAGGGCCATTGGACTCATAGCTGCGCGTCAGCGGATTCGGGCCCTTGCGGTTCGTCCGTCCCCGCACACGCCTGTTCTGGCCTGGTCTCATCTGTCTCTCATGTGAAGCCATGGTCTTGTCTTAACTCCCGATCCGCGCCGGCTTCCTACGCAGAATGCTGGGAACAGTCATCTGCCACGGGCTCGCGACCACTGTTCTGTCCGGAACAGCTGTCGGGACCCGATGATCAACTTGCGCGATATCTTGTGACGGTGGTTTACATCCGGTCTCTTACATCCGGTTCCGGGCTTCCAGGCGCGCGGCCAACGCCTGCACGCCACAGGATCTGACAGGATGGCGGTCCATCATGCGGTCCAGACCCGGACCAGATAAAAGCCATCACACATCAGAAGGTCGAAACGCACCCCATGAGTATGCGAGACCAAAAGTCCGTCTCCGCAGCACGCAACACGCTCTCGCGCACGCCGGGCCAGCAGATCAGCATCTGACCAGCAATGACCTGTTCAAGGGAACGCTCGCAGCCAAATGACCCGGAACACCCCGGTCGGGCGCGATACCCGACTGCGCAAATGTCCAAATTTCAATGGCCAACCGACGAGCCGCCTTCGGCTGCTTCCCGCTCCGAAGCATGCAAACTCAGGCGCAAATCACGTCGTATGCCTTTCACCTTATCTGGTTCCACAACCATCGCCAAGCAGAAATTCGACCTATTCAGCAGCCATCAGAAGGACGAACGCCTGACACCACCCGCATAACGCCGCCCAGATCCACGCTCACGTCGACCTCATTCAGGCCGGCCGTGCGCATGAGCATGGCGACGCTGGCGGCCTGCCCGGCGCCAACCTCAAACGCCGCCAGCCCGCCGGGGCGCAGTAATCTCATCGCTTCTGGCGCCAGCAGACGGTAAGGGCCGAGCCCGTCAACTCCCCCATCCAGAGCCAGGGCCGGGTCGTTGTGGCGCACCGCAGCAGGCAGCCCAGCCAGCATCCAGCTTTCGATATAGGGCGGATTGGACGTAATGATGTCGAAGCCAGACTCACCGGCGCTGATTGCCGCGGTCCAGTCGCCGACCACCAGGGCGCAGCGATCCGCGACTGCGTTAAGCCTGGCGTTGGCTGCGGTGGCGCGCGCCGCTCCCGGCGACAGATCAACGCCAATCCCGAACGCCGTGGGCAGCTCGTGCAGCAGCGCAACCAGAATGCACCCGGAGCCGACGCCAAAATCCGCCAGACGCAACGGGCCGAGACGCCGCCGAGACGGCAGGCGACGCAGCACCGTCTCCACCACCGTCTCCGTATCAGGCCGCGGCTCCAGTGTGTCCGGCGCCAGCCTGAAACGCAGCCCCCAGAACTCACGTTCGCCGATGATGCGACCGGCCGTCTCGCCCGCGCAATAGCGGCGCGCAGCCTGTTCGAGCAGACTGACCTGAGCTTCGTCGAGCAGGACGTCGGGCCCCGTCACCAGTTGCAGTGGCGACAGGTCGAGCAATGACGCGAAGAGCACTCGCGCCGCCTGGCGGCCGTCGTCGGCATCGTGCGCAGCGAGGCGCCGGGACAGCGCCGCAAGAGCGCGAGCGCGGGGCATGCCGGGCAGAAATTGCTCAGGGCTATCGCCAGGCAGGCTCACGACTGTTCGCCCTGCGCCGCCAGCAGCTCGGCCTGATGCGCCGCAGTCAGCGCGTCCACCAACTCGTCCAGCGCCGCGCCAGCGATAACCTCTTCCAGCTTGTAAAGCGTCAGGCCGATGCGGTGGTCCGTAACCCGGCCCTGAGGAAAATTATAGGTGCGGATACGTTCGGAGCGATCGCCAGACCCGACCTGGGAACGGCGGTCGGCGGCACGCTCGGCGTCCTTGCGCCCCCGTTCGGCGTCATGCAGCCGCGCGCGCAACAGGCTCATCGCTTTTGCGCGGTTGCGGTGCTGCGACCGCTCTTCCTGAACATGCACCACCGTGCCGGTGGGAATATGGGTGATGCGAATGGCTGACTCGGTCTTGTTGACGTGCTGGCCGCCTGCCCCGCCTGCGCGCATGGTCTCAATGCGCAGGTCGCTATCGTCAATGGCGACATCCACATCCTCGGCCTCAGGCAGCACCGCGACCGTCGCCGCCGAGGTGTGTATGCGCCCCGACGATTCCGTGGCCGGGACGCGCTGCACCCGATGCACCCCCGATTCAAACTTCAACCGGGCGAACACCCCGACCCCGCGCACCTCTGCGATAATCTCCTTGTAGCCGCCGACCACGCCTTCGCTGATGGCCAGAGGCTCCACCGCCCAACCCTTCAGCGCCGCATAGCGGCTGTACATGCCAAACAGGTCGCCAGCGAACAGCGAGGCCTCGTCGCCGCCGGTTCCGGCGCGGATCTCCAGAATCGCCGATTTCTCATCAGCCTCATCGCGCGGCAGCAACATCAGGCGCATGGCGTGCGCCGCCTGCGCGAGCGCCGCCTCTGCCTGCGGCCACTCATCCCTTGCCATGGCCCGGAGTTCGGCGTCGGCGGCGACGTCATCGATCACGGCCTGCAGATCTGCGACATTCGCCTGCGCCTGACGCCAGGCGAGGATCGCCTCAACGACCGGCGTCAGGGCCGACAGCTCGCGCGATACACGGCCGAAAACGGCGCCGTCTGGACCATCTGCCAGGATCGCGTTGAGTTCGGCATGGCGCGCCAAAATGGCGTCGAGTCGCGCTTCTGGTGGCGAAAATCCATTCATGGCAACCGCAATGGCAGAAACTGGGCGCGCTGGAAAGTCTGGAGCAGGTGCAGGCGCACGTGATGCGCCGCAAAGACGTTAGTCGCGTTCACTCCATCGGGATGGCATGCGTGCAGGCCCAGGCTTCCAGGCGCGGTCGCAGCGTGGCCTCAGCGGCCTCATCCTTGAGCATGGCGTCGATATGCGCCGCCAGGGGGCCTGCCTCGACTGCCAGCAGCATCTGCTTGACCGGGCCAATCGCGGCAGGGGGCATTGACAGGGCGCGGAAGCCGAGCCCAATCAGCGTCATCGCCTCCAGCGGGCGTCCAGACATTTCCCCACATACGGTGGCGAGACAACCGTGGCGCGCCGCCGTGCAGGCGATGTGGCGCAAGGCCCGCAGCGACGGCGGGCTGAGCGGATCGAACCGGCCGGCCACCCGGCGGTTCTCGCGGTCCGCTGCGAAAAGGAACTGCATCAAATCGTTGGAGCCGACGGAGATGAAGTCCGCCTCGGCGCAGATCTCATCGAGCTGGAACAGCAGCGACGGCACCTCGACCATGACGCCCAGTTCGACCTTCTGTGGGCACGCGTGGCCGTGCCGTTTCAGATAGGCGCGCTCGCGCGCCACCATGGCGCGGGCGCGCAGAAACTCGTCCACTGTCGCGACCATGGGAAACATGACCCGCAGCGACCGGCCGGCCGCCGCCTTGAGCAGCGCGCGAATCTGCGAACGCAGCAGCGCCGGCCTGTCGAGGGCAATGCGGATCGCGCGCCAACCGAGAGCCGGGTTCTCCTCCTCCACCTGCTCCATATAGGGCAGCACCTTGTCGCCGCCGATATCCAGCGTGCGGAAGGTGACCGACGCGTCTCCAGCGCCGCGTAGCACCTCTTCGTACAGCGCCTGCTGCTCCGTGGTCGACGGCAACTTGTCGGCCACCATGAACTGCAGTTCGGTGCGAAACAGGCCGATGCCGCTGGCGCCAGATTCCGCCAGATGCGGGATATCCACCAGCAGGCCGGCGTTGATGTTCAGGCGGATATCCACCCCGTCCCGGGTGACTGCGGGCGTCTTGCGCAGCCGCTTGTATTTCGCCTGGGCGCGCGCCCGCAGCCGCGCCTTCTCGGCATAGGCCGCCTCGACATTGGCCTGCGGCCGCAGTTGCACCTCGCCAGCGACGCCGTCGACGATGATGGCGTCGCCGCTCTCGACCAGGGAGACAATGTTGTCGATCTCGCTGACGGCGGGAATGCCGAGGGCGCGGGCGACGATAGCGATGTGCGAGGTGGGGCCGCCCTCTTCGAGCACCAGCCCGCGCAGCCGTGAGCGGTCGTAGTCGAGCAAAGCCGCCGGGCCCATGGTGCGGGCGACCAGAATGGCGTTGTCAGGCAGCTCATCGTGGCGTGGCGCGAACACCGTTCCCGCCAGCTCATGCAGCAACCGGTTGGCCAGCTCATCGAGATCATGCAGCCGTTCCCGCAGATAGGGGTCGGTCTGGCGCATGATGCGGGCCCGGGTGTCGGATTGCACCCGCTCAACCGCCCCTTCAGCCGTCAGACCGGTGTTGATCGCCTCGCGGATGCGGCGCAACCAGCCTTGGTCATTGGCGAACATGCGCACCGTCTCGAGCACGTCACGATGCTCGCCGCTATGGGAGACATCGCCGCGCGCCAGCAGATTGTCGATGCGCTCGCGCAGGCTGAGAATGGCGTCGTCGATACGCGTCAGTTCACCGGCGACATCGTCGGCGATCAGCTTCTGCACGACGACGCGCGGCTCATGCAGCACCACATAGCCGAGGCCAATGCCTTCCGACAGCGAGGCGCCGCGGTGCGCCATCGAACGACGGATGGCGATGTCCTGCCCCGGCGTCGCAAGGGTCTGCAGATCGCCGGACGCCACCATCTCGGCGATGACCATGGTGGTGGTCTGCAGCGCCTCGATTTCTTCTTCGGTGTAGATGCGATAGGCGCGGTTCTGCACCACCAGCACGCCGAGCGTATGGCCAGCGCGCAGGATCGGCACGCCGAGGAAGGAGTGATAGACCTCCTCGCCAGTCTCGGGCTTGTAGGAAAACGCTTCATGGCTCTGGGCGTCAGACAGCGCCAGCGGTTCAGCGCTGGAGGCGATCAGGCCAACGAGACCCTCGTTCGAGCCGATGATGGTGCGATGCACTGCCTCGCGCTTGAGACCTTCGGTCGCGAACAGCTCCAGATTACCGTCGGCGCGCAACACATAGACCGAGCACACCTCGGCGACCATGTTGTTGGCGATCAGGATAACGATACGATCAAGCTTCTCCTGGGCGCTGACGGACTCCGCCATCACCTCCCGGAGACGACGCAAAAGCACGCGTGGGCCGCCCAAAGCGCCTCGCATCAGCCATCACCTCGATCAGCCGGAAATCCGGCGGTTACCGCGCCGCGGAGTGTGTCAGCAGCGACGCCTGTCGCCGCCCGTTCTGTTACTGTTCTATAAGGGACAGGCAGGGCGCCCCGCAAGCGCGCCTGAGGCCTGGGTTGGCCGCCTTCCATGGGCCAATGGTCGAAGCCCGATGACATGTCACGGATATTTTGGCCGTTTTTTGCCCGCTTCACATAAGCACGCCGTGGGGCTGGGCGCCCTGCAGGCGTTAGCGCCCGCCAATTCACCAGGCTGCCTGATAGATCGCCAGCGCGTCACTCTCATCAAGCGGTCGTGGATTATTGGCCAGCAGGCGCGTCTGGTTGCTGGAATCACTGGCCAGTTCGCCCAGCGTCGCCGGGCTTGCGCCGATGTCGCGCAGGCGCGTTGGCAACCCAATCTCCTCAACCAGATGGGCCAGCGCATCAGCAAAGGGGGGCCCACGCCTTGAGGCTGGTATCTGGGCGAGGAAAGGAAACAGGGCTGGGGCGACCGCGCTGTAGGCGCTGGCGTCGGTGGCGCAATTGTAGCGCACCACGTGCGGAGCCATGATCGCGCTGGAAACGCCATGGGCGACGCGCAAACGTGCGCCGACCGGATAGGCCAGCGCGTGAATGGCGGCGACCGGGGCATTGGCGAAGGCCTGCCCGGCATACATGGCGCCAAGCAGCATCTGGCAGCGCGCTTCAGCATGGGTGCCTTCCCGCACGGCGGAGCGAATCCCTTCACCGAGCAGGCGCAACGCCTCGCGCGCCAGCAGGCGCGACAGCGGGTTATTGTTAGCGTTGGCGGATTCATGGGCTTCGATGGCGTGCACCATGGCCTCGAAGCCCGTCGCCGCCGTCACCAGATGCGGCAGGCCGTAGGTCAGCTCCGGATCAAGCAAGGCCACATCCGGCAGCAATACCGGCGAGGATACGCCCAGTTTCTCCTGGGTCGCGGTGGTGACCACCGCCACGGGCGTCACCTCGGAACCGGCGCCGGCGGTGGTGGGAACCAGCATCAGCGGCAATCGCCGCCCGCGCACCCGACCCACGCCGTAGATCTCCTCCAGCGTCTCATCGCTACGCGCCAGCAGGGCGACGAGCTTGGCGGTATCCATCGGGGAGCCGCCGCCTACGCCAATGACCGCCGTGGCCTGCATGGCGCGCGCCTGTTCCACCGCCCGCATGATCAGGTGGTCAGGCGGATCAGCGACGACCTCATCGAACACTTGCGCCGCAAGCCCCACGTCCCGCAGTGAACTGAGGGCGGGATCGACGAGATGCGCCGCCACCACGCCAGGGTCGGTCACCAGCAAAATGCGCGCCGCCTTGCCGCCGAGATAGCGCACGGCGAGCTCGCCGATCCGCTGTGAGGCGCCTGCGCCAAATATGATGGTGCGCGCTGTGTCGAAGGTGAACTGCTGCGTGAACCAGGTCATGGCGGACTCCCGTTAAAAGCAGGCGACGCGCATACTCTGCTGGGATTGTCTCCATTTTCACCGCTAAGTCATGACCTCGACTGATCATATTCCTGCAACCGCCTCCGGCGGATGGGGGCGCGGTCTGAAGTGAAAGCGCTAACAAGTTCAGATGAGGCTCCGGGCTCTGCCCCTGGTGCAGGTGGGCGCCCAGCCAGAGCCATGGATCAATCTCGCGCCGCCTTGACGGACGCCATCGCAGCTGCGTCGACGCGCAGGGCGTCGATCATGCGCGCCTTCGCTGAACCAGGACGCAAGGGTTTTTGCTGGCTTTCATGCGGCGCCCACCCCGACATCCACACCAGCTCGAAGGTGGCGCGCACCCGTCCATCCGGATCAGCAAAACGCGAGGCATAAATCTCGCACATGCGTCTCAACGTGTCGCGACGCAGCGGCGCCCGGCGGCGGTCCATCAGGGCGTTGCCCGCCCCCATGGCGCGCAGGTCTGCAGCAAGGCGCAGGGGGTGGCCATAGCGGACGGCGACGCTCTCCAGATCGGCCACGGGCAGGGCGAAGCCGGCGCGCTGCAACAGGCCGCCCATGTCACGCACATCGGCGAAGGGGGCGACGCGGGGACTGACGCCGCCCGTTGTTTCAGCTTCAGCGGCTGTAAAAGCCTGGCGCAATTCTGTGAGCGTGGCGCCGCCGGGAAGGCAGCCGATGAACAGGCCGTCCGGCCGCAGGCACCGCCGGATTTGCACAAGTGCGCCGGGCAAATCGTTGACGCCCTGCAACGACATCATGCCAATGATCAGATCAAACGACCCGGCGGCGAAAGGCAGCGCTTCTTCGTCCACCACTACATCGCCGCCCAGACCTCGCGCGCCTGGCGCACGTATGACCTGACCGACGCCATGGCGCTCAAGCACGGCGCGAATTTGCTCCCTCGTCCCCCCGAGTTCCAGCGCGCACTCAAACCGCCGCTTGATGGCTGACAGACGCAAATCGAGGTCTTCTGCGGCCCGGTCAACGAGAAAATCGGCCAGGCCAGCCCGCGCTGCGCGCTCAAGGCGGCGGCGCGCCATTTTGCGGTCAAATACCAATGGTGACGTGGACATTCGGGCTCTCCTCGCGCTGTTATGGAGCGCAAGACAGACATGGTCAAAGCTACGCCCCATGACAGCACCAGCGAACGGCGAATTTGCGACGTCACCCACACTGGCTGGGGCGACGTCCACTGTTCCGTCGTGGCGCTGCGCCGGTCGCTGGGGGCGGCGGGCGGCGCAGGAGATCGCTGACGCCATTTATCCGCCGGTCTGCGTGCGCTGCCGCGCGGCGGTGGCGACGCGCCCGGCGCTGTGCGCGTCTTGCTGGGCCAGCGTCAGATTTATTAGCGCGCCCCTCTGCGACCGGCTCGGCCTGCCCATGCCGCCTGACCTTGAAGCATTGCACACTCAAGCCGGCGTCGAGGAGGAACGGGCGCCATCTGTTCTGATTTCGCCGGCGGCGATCGTCAACCCACCGCCATGGCGCAAGGCGCGGGCGGTTGCGCGATTTGGCGGCGTGGCGCGAGATTTGGTCCACGCGCTCAAGTTCGGCGATCGCACCGATCTCGCCTTGTTGCTGGGGCAGATGATGACCACCGCCGGCATGGAGTTGCTGGCCGAGGCGGATGTGATCGTCCCGGCGCCCCTGCACCGTCGTCGGCTGTGGAGCCGTCGCTATAACCAGGCGGCGGCGCTGGCCGCAGTCATCAGTTGCCATAGCGGGGCGCCACATTGGCCGATGGCGTTGACCCGCATCAAACGCACGGCGCCGCAGATTGGCCTTTCACGCAATGCCCGGGCGCGCAATGTGCGCGGCGCTTTCGCTGTGCCGCCAGCCTGGCGGACGAGGCTGACCGGCAAAAGCGTGCTGCTGATCGACGACGTGATGACGACCGGCGCAACGGCGGCGGCCGCGACCCGGGCGCTGCGCCGCGGCGGCGCCGCTCAGGTGGACGTTCTGACTTTCGCTATCGCCATTCAGGAAGGCCTGTGACGCCTGACCGCGCCTCCGTCGTAATCTTGCCTGCGCAGACCGCTGACTTGTCGACGCTGGCGCCCATATAATGCGTGCAGCAGATCGCTGGCGCCAGCACCCTGTCATGGGCAGTTCGCCCAGGCGTGAGACGCGCCAGCCGCCGGCTCAGGAGACGCACGTGCCGCACATCACCATCTACACCAAATCCACCTGCCCTTACTGCCAGCGCGCCAAGCAATTGCTGACCGCCAAGGGCGCGTCGTTTGAGGAGATCGAGATCATCGAGCGCCCGGACCAGCGCGCAGTGATGATTGAACGCGCCGGCGGCCGCACCACGGTGCCGCAAATTTTCATCGGCGATCGCCACATTGGCGGCTCTGACGATCTGCATGACCTCGACGCGGCAGGCCAACTCGACGCGCTGCTTGCCTGAAGGAACGGCCCATGACCGACACTGGCGCGCCGCGCGCGGCGGAGACATTGGCGACGCCCGTGCCAGCGGGCGGGCAACTGCCGGAGGAACCAGCCGCAGGCGCCAGCACGCCGGTGATTGTCGCCTGCGTGCAGATGCGCTCAGGGCGCGACCCTGCGGTCAACCGTGAGGACGCGCTGCGGCTGATCTCGGAGGCTGCCGACGCTGGCGCCTCTTATATCCAGACGCCAGAGATGACGGCGCTGGTCGAGAGGTCGCGCGCCGACCTGATGCAGAAGATTTACGCGCAGGAGGATGATCCCCTCGTGGCGGCGGCGCAGGAACTGGCGCGCCGGCGCAAGGTCACCATCCACCTCGGGTCAATCGCCTTTCGCAATGGCGACAAGGTCTCCAACCGCGCCGTGGTGATTGGCGCCGACGGCGCCATCGCCGCCACCTATGACAAGATCCATCTGTTCGATGTCGATTTGCCGAATGGCGAGTCATGGCGCGAATCACGCACCTATACCGGCGGCGACACGGCCCCGGTTGTGGCGACGCCTGTCGGCGATATTGGCGTCACCATTTGTTATGATCTGCGCTTCCCCTATCTCTATCGCGCGCTGGCCGACGCCGGGGCCAGCATTCTGACCGCCCCCGCCTGTTTCACGAGGCAAACCGGCGAAGCCCATTGGCAGGTGTTGCAGCGGGCCCGCGCCATCGAGAACGGCGCCTTCGTCATTTCCGCCGCCCAGGGGGGGAGACACGAAGATGGGCGGGAGACCTATGGGCACTCGCTGATCGTCGACCCATGGGGGACGGTGCTGGCGGAGGCCGACGACCGGCCTGGGGTCATTCTGGCTGCCCTCGACCCGGGCGCAGTGGCGTCGGCGCGCCAACGTATCCCCTCGCTCAGCCACACGCGGACCTTCATCGTGCGAAAGCATGGTCGAACGCAGCCTGAATAACAGCCCTGGCGGCGCACAGGATGCCAGGGTGCCAAGTTGCTGACGCGTCCGCATCCTGAAATGCACAGGCGCCGCACGGGCTCTGTTATGAGACGCCCAATCGGCTGAAACTGGCGCGTCGCCTGCGAACATCCTATCTCTGTAAGGGAAGATACACGCAGCGCCAGTTCACTGGCGCAAGGGCACTGGCGAGGGGGTCGCCGCGCACATGATCCGTTACACGCTGGCCTGCGACCGGGGCCATGAGTTTGAGAGCTGGTTCGCCGACAGCCGCGCCTATGACGTGCAGGCTGCGGCTGGTTTTGTGTCTTGTCCATCGTGCGGATCGGTGAACATTGGCAAGACGATCATGGCGCCGGCGCTGGCACGGTCAGCGTCTCATGATCGCACCGAGGCGGCTGAGGCCCCGCCGACGCCTGCCGCCACGCCAATTGCTGTCAGTGACGAGGCGTCCCAGCGCGTTCGCGCCGTGATGCGCGCCGTGCGCCAATATGTCATTCAGAACACCGACGACGTCGGCAAGAGCTTCCCCGCCGAGGCCCGCCGCATCCACGCGGGGGAGGTGGAGCCACGCGCGATCAGGGGAGAAGCCGCCCCGGAGGAGGTCAAGGCATTGGTGGAGGAAGGCGTCAGCATCCTGCCTCTGCCTGCGCTGCCTGAAGACCTGAACTGACCACAAGGCGCAAAAGCGCCCCATGACGGGCTGTCGACCTGCCACAGGGCGTGTGGAGTAGATGTCTGCGTACATGATGGTCAGCTCAAACCGCGCGCAGGCATCCACGCATGGCGCGTAAGGCCGAAGCCTTCCGCCGTTAGCGGCGCACGTCTGTCGGCAAAGCGCCCGACTGCGCGACCCGCGCCGCTTTGTCCCGCTTCAACAGCACAATCTGGACTGAGGCGAGGGCCGCGACCCAGAATGCCTGGGCGAGGACAAAAACGATGCCAAAAGCATTCGGCGACACCGCTCCGGCCAACAGAACCGCGACCGACTCCACTGCCCAGACAATGTTGCAGGCGATGATCGCCATAACAGCTGCGGTCGCCAGGGCCTGCTGACGGGCAACTATGAGCACACCGGCGCCAAAGACGATCAGAAACACGCCGGCGCCGAGCAACAAATTGCCAGGCAGCGCCAGCAGGCCAGCTAGGAAACTGGCCCCAATCGCCATCAGCAGGCCGGCGGCGATGCAGGATACGCCATCCAGCAGCAAAATATTACGAAGCAGCGGGCTGGGTTGAAACCGGGTCATGATGTTTCTCCAGGTATTTGCACAGGTCAGGCATTGTGGGAATGTGCGGCGACGCGTGAGGGCCGCAGCGCGTCGGGGCTCAGGCCGGCGGCGGATCCCCCGGCGCCTGATCGATAAAGCCGGTGATGGCGGCGAAGCGGCCCTGGCTGAGCCGGGCAAAATCTGAGCCGGCGACGACGGAGGGACCATTCTGAGGCCCCAGTGACCACGCGAACCGCACGTGATCGCCAGTGGCCTGTGGCGTCCCCCTGAGCGCAAAATGCAGGCCTTCGAATTGTTTGCGCGCCTCGCCGATCATCGTCGCGACGCCGTCGAGGCCAGCGGCTGACATCATCGGATCGCGGTAGGCGGCGTCCGGGGTCAAAATTTCCGCAGCGATGGCGCGGCGTCGTTGCGGATCCGCCTCGTTCCACATGTCGATGTAGCGCGCGGCGATCGTCCTGGGCTCGATGTGATCAGTCGCGTTCATGGCGCTCTCCCTTGGTTTGGCTTCCATGGAGGCATGATGGGTGTGATCGCGGGCCTCTGCGATTACGCAACAGGTAAAGCGCGCCACGCGGATGGCCCAGCACGGCGGGAGGACAGCCTGGGGGGCCGCGGCCGGGTCAGGGCATGGACGCCTGTAACTGGGGCGTGCACACTGGCCTGATCGCAGGTGACCCCAATGTCTTGCGCCTGCTCGCAGACGTAGCAAGCGCCATCGAGAGGTCGGCGATCAGGGAGAAACGCTTATGGATGCAGGCGTCGGCGCCATGCAGCAGGTCACGTGCGACCACCCCCTCGATGTGGCGACCCAATTGCAGTGGCGCGCGGAGACCGGGTGCTTTCTTGGCGTGTTGACGCGCGCCTACTGGAATTTTTCAGGGCCGTATGGCGGGATCACCGCCGCGCTGCTGATGCGGGCGTTGCTGCTGCACCCGGACCGGCGCGGGTCGCCCATCGCCATGACGGTGAACTATTGCGCCACCATCGCCGAAGGTCCGGTTCAGATAAAACTCCGGCCAGCCCGCACCAACAATTCCACGCAGCACTGGATGCTGGAGCTGCTGCAGGATGACGCCGCCCCGCTGATCACCGCCACCGCCATATGTAGCGCCCGCCCGCAAACCTGGGAGCATCAGCCCGCGACGCCGCCGCATTTGCCCCCAGGGCCGCAGCTCGTGCAGTTTCCGTGGCGAAGTTCGCCCTGCGCGTGGATGGCCAATTATGAGGTTAACCACGACCGCTATACGCCGCTGGGCCCCCAGCCGCTGGCGGAGCCTGTCTCAGCCGCCCAATTGTGCCTGATGCGAGATGAGCCTCCGCGGCCTCTGGATTATGTCTCACTGGCGGCCATCGCGGATTGCTTCTTCGCCAGGGTGTTCGTGGCGCGCGGCGCCCTGATGCCCGTTGGCACCATCACCATGTCGACGTGGTTTCATGCCACTGAGGACGATCTGGCACGCCAGGGGGACCGGCCGCTGATGGGCCGTGTCGACGCCCGGGTTTATCGGCGCGGCTACCACGACCAGTCCGCAGAAATCTGGAGCGATGACGGCCGCCTGCTGGCGACGTCGCATCAGCTCGTCTATTACCGCGACCCACGATGAGCCATGGCGGGCGCGTGTCCGCCTGTTGCGCGCGTAACGGACTCGCGAGGCGCGCGTTTTGCGGCTCAGGGCGTGCTCCCTCGCGCTCCAACGGTCCTACAGCATCTACAGCATCCCGCTCATGGCTGCCCTGGGCGCGTCCACAGGCCTGGGTCTTGACGGCGGCTCTGGCCTGGCGCCCCATGCGACACAGGGATCGTGTCGGACAGCCTGACAAGGGCGCGACGGTCCATCTGGGAGGATCACATGCTTGGCTACATGACTTTGGGCACCAACGACCTGCAGGCGTCGGGCAAGTTCTATGACGCGCTCGCCGCCGAGCTTGGCGCGCGACGCACCGTCGACAATGACCGTATGATCGGTTGGGGCCGCAAGGGCGCGGCCGGCATCATGGTGTGCAAGCCCTATGACGGCAATCCTGCTTCCGTCGGCAATGGCGTCATGCCGGCGCTCGCTGCGCCGAGCCGCGAAGCCGTGGACAAGGCCTATCAGGTAGCGTTGGCCAATGGCGCCAGCGATGAGGGCGCCCCTGGCGAGCGCATGCCGACGTTCTACGGCGCCTATTTCCGCGATCCCGACGGCAACAAGGTCGCCGTCTTCCACATGGGCTGACGCCCGCCTGAGCATTGGCGAGGCCTGCTCCACGCGCCTCGCAGCACTGTGTGATCCAGGCGCGCAGGTGTTTTCAATTTGGCGGGCGTCGCAGTCGCGGCGCTCGCCTTTTTAATGGTTGCCTGGCCAGGATCAGCCGGCGCCGATTGAATGGCGCTGCAGGCCCGTCGTCGGGCTCATGTGATGGTGCGAGGTCGAGGTGTTCGCGCTCGCACTGGGCGGTCCATAGCCTCCACGCGCTTGCCAAGTAGCGCTTGGAGTAGACGCGCTTTCCGGAAAGCGCCTGGCCTGTTCGGCAATGACCCTGGACGTAATGGACCCGCGCCGGTCGCACGGTCGATGCTGGAAGGAGATGGGACATGTGTCCCGGTCACCTTCAGCAGGTTCTCCATGTCCAGTAACGCTTCCGCAGCAATTATCGAGCCCGGGGCTGCGCCAACCGCGCATGCGGCACTTACGCCGCGCACCATCTGGCTTCTGGAGGGGCCGGTGGTCAGTCGCCTGCTGACGCTCGCCGCGCCGAATGTCGGCGAGGCGGCGGCGCGGATTACCTTCATTGTCGCTGACGCCTATTTCGTGTCCTGGCTCGGTCCAGAGGCGCTAGCCGGCGTCTCCGTGGTGTTTCCGCTGCTGATCATCCTGCAGACGATCACCGCCGCCGGTCTTGGCGCTGGCGTCGCCTCGTCCATCGGCCAGGCGCTGGGAGCGGGGCAGCTCAACGCCGCCCGCGCCCTATCGGGCGTATCAGTCGCTTTGGCCCTGACCGGCGCGGTGTTTTGCACGGTGATCATGCTGCTTGTTGGACCAATGCTATATCGGGCCATGGGGCTTCACGGTGAAGCCCTCAACGCCGCCGTCGCCTATGGCGCCATCGGCTTCAGTGGCTGTGTGTTCATCTGGCTGCAGAACACCCTGGCCAATATCTGCAGGGGCGCGGGCAATATGCTTGTGCCAGCTTCGGCGATCGTGCTGGGGGAGATCGCGCATCTGGCGCTGTCGCCGACGCTGATCATGGGATGGGGACCGTTTCCGCAGCTTGGCGTGGCTGGCGCTGGCGTGGCCTTTCTGTCTGCCTATGCGGTGGGCAGCCTGGTCATTGGCTGGCATCTCCTGTCGCCCCGCGCGCTGGCGCCGGTTCGCCTGTCGGCCATCCGCCTGCATTGGCTCCAGGTGAACGCCATCATGCGCGTCGGCCTGCTGGCTTCGATCTCCATGCTAAGCTTTCAGCTGGCGCTGTTTCTCGTCACGGGCATGGTCGGCCGTTTTGGCAGCGAGGCCATCGCAGGCTATGGCGCAGCGGCGCGTCTGGAATTGCTGCAGTCGCCCATCACCTTTGCCTTCGGTTCGGCAGTGATCACCATGACGGCGACGGCCGTCGGCGCACGAAACATGGCGCGGGCCAGAGCCATTGCCTGGGCCGGCATGGGGATTGCGGCGGCGATAGGTTTGTTGTTCACCCTGGCCGCGCTGAACGCCCCCCGCTGGATGGCGCTGTTTTCCGCCGACCCCACGGTTTCCGCCTATGGCGTCGCCTATCTGTATTGCCTGCTGCCGATATTTCCGCTGATCGGCGCCGGTTTCGCCGCCTATTTCTCACTGCAGGGGCTAGGGGACATACGCCGCCCCTTCCTGCTGGCGCTGCTGCGCTTCGTCATCGCGATTGGCGGCGGATTGCTGGCGTTGCAACTCTGGGACGACATCCTGGCGATCTATCTGACCAGCGCCCTCGCCTCGTTCATCTTTTCCATCGCAATGGTCGCCCTGGCCGTGCGCGCGTTTCACCGCCCGGGATGCACGTGACGTGGGCCGGATGTGATCGGCGCGCCTCAGCCGCCCATGCGGCTGGCGCTGAGCATGTAATTGACATCCGTGTCGGACGACCGCCGCCAGACATCGGCCCAGGGCTGGTAAACCACACCCTCGGTCTGAGTTACCGTGAGGCCGCCAGAAGCGATAAAGGCCGTGAGTTCTTCCGGCGTGACGAAACGGTCCCAGTCATGGGTGCCGCGCGGAACCCAGCGCAGCACATATTCGGCCCCGACAATAGCCAGGGCCCAGGCTTTGCGGGTGCGGTTGAGCGTCGCCATGATCAGTAGACCATCAGGCTTGACCGCCGCACAGCAGGCCGCGACGAACCGCGCCGGATCGGGCACGTGCTCGATCACCTCCATGGCGGTGACAAGGTCGAAGCGTTCGCCAGCGGCCGCCACGTCCTCCACCAGTTCTTCCCGGTAGGTGATGGCGAGCCCGCCAGCCTCGGCGTGGGCCCGCGCCACAGCGATATTCTCTGGCGCCGGATCGAGCCCTGTCACGCCAGCGCCCATGCGCGCCAGCGGCTCGCACAACATGCCGGCGCCGCAGCCGACATCCAGCGCGGTCAGACCCGCCAGAGGCGAAACGCTCTCGGTATTGAGGTTGAAATGCCTGCAGGCGACGTCGCGGATGAACGACAGACGCACGGGATTCAGACGGTGCAGCGGTTTCATTGGACCTTGGGGGTCCCACCACCGCTGCGCCAATGCGTCGAAATGCGCCACCTCTGTTGGGTCGGCGCTCGCCGCTGACGATGCTGATTTCGACGTCTGGTTTTCGTGGCTCACGGCACATGCCCTTGCTACGCGCATCCAGCGCAGTCTCCGCGCCAGGCGACCATTGCGCCAGCCACCGGCCGGCGGCGGCGCCCACGGCGTCGTCACAGTCATTGCACTGAAGCGATCAAGGGCGACGCGTTGCTGATGAGCGACCTCTAGTGCATGCGGCGACCGCTGCAAACCATGGTCAGCCATGCTGTGCGCATATGCGACGCTTCGTCAACGCCAGCTTCCGGCCGCCACGCGCTGACGTGATCACATTCAGACGCCCTGGAGCGCATGCCGGTGGGCGCAGCCAGCATCGCCCTGGCACACAGCATCTATCCCGTATCGTCAGGCGAGGTGGCGCCGGGCGGCGCCGATTGAGGTCGAACGTCACGGCGCTGACCATCCAGCGGCTACTCGTGTCGGCGCCCCCCTTCCTTATGCTTGCTCTTCGCCCCACATGCGGGCTATCTGCACATCCCGCCAGGCCCCTCCCACGCATGGATTAAAAGTGCCGCGCCTACAGACAGTTATTCGACGCGCCGGAACACGGCTTGCTGGCGTCCTCATGCTCGGTCTGGTACGCGCCGTATTTGGGTTCTTCCGACTGCTCGGCCCTGATCGTTCCAGCGCCCTCGGCGGCGCGCTGGCCCGCGCCATCGGCCCATTGCTCGGCGTCAATCGCGTGGCCATGCGCAACCTTCGCGAGACCTTCCCCGAAAAGCCCGAGGCCGAGCTGCGCGCCATCGCCCGTAAGGCGTGGGAGAACCTCGGCCGCACGGCGGCGGAATACCCGCATCTGGCGACAATTTTCGACTACGACTACGACAACCCTGACCCTAATGGCCGCATTCAGGTCGACGGCATCGAGCATTTCATCGCCCTGCGTGACGACGACAAGCCTGGCATCCTTTTTTCGGCGCATTTTGCCAATTGGGAGCTACCGGCCATCTGCGCAGCCCGCTACGGTCTTGATCTGACGGCAGTGTTCCGGGCGCCCAATGATCCGGCCATCGCAGGCGTCGTCCAGGAGATCCGCAGTCAGACCATGGGCGGCCTCGAGGCGGCTCGGCCGGGCGCTGCCTTCGCCATGGTGGAGGCGCTGGAGCGGAGCGGACATTTGGGCATGCTGATCGACCAGCATTTCACCAGGGGCGTCGTCACCCAATTCCTGGGACGTCCAGCGCTGACCAATCCGATCATGGGCAAGTTCGCACGTCGCTTTGACTGCCCGGTGCATGGGTCCCGGGTAATCCGCCTCAATGGCGCCCGCTTTCGCATTGAGCTGACTCCGCCGATCGTCATGCCGCGTGACGCCAATGGCGAGATCGACGTGACCGGCGCCATGCAGGCCATGACGGATGTCGTATCGGATTGGGTGCGGGAGCATCCCGAACAGTGGATGTGGATGCACCGGCGCTGGCGCCCGCAATTCATCAAGCCACAAAAAAGCTGACGCTGACGCCACGTCCGCGCGCGCCTGAGCCGGGTGGTTGTTCGCCTGCGGCGCCAGGTGGCGACGTCGCCGCCGCCCTGGCCGGACATGTTGGCGATCGATACCTGTTCTCGGGGGCGACCTTAACCGGACGGCACAGGCTGACCTGATCAGCGCTCCCGATCGGCAAGATCAGGCGCCGAATTTGACCCGACGCCAACAAAAAGGGGCCGGACTTTCGCCCGACCCCATTCGCTTCTCAATGCCCGAGATTTACTCAGCAGCCTGCTTCGGCACGCCAAGTACAGCCTTGATCTCGAGGAATTCGCCGAAGGCGTGGTCGCCCCACTCTCGGCCATTGCCCGACATCTTGTAGCCGCCGAACGGCGCCATCAGATCCGGGTTGGCGCCGTTGAGGATCACCTGGCCAGCGCGCAGACGCGAAGCGACCTCGCGCACCTTCGCCGGATCGCTGCCCGACACATAGGCCGCCAGGCCATATTCGGTGTCGTTGCCGATCTGCACAGCCTCATCCACGTCCTTGTAGCCGAGGATGGAAACCACCGGTCCAAAAATCTCTTCCTTGGCGACGGTCATCTCATTGGTGACATTGGCGAATACGGTCGGCTTGACGTAATATCCCTTGTCGAGCCCCTCGGGGCGGCCCACACCGCCAGCGACGAGGGTTGCGCCCTCATCGATGCCTTTCTGGATCAGGCTCTGGATCTTGTTGAACTGAACCTCGGACACCACCGGACCGATGGTGACCTTGTCCTCAGGCTTGCCGACAACGGTCGCTTCCGCCGCTGCGCGGGCGATGGCGATGGCCTCGTCCATGCGGGCGGCAGGCACCAGCATGCGGGTCGGCGCGTTGCAGGACTGGCCCGAGTTGTTCATAACGCTCTTTACGCCGCCAGAGACGGCGCGTTCGAGATCTGCGTCATCAAGGATGATGTTCGGGCTCTTGCCGCCCAGTTCCTGGTGCACGCGCTTGACGGTCGGGGCGGCGTTCTTCGCCACTTCGATGCCGGCGCGTGTTGAGCCGGTGAACGACACCATGTCGATGAGCGGGTGCGAGCTGATCGCAGCGCCAACCGTCGGGCCATCGCCATTGACGAGGTTAAACACGCCAGCGGGCACACCCGCCGCGTCCATGATCTCGGCGAAGATCTGGCCCGAGAACGGCGCCACTTCAGACGGCTTCAGCACCATGGTGCAGCCGGTAGCCAGTGCCGGCGCCACCTTGCAGGCGATCTGGTTGATCGGCCAGTTCCACGGGGTGATGAAGCCGCAAACGCCGATCGGCTCCTTGACGATGACGGTGCCGCCGCGATCTTCCTCGAACTTGTAGTTCTTCAGAACATTGAGGGCCGTCTGCAGGTGGCCGGTGCCCATCGGGGCCTGCGCGCGCTGGGCAAGCCAGGTCGGCGCGCCCATCTCGGCGGTGATGGCCTGAGCCATGTCATCGAAGCGCTTCTTGTACTCTTCGATGATGCGCTCCAGCAGCGCAATGCGCTCCTCGCGCGTGGTGCGCGAGAACGTCTGGAAGGCGCGCGCAGCGGCCTTGGCGGCTGCGTCAACATCTTCGGCGGAGCCGAGCGAAATCCGGCCCGCGACGCTTTCGTCGGCTGGATTGATGACGTCAAGGGTTTTGGCGCCAGCGACCGGCTCCACCCATTTTCCATCAATGTAGAACTTCGTGTAGTCGCGCATGACGGTCTCCCTGTCCCCCGCTACTCCGGCGCGGCGCCGGGCACGGTATGCATTGATGTTTATTGCCAGCCTCGTGCGATGCCAGGCGTGGGCCGAAATCGACCCCTCCGGCCCCCGGGAGGCAGCCTGCAGGCGCATTCACCGCCGGCAGGCGGCGAGCGCAGACGATGCCTGCGCGTCGCCCTCGGCCCGATGAGGCCGTGTTCCAGCCTCCGTGAATACTCTGCCTGATGGGTGCTTAGCAACACGGCGCCAGCTGAGCGTTGATGTGGGATGTCTCACCACATCAGGCAAGCCGTTGACGGGGTGAGCGTGAGGCGGATCTTGCTACATTCCTCCGCAAAAAATTTGGTCGCCGCTTGATGAGTTCAGGAGGAGCACCCTCCGGACCCGTCCAGCCGGTGAGACGCCGCCAGCACGCACTCAGCCGCGCCACCCCATCTCGCGCGCCGCCACCACCAATGTGTGTCGCATCGCATCCCGGAAGGCGACGGAGGCCTGAGCAACCGCGGATTGCGGTCCCCGCCAGTTCTGGATGAAGCTGAAGGTCAGAGGTGGTCCCGGAAATTCGGACCAGTCGTTAAGCTCGAACACCTGACGAAGGACGGGCAATATGACGACACGGAAACGCTATTCGGCTGAGTTCAAGGCGA
>NZ_JCAWFG010000106.1:0-20953 GCF_059740505.1 Camelimonas sp. FR25 | reverse complement strand
CACCCATCATCGAGGCCCGACCGTACGACTGGCCGGATCCGTCGAAGATGCCTCGCCGTGAATGGCTGTACGGCAAGCTCTACATCCGCCGTTACGCTTCAGCCACCATTGCTCCAGGCGGCCTTGGCAAGTCGAGCCTGACCATTGCGGAAGCTGTGGCGATGGTGAGCGGACGTCCGCTGCTTGGCGATCCCATCAGCCACCCCCTGAACGTCTGGCTCTGGAATGGCGAGGATCCGCTCGATGAGTTGAACCGCCGCATCGCAGGGACCTTCAGCCGCTATGACATCCGGAGAGAAGACTGCCAGGGCGAGCTGTTTGTGAACTCCGGAAGGGAGGACCAGATTATCGTTGCTAACCAGCTTAAGGGCGGGCTGCAGATTCATGCCCCAATCGTTGATGCGGTCATCCAGACGATCCGGGCCAACAGGATCGATGTCCTTATTGTCGACCCCTTTGTTTCAACCCATCACGTCAATGAAAACGACAATGGTGCAATTGACGCTGTCGTCCGCCAGTTCGCGTACATCGCGGACAAGACGGATGCGGCCATCGGCCTAGTTCATCACTCCCGCAAGCTTAGCCAGTACGATCAGGAGGTCACGGTGGAAGCTGCTCGCGGCGCTTCCTCGTTGCTCTCTGCTGTGCGCGTTGCGCGCGCGCTCAATCCCATGACTACCTCGGAAGCTGGTAAGGCTGGCCTTGACGCGCCCGAAGGCTACTTCCGTGAAACCATGGGCAAGGCCAACATGTCGGCAGCGGCGTCCCGTTCCAAATGGTTCAAGATGGAGTCCGTCGATCTTGGGAACGGCGTCCTCCCGTTCGGCGGCGACAGCGTCGGTGTCGTCACTCGCTGGGAATGGCCGGCAAATGATGAAGCCATCGACCCTGGAACGGCGGAGAAGGTGAAGAGCGCCTTGGCTGGAGGGCCATGGGGGGCGGATTCGCAAGCCAGCGACTGGGCAGGCACCCCTGCCGCCCAAGCACTCGGGTGGGATGCAGTTAAAGATAAGAAAAAGCTCAAACTTTTGCTCGATTCCTTGGTCCGCGCGAGAGAACTGCGCATTGTTCGTCACAGGCACCCGGGCCGCAAGGAGCGCCCGTATATCGAACCCATCTGCGATGGGGACACCACGCTTGATGACGATCCCCCAGATGGGTAACCACGCGCGGATGCTCCGCGCACCACCACCCCCCTTCTATATAAGGGGGGTGGTGGTGGTGGGAGCATAAGGGGATGTCGACGAAGTGCTGATCGCTTCCCAGACGTATCGACAGGAGCAGGCTCACGAGGCGAGGTTTTTTGAGGTGAACAGCCGCCGGTGATGCACCAGTCCGCGGCGCTCGGCTATCCGCACCCTGAAGTGTGGTATGGTATAACATATCGTACAAAGAGTTCCGCTTCGCCCTAAACCCAGCCACCGAGGAGGCCGAGAGAACAATGCCAGCTTCTGGTCATGCGCCGACGAAAGGCCGCCCATCCAGCTTCACTCAAGGGATCGCCGACGATATCTGCGCCGAGATCGCGTGTGCAAAGTCCATGCGCACCGTGTGTCGCGACGAGGCGATGCCCTCCATGAGCACTGTCTTCAAGTGGCTCCGGGAACGTCCCGATTTCTCGCAGCAGTACGCGAGGGCTAAAGCCGAGGCTGCTGATGTGCTCGTGGAGGAGATCCTCGACATCGCCGACGACGCCACCAACGACTGGATGGAGGTCCACGACAAGGATGGCGTCGCAGCCGGCTACAAACTCAACGGGGAGCATGTTCAACGTTCCCGGCTGCGGATCGATACCCGAAAATGGATCGCGGCCAAGCTCAAGCCAAAGAAGTATGGTGAGCGCGTTGGGCTGGATCACGGCGTCCAGCCAACGAACCCGCTGGCCGATTTAATCCAGAGCATTCAGGGGACCGCGCTGACGCCAGTTCAACGCCGCTAGGACGCTTACAGACCGAGCATTAAACGTCACCTGCTGCATAGCCTCCTCTCGCGCGCGCTTAGAGCAGCAACAGCGGCGACCCTGTACATGCACAACCGGGGCGAGGTGGCGACGCGGAGCACGCCCCGGATGCTGCGCCGAGGAAGTCAAGCTGTGTGAACCGTCCCGGCCTTTCCGCGGGATGCGCCATTCGGCGTAGTTTGAGGATCCCGGCGCTGCGAACAAGCACGTTTGAAGGACTGCTGGCTGCAGTACCCTCTAGTGGTCCGCGCGCCTTTGGGACATGTGGCAGGACGGACAGGGGCGCACAGTCCGACACCAGTCACGACACGCGGATCACTTCATTGGACGCCGCTGGAGCAAGGAATTCATCCAGCGCTCCCGGCTTCTGTCAGCCCGCACGTCGCCGGTAGTCCATAGATCAAGCACTTGCCCGGACGCCTGCTCCACGACCGCGCGCAGATGCTCCTCATTCATGTCGTTGAAATACCGGCCCTCAACCCTTCGCTCGCCACTCCCTTGTTTGAACGAACAGTACAGGCAGCCATCGGGCTTCAGCGCTTGCAACAGCCTGCTGAGGACGTCGCCCAGTTCCGATTTCCTGACGTGCAGCAATGAGGCGCACGCCCAGATCCCATCATAAGTCCGCGCGAACTCGAGATTCTCAAACGTCATATGCGTAGTGGGAACCTGGGCATGTCGGCGCGTCGCCTGAACCATCGCGGGCGAAGCGTCAAAGGCTTCGACATCATAGCCTGCCGCCCGGAACCAAGCAGCATCACGTCCAGAGCCTGAACCAGCGTCTATGATGGCACCACCAAGGGGAATATGCGCAAGAAAGCGGGCATAAATTGGAGACATGTCCGCATGGACTGTCTGCGCGATGAACGCATCCGCATTGTCATTGTAGTAGGATGAGGATGTCAAAATGCTCGCTCCGCCCTTATCCGGGGCTCCCACGTGTGTATGAGAACAGCTATAGCTTCGCTGTGACGCGCTTGCAGAAATGCCCTCCGCTCCTGCGCAGTAGCCCCGGTCTGCGCGATCAGCGTCTCACGAAGCGGATGGTGGCTCGTTATCAGGAATTCATTTCGGGTGTGCAGTCGTTCAAGTAGTATCAGGGACGGGGCAAGGGCGAACTTCCCTTCCGGCCCCCGATTGCATTCGCGGCAGCTCAAGACGAGATTCCACACGCCATTGACGTAGCCCCCCTCGAGGATGCTTCCAACCGCATGGGGAAGAAAGTGGTCGACGTCGGCGCAGCGGTCACCCGCCGGATCAGTTGAGATCGGCTCGAAGCAGTAGAAGCATCTCCCTTTCTGGTAACCATTGAGCGCGCTTCGCGAAGATGTCACCGGAACCCTGCGAGTGGCCCGCAAGGTTGTGAACATCTGGAGTGCAGAATCATGGTCGATCATGACGAGGTGGCGGGATACTCCGAGATCCCAGGCCGTTTCGACCAGCCGCCAACGCCCCTCAACCTCGCGCTCCAAGTCTTTGACATCCCCATCCGACTGAAGATGAAGCATGTCGTCTGTCAGCCGAATTCCCCCATTCTCCTTCCTCTCGTCGATAAAGAAACGCAGATCGACGGGATGCTGGTTCACCACGTGAAACGCGTCAAGGACGTGGTTGAAGCCGAGCTGTGCAGTGACGAGAACGAGATCGTTTTTCGATAGCGCCCCCTGATTGAAATCGCTGCAGGCCTTCAGGAAACGACTGCTGGGTGAGGTGGACTGTTTGGGAGCGAGCGCCAGATGCCCGCAAAGATGGCGCGCGAATGGCTCGGCCAGGTCATCAATCCGCACCAAGTCGCTGCCCCGGTCACGCAATTCCAAGAGACTCTGCGCGAGCGCAAATTTATACGAGGCTACATTGCGACCGAACAGGATGATGGCACGCCAGTAATTTTGGCGCGTCGGCTGAAACTCAAGGAAACCGCCCACGAACTTCCCCCCGTTGGCTTCGCGGCATCTAGTTGGTTAGCCAGCGACGCCTCCCCCCGCCAGCTCAGTCTCTCAGTACAGATCCGAAATCGCCAGCTCTTTCGAGTCTTCCAGCCTCGGCGAAGTCAGCTGTTGGTTCAGCGGCATAGCGGCGACCAACCCAACGGCTGCGCTCTTGAGGGCACGGATGACCCGGCAGGCGCATGCTGGCGACTGCGACGTTGGGATTTGCTCCGCCGCAGCCTCAGACAAGTCGGTATGTCGGCTGGCGACAGATAGCGCCCCGCCGTTATAACAATTTTAGTGTCAAAACAGATTGACGCCCGACTGCGCCGCCCCTAGATATTGACACACGTACTGTCAAAAGGCGTTTCCAAGTGATCATGAAAGACCTGATCGCCAGCGCAGAGGACGAACGCGTCACGGCGCGCTTTGTCCGGTTTCTGGTCGCAGAGGGCGTCATTCCACCGCCACGCGGCGGTCGGGCAAATGCAGACTATGGCGAAGATCACCTCAGCGGCATCCGGCGCTACCTGTCATTGCGCGCGCTTGGCCTGTCCGCCTCGCGGGTGAAGGAAATTGTGGCGGGAACGGCGCGTGACAGCGTGCCCGTGCAGGTCGCCCCGGGGATCACCCTGATCATCGATCCGCAGAAAATCGTCCGGCCACCTAAGCCGGACGAGATACTTCACTCGCTCAAACAGGCCCTCGACCTGATCGCTCCGGAGGATGGCGCGGATGCTTAGCCCCTATGAAACCTCGCAAGTCGTCGCCCAGCACCTGAGCGGAATTTGCCCGGCTCACTCCGGCACGCCGTTGATTGGGGAGCGCATGCGGGTCACGATCCGCGGCGGGCTGGCTCTCGTGAACCGTGAGCAGCGCTTCCGCAACAGCGCGGACACCTCGATCGAGACGACCATCACCTTCCCGGTGCCGATCCACGCCACGCTGTGCCACCTCTCCGCGGACATCGGGGGACGCACACTACTTGCCCGTGCTGAGCCGCGGACTGTAGCGCGGGAGACTTATGAGCAGGGCATCGACGAGGGCCGGTTGTCGATCCTGCACGAGGAACTGGTTCGCGGCGTGCATATGCTGTCGATCGGCCACATCCCGCCGGGAGCCGAGATCACCGTCACCCATCGCTGGATCATGCCGCTGCAGTCCCAGGGCGGGACCAGGGCACTTCTCCGGATCCCCACCACTTTGGGGGATGTCTATGGCTGTTCGCCGCTCGGCGACGCCGACGACCTGATCACTTCACCGCAAGTGACCCATGAAGCGGAGATTGAGGTCGACGCAGGCGGTGCAGACGTCAGGGTTCGTGGCCTGGCTGAGGGGCAGACTAGGCTTCGGCTGGATGCGCCCGTGGATATCGAGGTCACGGGCGATGTCTGGGGGGTGAGCCGCGGCAGTGCGGCTGACGGACGAATCGCGACTGTCTCTGTCGCGCCTGATGCCATCGAGGGAGCGGATATCGACGCTGCGGTTCTGGTTGACCGGTCTGGCTCCATGGGAAGCGCAGCCTCCCTGCTAGGCCCGGGCGGTCGATTGTCCAAACACGAAGCGGTCAAGGCTGGCCTCGCAGAGGCGGCGCGGGCTCTGCATCCCGGTGATCGGATAGAGCTCTGGCAGTTCGACCACACGTGCGAGCGCGTCTCGAAGGCAGAAGTCTCATTGGCCAAAGCCATAGAAAGACTGGGTCAGCCTCAGGGCGGTACCGAGATCGGCACGGCCATTGAATATGCGCTGGCCGGTTCAGCGGCGCGGGAGATTATTGTAGTCACCGACGGTCTGAGCCATGCGCTCGACGTTCAGGCGCTCGCCAATAGTGGACGGCGGTTCACGGTGGTGCTGGTCGGTGACGACGCGCTGGAGGCTAACGTCGGGCGCCTTGCGGCGCTCACCGGCGGTGAGATATTCCTTGCGACTGGAGACAGCGATCCGGCTGATGCCGTGCGCTCTGCCATCGCCTCGGCCCGCCGGCGGCCAATCGATTTTGCAGTGAGCTCATGGCCGCCCTCACAGGTCTCGATCTCCATCGGCGGCGCGCTGGTAGGCGCAGAATGGTCCGCGGATAAGGATGCTGTTGAGCCGGCCCCCTTTGCCCATGCTGTCGGTGCCCTGGCTGCAGCGGTGGCATTACCCCGACTATCAGAAGAGCAGGCATCAGTCGTAGCGGTCGATCATGGCATTGTCTGCCACCTCACCAGCCTGGTCATGGTCGATGCCGCTGGCGAGGCCCAGGAGGAACTCCCCGCGTGCCGCAAGATACCGTTGATGGCTGCAAGCGGGTCCGGAGTGGCGGCGCTGTGTTCGCTTCGCAATGTCGGCCAAAATCAGCCGGCACGGCTGTACTCGATGTCCCCGGGTGCGATGGAGGCAATACCGGGCGTCCTGTACTCCCTTGCCCGGATCGGCACCGACGTGGGAAAACCATCTCTTGCCGCACTCGCCGGGCGTATTGACTGGGCCCATGCCCCGGAGGCGCTCCGCCTAGGGGACCTGAGCCAGTTGCCTCCATACATCGCCAATCCCGTGCGTGAAGCGGCGAAACTTCCAGAGGTCCTAGCGCTAAGCGGCCCCGGGCGCGGCGCTTCTACCGTGGTGCTGGCACTCATGGCTAGGTCGCTTGGCGTGTGGAAATGGACTTCAGCGCGCTTTGCCCGATCAGTGTTAAAGGGCCTCGATCCGGCAGCTGTGAGGCAGGCGGAGGCAGCCTTGGGCCTCTAGCCGGCATAACGGAACAGTAGCGTGGTGCGCATGGCAGCTCCGGGGCCGGAAGCGGCACGTCTGGTTGCGAGCGAAATGCTGTGAATGCCGCCGTTCCGCAGCCGACCCCATTTAGGCCGTTCAAAGGCAGTCAGGATCTGCCTATGACCGGCCGCCGATCCCTTGGCGCTTGGGATCGGGTCAGCGCCCGGCGGTCCCGTCTACGGCAGCGTCGGGGAGTTGCCCTTAGACCGTCCTAATCGTACCACCGTCGATGACAAACTCAGCGCCATGGATCGCAGCAGCGCGGTCGGAGGCAAGGTAGGCGATGAGGTCGGCCACCTCTTCTGGCTCGGCTCCACGGCCGATCGAGATGCCCCCCAGCGCACCCAGCACGGACTGCCGCGCGTCCTCGATCGTTCCGCCGTTGGCATCGCGCAACATTTCGAGAAAGTCGCCGGCGGCCTCGGTCATGATCCAGCCCGGCGAGACCGAGTTGACCCGCACGCCCTTGGGACCGACCTCTTTCGAGATCGACTTGCTGTAGGTTCTGAGCGCCGCCTTCGCGGCGGCATAGCCTGTCGTCGATTCAGGCAGCGGCAGCACCGACTGGATCGAGGTAATGTGCACGACATTTCCTGCGCCCCGCTCTAGCATCTGCGGGATCAGAAGCCGATCGAGCCGAACTGTCGCCAGTAGGTTGAGGTTAAGCTCGGCAAGCCAGTGATCATCTGTCAGCGCGGCGAAGCCACCCGCCGGGGAAGCCGAACCACCGATCACATGGGCAAGGATGTCGATGCCGCCGAAACGCTCAAGCGCTGCCTTGAACAGCGTTTCACCACCTTTTGTAGTGGTCAGATCCGCCTCGACGTATTCAACGCCCTTGATCGGATCCCTAATGGTGCGGGCGGCGGTGACAACACTGGCTCCGCCGGCCAGAAAGCGCTCGACGGTGGCGCGGCCCAAACCCTTAGTGCCACCGCTGACGAGCACGCGCTTTCCGGCGAACTCGGTGGGATTTGCCTCGACACTCATACAGAAACCTTCAGGGTCTTGATGGCGTTCTCAGCCAGCGTGAAGCGATACGTAAAGTGGATAGGGCTGCCCGGGAAGTCGCCGTGACCGGGGCCTTCAAGCACGACTTCACCGTGTTCTTCCCGTGCCGTTTCAGGCCTAAAAATCGCCTTTACCGGAAGCACTTCTTTCTCGAGCAGATGGCGGATCGCCGCTTCTCCCTCGAAATGTTTGCCGTTGTCGATGAAGACCGCATCGGGCGAGAACGGCTTCATCATGCCCTCGATGTCGAGACGGGCGTTTGCGTCGATAAAGTCCGCGATTGGCTTGGCTAAGTTCAGCGACATTAGTCATCTCCCTGTTGGTGATGACGCCAACTTAGTGATGGACTTTTCCCCTGATAATCGAGACAACTCAACATAGGGTGTCACGGAAATCGGGATAATGGTGCGTCATTCACTGATCGAACTCGAAGCGGTTTTGGCCATTGTTCGGTGCGGCTCGTTTCGTGCCGCCGCTGTCGAACTCGGCATGTCGACCACGGCGATCAGCAACGCAGTGGGCAAGCTTGAGCGCGAGCTCGACGTGCGGTTATTCAATCGCACGACCCGCAGTGTCGCGCTTACCTATGCGGGGAGGATCTTCGTTGCACAGATCAAGCCAGCGCTAGAGGACATCCAAAAAGCGATGAACACGGCGCGCTCCCAACAGGAGACGCCATCTGGAACCTTGCGTATCAATGCCTTTGCGACAGCCGCGCGCGAGATCATGTCGCCTCTGGTGCTGACCTATCTCCAGCGCTATCCGCAGGTTCATATCGACATCGTTACGGAAGGGCGGCTTGTCGATGTCGTGGCGGCGGGCTTTGATCTGGGTGTGCGCAGCAAGGACTTGGTGCCCAGCGATGCGATCGCCATACCGTTGGGCCAAGCGCGAAGTATCGCGGTCGTCGCATCCCCCGGCTTCCTGGAAGACAGGAGCATCCCCCAAGTGCCGCGGGATCTGTTGTCTTACCCCTGTGTTCGCGGGCGGCTCCCCGATGGGGCCGTACTCCGATGGCGGTTCGAAAAAGAGGGTGAAGAGCTGCAGCTCGACGTTGACGGCCACATCACACTAGATGAGGCATCGCTGGCGCGGATCGCGATCACGAACGGTTTGGGGATTGGCTACCTTATGGAGTCCGATGTCCGCGAAGATATCGCTGCGGGACGCCTTGTGCGCATTCTCGAAAACTGGGCGCCGCCGCTCGAGCCGCTGTGTCTCTACTACTATAATCGCCGCAACTCCTCAGCCGCCTTCCAGGCCTTTATTGCACTCGCACGTGATTTCACCGCAGGAAAGCTCGCCTAGCATCCCTACGCGGCCAGTAAGGTGCGCGACGCTGTCGCTCCCGGCCCACGGACTGCCTGCTATTGCTGCGGACCGTCACCGCACCCCACAGTCTGCAAACCACCCCCCTTCAGCGCTCCAAGCGCAATGTTGCCATTGTGTGAAGCGGTCATCCGCTGCTCGCAGATGACCGCTCCAGCGTCAGATTTCAGTTCGTTCTGCCAAGAGGAGCGCGTCTTCAACGTCGACCCCCAAATACCGCACGGTATTCTCGATCTTGGTATGTCCGAGTAAGATCTGGATGGCGCGCAGGTTACCGGTCGCCTTGTAGATCATCGCAGCCTTTGTTCTACGTAGCGAATGGGTGCCATAGTCCGCTGTTCGAAGACCAATGGCAGTGACCCATTCGTCAACCAGACGGGCATATTGCCGGGTGCTCATATGGTGGGCATGATTGATCCGGCTCGGGAATGCATGGTCATTGACCGTTCCGCCCCGCCTTTCGAGCCACGCCAGCAGGCTGGCACGCACATCGCTGGTTAGTTCGAATTGGACCGGACGCCCCGTCTTCTGTTGCACAACCATCGCTCGCGTTCGGATCTCCGAACCGGTTACCAAGTCTCCCGTTCTGATCTTGACCAGATCGCAGCCGCGAAGCTTGCTGTCGATGGCAAGGTCGAAAAGTGCGCGATCTCGAATCCGACCTTCCCGATCCAGGAAGAAGCGGATTGCCCATATTTGCTTCTGCGTCAGAGGGCGCTTAGCCCCGACCGCCTTTCCTGCATTCCATGCAGCGCGCCCACGTGCTGCTGCATCATATTGTGAGTAGCCCATGTCATTTCTCCTCGGCCATGTTTGGCCAAGAGGGAAACGGAACGGGGCCGTTTCCGGACGGACCGGTTTAAGGCAACGACATTCGGATACCTGCCACTCCACACCGCTTGCCGAATAGTCCATATCCAACTTCAAGCCGGATTTCAGTTACGGGTAAATTCGGAGTGATAGCATCTGTGGTTGACGGTGTTGTGAGATCCCTCGCACAAGGCGTCATCGTTCGGCAGGGTGTCGTTTCAATGGTGGCAGGCGGCGCGATTGAGAAATGAATAAAGAAAACGAATTCAGGACATGGCTTGAACAGGGCGGAGCCCAAACGGAAGCTGGACGCAATTCACGCGCTTATGCTGTCCGAACCATCGAACGGAATCTCAGCGCTCTCGGCATGTTGCATCAAGACCTCGACGAAGTTTGGATGGCGGACAGGTTCGAAGCGTTGCGCGACCGTCTTCGGAAGATGCGTGAAGACGCTCGTGCTGGTGGGCACGATTACCGGCTTCTGATGCCCGATTCCGAGAGGCCGTATAAACGACTCTCAAATTGGGTTTCTTGGCTCGGTCAGTATGGACGGTTTCTAGCGGGAGACCCTCCGGGTGCATTCAAGGATGCCGACCGCATACGGCACTTTGTTTTAGAGCATTACATCGAACCGGCGGTTGAGGACGGGCGTGAGCACGTCGACGTGCTTGTACGCGATGTGAATTCGGCCCTTGGGCTAAATGAGGGATGGCCGAATATCTGCCAAGCCCTCGCCGGGCAGAAGTTTCGGGACTTGGCGCGGGTTCCTCCACCCAGCCGGTTGGGAGCCGAGAAGAGTCCAGCTACCGTATTTCGCTTCATGGTCGGGGAGTTGCCGCTGCCCAGCTGCGATCGCTCGTTCGTCCTTTTCGACTCAGTTGGAGAGTCCTACCGGCCGGTCAGGAACTTAAATCGGTCGACCGGAATCTCTGCCTTCCGCATCAAGCCGCGAGGCGCAGGAAATAGCGTAGACGAATCTGATGAAACCCAAGACATTCGCGAGGTTGCCCGTGCAATGCTGATTGAGGGGCTGGCCTCGCGGGTCAAGGCCTTCTCGGGTGGATCCGCGAACTACCTGACCTACGGTGGAGACAAACTGGTCCGGTATGAGCTCGATCCCGAGATCGCGCAGGCAATCGGCGTTCCACCACAAGACTGCGTCGTCGACACAGCGGATTTAAAAGGAGGTGGCAGAACAAGTGCTGAGACGAAGAAGGAAACGCCGTCTATGAACCTCATTCTTTATGGCCCCCCTGGAACGGGGAAAACCTTCAGGACCGCGGCTGAAGCAGTGCGGCTGTGTGGTGAGCCAGTACCGCAGGACCGCGCAACGCTTATGGCGACCTATCAGACGCTTATGGCGGCAGGTCGTATTGAGTTCATCACTTTCCACCAATCGATGTCATACGAGGACTTTGTCGAAGGTCGGCTACCAATGACCAGTTCAGAGGAAGGCGATTCGACGACTTCAGCAGGTTTTCGTCTGGAAACCGTTCCGGGGATCTTTCGTCGCATCGCAAAACGCGCCGAATCCAGCCGGGGGCGCCCATCAGGCGAAAGCGCGATCAGCACCGCAGGTCGACAGATTTTTAAGATGTCGATTGGTGAGGCAGGCAACTCAGAGGATGCGCACCTCTTTGAGGAAGCTATTGAAGGTGGTTATACGGTTCTTGGCTTCGCAGATATCGACTGGCGCGATGACAAATACGCGAGCCGAGAAGCCATTCTCCAGGCATGCAAGACCAAAGGTGGCGATTACGCCGATGTAGAGCCCCGGTCTGGGGCAGTACAGATGCCCTTCAGGTTCCGTAACTGGGTCCGTAAGGGCGACATCGTCATCGTGTCGAAGGGTAATTCACGGTTTCGGGCGATCGGCGAATTCACAGGTGATTACGAGTTTTGTCCTCGCCCTGAGGGTGACTACGCCCATAGGCGCGCTGTGCGTTGGCTTTGGTTGGATCGAGACGGGGTCCCGGTAAGTGAGATCTACAGTCGTCGCTTTATGCAGCAGTCAATCTATTTGCTTTACGAAAGCGAACTCAACATTCCCGCTCTTGAACGCTACATAAACAGTCAGCGGACGGATGGGGTAAATGATCCTGATCCGTTTGTGTTGATTATTGACGAGATCAATCGGGCCAATATTTCCAAGGTCTTCGGCGAACTCATCACTCTTCTCGAACCCGATAAGCGGCTAAATCAGCCCAATGCACTTAAGGTTCGCCTGCCGTATTCGGGTGATGAATTCGGAGTGCCTCCTAACCTGCACGTCATCGGCACCATGAACACCGCCGACCGTTCGATAGCGCTCCTCGACACCGCTCTGCGACGGCGGTTCACCTTCTTGGAGATAATGCCTGACCCGTCTGTTCTCACTGCCGTTGCCAAGAAATGCGGGATTGATCTACCGCGTGTTCTTGCGCTCATTAACGAGCGGATCGAGTATCTCCACGACCGTGAACATCAGATAGGGCACGCGTATTTTACAGGTTGCACTTCGCGCGCTGATGTCGATGAAGTGATGCGCCACAAGGTAATCCCACTTCTAGCCGAGTATTTTTTCGAGGACTGGGCAAAGATCGCAGCGGTGCTGGGTGATCTCGAATCCCATGATGGAGCGATTTCCGGCAGCTTTCTGAAGCGCTCGGTACTCAAGGCACCGCCTGGGATCGAATTCGGAGGCGCGACGAGGTTCCGTTGGGAAGTGCGCTCGGAAAGCGAAGGATTCGACTACCGAGGGCTTGCAGGCGGATGATTAGCCGCACGATACGCGAATGGGAGCGCATCGGCTATGGGACGGACGATGTTTCGATTCCTGAAGCGGAAGCGGACCGCATTGTAGCGGTGGCGCAGGCCTCGGCATTTTCCGGCCGAGATGGAGAAGGCGTGCTGGAGCACGGCCGCAAGGGGCTGCGCGCGCGTGGTGTTGTGGGTGTGATCGCTACACCCGGTTGTCAAATCGAGATTCTGCCGAAGATCGAAGGCAGCTGTGAAACGAGTATTTCGAATGCCACGCTGCGCAGTAGACTGATTCACATGCTAGCGGTAGTCCACGATTTACCGCTTGAAGTTAGAGAACTGACACAGCTTAGCTGGCAGAGGGATACGGTGCTGGAGTGCCTCATTCGGCTTTTTTGCGCCAGACTCACTGACGCAGTTCGGCAGGGTATCCCGCGCCACTATCTCGAGAATGAGGACGACCTCCCTGCCTTGCGAGGGCGTCTGGACGTGACCCGGCAGTTCTCCACCCTTGCGATCTCTCCCCAAAAACTTGCATGCCGTTTCGACGCGCTTTCGCCAGATATTCTACTCAATCAGGTGATGCGCGCAGCGATCACTAAGCTTTCACGCTTGGCTGTAGCGCCCGATAACCAGCGAGCTCTGCGGGAACTGGCCTTCGTGTATACGGAAGTCGCTTATGTTCCTCCCAATGCACTTCAGTGGGACCGGATCATCCTCGATCGTACGAACAGGCGCTGGCGTGATCTCATGTCGATCGCGCGACTGTTGCTCGCGGACCGACATCAGCAGACGAGCGCAGGAAACATCGACGGGCATTCACTGCTCTTCGAGATGAATGTTCTGTTCGAGCAGTATATTGCTAAGACCCTCTCGCGTGCGCTTGCAGGTGAGGGTTTGCGCGTCACGCCACAGGGTGGGTACCGCGACTGTCTCTACGAGGCCGACACGGGCCGGTTCCGAACTCGTCCGGACCTTATCATCCGGCAAGATCAACAGATCGTACTCATCATCGACACCAAGTGGAAACGTATGACCCCTCAATTTGAGGATCCTAAGCAAGGCATGAGTCAAGCGGACGTGTATCAGCTAATGGCCTATGGCCAGCTATACGACTGCCCTAACGTCATGCTGCTCTACCCGCATCATGCAGATTTACCGCCTGATCCGCTCCGTCGGCGCTATGCCATCGCAGCGCGCGACTCCGAAGAGGCACTTTTTGTGGCAACATTCGACCTTGCGCGCCCGCAACGGGATCACGGCATTGTCCTTCGGGATTTGATCAATGAATGCCTTAAGCCGGCCATTAGTATAGCGCGACAATCTGGATGAAACACGCGCGAGATTCAGAGCTGGTTCTTCTTTTGAGCCTGCCTCCATTTCCAATCCAGTTAAAACTGGAGTTTTGGGGTCTGTTGAGCATGCCCCCAAATCTAGGCCAGTTAAAACTGGAATCTGTGGGTCGGATTTGAGCCTGCCCCCGTTTCCAGCCCAGTTAGAACTGGAATTTCGGGGTCTGTCGGCTCGTGCCGGCTGGGCCGCCGATGAGCCATTCAATAGCGATATCGGCGGACTGTTGCCTGACTGTTTTGGGGCCGGAAGCGGAATGGCAGCTTGGGGTCGGCGAATCACGGAAAGAAGCCATCGCGGGACCTAAAGACCCCAGCCTTGTGACAGGGCATGAGGCATCGCGCATTTGGTGATTCACCGGATGTCCACCTACCAGAACTTGATATCGACAGGCTCAAGGTGAAGCCGCAGAACCTCCACTAGGTGGAAGGAAAATGCGCGAGTTTCCAGTCAGACCGAACTTCAGATCGAGCCTCATTTCAGCGTTTGGAACGCTACCAAGCGTGTCAACGCCACTCATCATCAGTTTGTACAGATGATCGCGTTCAACGACGGAAAGCGTCTCAAACCATTCGGGTGAATAGAAAATGTTTTCGATATGCTTCGCGAAGAGCTGGAGGCAGCCGCTCGCTCGCTGTTCGTCCTCTAAGCCGCGGAGTTGATCAGCAATAACTTTGCCGGGGGCCTTCGGGCCGTCCAACCACGACACGCAAACCTTACTCCAAGTCGCGTCGGCGAAACTCGAAATGAAAACTTGCTCCAATTGTTCCTCGACATAGCCCTTCTGGAGCTCATTCCCGAAGAAATCGGTGAATGGCGACCAAGCCCCTGCCACCATGAATGGTAGGGTGCCCTCGAATTCGATGATTGTCGACTTCAGTACGCTAGGGGTCTTTTCGACCATGGCCTTCGTGAGCTTGTCGTGGGTGCCCTGCAGGTCCTTCTTTGCTAACTCGTTGCCTTGGTCGATGAGATCCAGCACTGTCTGGAGTTGAACCTGGTCAGGCAGCGAGCGCCCTTTGTCTGCACCCCGCAACGTCTCTCGTATGTGGCTGCTCGCGTGCTTCCCGTAATACTCCCTACTCATTGTTCGGTAGGCAATTGCGAGACACTGGTCAGGTCGACCAGTGAATACCTCATTCTCGATGCATGAGAAGAGCGTGCGGTCATGGTGAGCGCAGAACCCGTAAAACACAGAAGCGTCAGATATACCGACCTCAGACGGTGCTATTTTTCCACCGTTCTTCCTCATTAGGGATGGCTCGGCGGAGTATCGTACCACTTTTCCGTTGCGTGCGATCTTGGCTAGGTTCGGACCGCGCGAGACCGTGTGGGCCTTGATGACGCGGCCTTCGCAAATACCGAGACCGGTATTGTGGGCGGCGCATTTCTTCTTGTGAAATGCTTTCTTGTTTACCGCGACGGCATCCCACGGGTTGTCTTTTTCCTGATTGACCCGGTCCAGGTGACATTTCTTGTATTTTTTTCCGGAATTACACCAGCAAGGATCGTTGCGCCCGAGTTTCTTCAATGCCAGCACCTCTTCGAATCACCCGCCATGGGCTGTAGTCGCGCCTTGCTTTAAGGCGAAAGGAGATCCATTTCGACCCAGCTGTTGCGTACTCACACTGTTCCCTTGGAGTACGCCCAACGCATAAAAAATGGTTGGCCGTGACGCTTCAGGTCCCACGGGCAACCGGAGTCGAAGCCATGGTCACTTGCGCCCAAGCCACGCCATAGCCTTTTTGAGCCACCCGGGCTTCCTGTCTGCCTGAATTCTACGAATGTGCCCGATTAAAAATGGGGGGATTACCACGTCACGCTCACCGCTGGACATTGCTGCCGCCCCATACGAAAACATATCAGCAACGGGGGCGAACTATGCGCGCATTTCTTTCTCATTCGTCGAAAGACAAGGGTTTCGTCGAGCGAGTTGCCGAGCTGCTGAAGCCTGGCACATACGAGCTCGACTCGCAGACCTTTGACGCAGGATTGCTTAATTCCAGCGTAATCGCTGAAGCGCTGAAGCGCTGCGATCTATTCGTTCTGTTCTTGTCGGCGGACTCGGTAACCGCGCCATACGTTCAATTTGAGATTCTACTCGGTACTGAGTTATTCGCTCGCGGGCATGTGAAGCGATTTCTAGCCATCTGTATTGACGAACACGCCTTTGCCATGGCCTCTGAGGACGTCAAGCTATTTTCAATCGTAAGACGAGTGCCCAGCCTAGAGTCGGCTGCTTGGCTGGTGCAAGGCGCTTTGGTAGCTGCAGCTTCCACCGACGATCAATTCTCGCATCCTTTCATCGGGCGAGAGGAATCCCTCAAGGAGCTTGAGAGCCAAGTCATTGACCCATCTCGACCCGGTCAGAAAGCGCTCTACGTATCGAGCAATTTTGGAACGGGTCGCCGAACGCTAGTCAAGAAATTCTTTCAAAATCAGTATCCGCAGGTCGGGTTAGCCTTTCCGTCAATCAAGATTGAAGAGTTTGACGGACACGATGAAATCTTTCGGAAGGCGCTTTCTGCTGTCCGACCGGCTATGACGGCACGTGAATTGACTACTCGCCTACATGCGTTTGGTGCATCGGATGCCGTTGGAAAGGCTCGCCAGATAGCGGCGCTACTGAACTCGCTCCTCGCATCCCGTGAGTCGTCCTTCATAGTAGATTCAGGTGGTGTCCTCGATGATAGCGGTGCACCATATCGCGAGATCTCCATGATTCTCGATCATCTTGAGACCCGTCCTCACCCACCCGTATCGATAATTTCGCCACGGATGGTACCTTTCAGGGCCCGTCGTTCTGAGGGCGATATCGCTTTCTGTGCAGTTAAGTCTCTCACTCGCGAAGAAGCGGTTCGTTTGGCCCAACGGCTTCTGCGCGACGCAGGGATCTCAGCAACTGCTGAGCAAATCTCCGACCTTGTCGAGCTATCTGACCGCCATCCGTATAACTTCTACCAGATAGTGCAACAAGTGGTGTACATGGGGCTCGCGCCGTTCCTTGCGAGCCCTAGCGAGTTCATCGAGTGGAAGCACCGTCGATCTTCTGAGTACCTCGGGCGTATCGAGCTTAGTGCAACAGAAGCGGAATTGTTGGGACTGTTGAAGTATATCCCTGCACTCGATTTTCAAGCGATAGTCGAGGCGTTGGCTCTGGAGTCTGCGGCAGCGGCCGATAGTGTGCTGCGCCTGACCCAATTGCACATTTTAGAACACTCGGGGGACGAGTTTTCCGTTTCCCCGGTAATGCGTACTGCCGTTGAGCGCGACAAACGCGCGGCCGTTCCGGAAGACAAGCGTAAGGCGGCGCTCGGCAAGTTGGCGGAGACTCTGGCTCTAAGGCTGGACGAGGGCACTGCACCGATCTCGCTCATCGATGCTGCTGTGCTGTCGTCGATAGAAGTCGGCAACGATACGTACGCCAGCGTTTTCCTACTCCCGTCCCACTACGTGCGGATGGCGAAACGTCATTACGACCAGAAGCACTATCAAGAGTGCATTCGACTCTCGAAGGAAGCCGTAAAGTCGGCCAACCGACTAACTCGCGCCGCACTAGTGGCAGCCTCCCGGTTCATGTGTCTCTCTGCTGCTAGGATCGGCGACACAGCGACTTTCGCGGCGGGCATCGCTCGACTATCAAATGTCGCGTCGGATAAATGGTCTCGCAGCAATGTTGCATTCCTGAAAGGCTTCAATGAACGCATGAAGGGGCATCTTCCGTCGGCCGAAGAATACTTTCGAGAGTCCTATGACCTGTCGCCAGGAAACTATGCGACGGCGAGGGAGCTGGCGGCAGTTTGCCTATCGAGAGGTAAACTGGACGACGCGGAGTACTATGCGCGCGAAGCTTTCAGCATCTCGTCGAGCAATGCCTACGTTTTGGACATTCTTGTTGCCGTTCTCACCCGCAAGCTGGGTGAGAAGGTCAAGGATAGTGAGGAGGTGAGGGGCCTCATGGAAGTGCTGAGTGGCGTCGGAAATGAAGGTGGACGTTCATTCTACACCACGCGCGAGGCAGAGATAGAACTAGTCGGTGGAGATAGGGGGCGTGCTAGGAAACTTGCTATGGATGCCATCTCTCGAACACCGAACATTTTCGAGCCTCGTCGCATTTACGCAAATGTCTTATTGGAGGATGGAAATTGGGCACAAGCCGCAGAAGTAATAGGCTGGCTCAAGGACAAGGTCAACGCTACAGCTCCCGGGGAGCGGAGAACCAATTACCGGGCCTATTTGGAGTTAAATTCGCGTTACTTGGTCGAGGTGGGTCAGTATGGCCCTGCGAAGGATATCTACCGGAATGACGCGGTGTTCACGGCTAAAGAACGAGATGCCGCGGTGCGGGATATCGAGCTGGTTCAAATGGCCAAGAGCCGATAACCCGCGCGTCTGCCGGTCCCATTATCGCTTGGGACCTCGGCCAACGTCCGCTTTGGCACCAAGCTGACTTTGGCAGGTCGCTACCGGGCGGATAGATTCCCACCCCATTCCTGATGTGTGGAGGCACAGAGTGGAATGGCGGCTGCTGATATTCCTGCAAGGCACCATTACCGACCGGAACGGGGCGCATTGCTGCCAAGCAGCTACCCATCGCGAATTGCCGGGCCGCTACGGGGCCGCAAGCTGTCCGTCTGGCTGGGGGCGACAATGCTCGATTAGCAGCTGTTCCGCGAACGACCGCCTTGTTGCCGCTACAGATTTGTAAATCTCTCCTGAAATTTTCACTTCCTGAAGGGTCGCATCTTCGGCGTGGTCCGCCTCGATGTGGAGTATTGTATTTCGGGATAGCGCCACGTTCGAAACTCCAATTTGAGCACTGCTAATTTAATTTAGGATTCGCTCTGCGATACTTTGCTCCACGAGGTATGGAATGAATTCGAGAAATTGGAAAACAGCTGTAGATCAATGTGACGTCGTTCAAATTCAGCTGCTCATCGACTATCGGACAAAGGCCGATGCCTGGATGGACGCTCTCAATGGCGACGAACAGAATTCCGTGACACAGCAGATCCTTACAATGATGGACGAGGACGCGAAGTGGCGCTCGCTCAACGAGGCGCGTCGACTCTCGATGGACCGCGGCGACGCGGCTACATCCGGCATCGTCGCTTCTCTGCTCGACAGAGGATACGTTGCGGGACAGGTCATCGCGATCTCTCGCTTGATCGAGCGGGGCGGGAGAACGCCGGAAAAGCAGGTCAACTCGATCCGCCGACTAGTCGATGAAATCCAGGCGAATAAATGCCTGCTCACGCGGGAGATATTCGTTGCGCGCGACGGATTGCCGTACAGCTACGAGAATATACGGGCGATATCTCCTGCACCTGCCATCGAGAACGCCCATGCGGCCATGTGGTTGGACAACGGCCAGTCGCAACGCTTCATGGCTGGGAGGCTGCATGAAGAATTCGACAGGTTGTCTGGGAAAGATCCGCTGGCGCGGTCTCGCGACGACGTTATCGACGACGCCGTGTTCGAGCGAATGAATTCCAGCCTTAACGATCCGGTCTTCGCGGATATCCTAGCGTTGCGCCACAAGTCCATTGCGCACGCGGCAGACCAATTCTCTCGGTCGCAGGCTGCCAACCTGCGCAACGGCATGGCACTCGACGACTTCGCCAGAGCGCATTACCTGCTTATCGGTGTTTATCATGCGATTGCGGTAGGTCTCCTATACCAGCCATGGCTCGCTGACCCAATCCCAATACCCCAGCATGATGTGTTCGAGAATTTGGACAAGCCGATGGTCGCGACGGAAGACAGGGGCAGACTTCATGATTTTTGGCAACAGCACGGCCGTGAGCGTGAGGACTGGATGACCAAAGCGTTTGAAGAACTTATTCCACGGTAACGATCATGCTTGAATTCAAATTGCCCTTGGCTATCGCCGATCTCGTCGCCGCGCGTAACAAGCTGCGCGATCACTACATGGCGGTCGGTCTTAAGTTTACGCTCGACGGTAACCTCGTCGGGGACTTGGGCGAAGCAATTGCCGTCGAACTTTTTGGGATCCGTCTGGTCAATGCAAGATCGATGGCAGGCATAGACGGCTATGCTCCGGACGGCCGGACCGTCCAAGTCAAAGCGACAGGCACAGGCAATGGACCTGCGTTCCGTCAGACGGAGACGAAGGCCGATCACCTGCTGTTCCTCGACCTCGATTTCGAGAACTCTCGCGGCGTAGTCGTATTCAATGGGCCAGAGCACATAGCTACGGCCTCTCTGCCGACTGTATTTCGCAACCAGCGTTCGTTGACAAAACGGCAGATTAGGGAGGCAGACATGCGCGTCGCAGACGCGGATCGGCTGAAGAGGATAGATAGCAATGTTTGAGGAAACCAGGACCTTTTGGACGAGCGGAGCTTGCCGGACCGGTGTCGGATCGGAAGATTTGGCAGGAAATCTGACAGTCATCAAATATGCCGCTGTAGGGCAGCCGGCTCGCGGACATTGCGCGGTATGTGCTCATTGCCGTCAGGAAAGGCACGCTGAATAAGCAGGCAGCCAATCGCCTTCCCCCCTTACTCCGACACTTTGGAGCACAGAGGAATGTCGCCTTCCAGTGTTACTGCCAAGGACCATGTTCGACCGAAATGGGGCGCAAAGCTGCCGACTAGTTCCAGCAAAAATCCACATGAATTTTATCGCTAGGACCGGCGCTAGGGCCGCACCCGACCCTCCGAAAAATACTGCATGCTTTCAAATAGTTGGACAAACACTGCGAGGACGCTCCCTCCGCCATCCGATCTCACAGTTCGTCTTTTTTGTTGATACAAATCCAGACGACGTTCTGCATGAACCGGGATCAGCCCTGGCGAGCCAAATCCAGCCCTGAAGGCGGGTGTTCGAGACCTGAAGCGTATGAGCGCGCCCGCGCCGGGGGTGACCGGCGCGGCATGCATGGGCAGGCGGTTATGCTGCACCTGATCTGCGCCCTGCAACCGACCAGCAGCAGGCCGACAGTCGTCACCCGGGGCGCTCTGGGGCGCACCAGGCAACGACAACCTGCGCCATGCGCCCAGACGCTGGGGCGCTGACGTCGGGTTCGTCGACGCAGCCTGAGTGTGGA